>CAZGOM010000411.1:0-2506 GCA_964527265.1 uncultured Phycisphaeraceae bacterium | reverse complement strand
CTTGATACAGGAAGGATCGACAAAAAATCATATTAAACTTGAAAGACCACTAGGAGAAGTCGACAGATTGCGCAGCGATTACCAGATCGACCCCAAAGAATTTTTCTTGTTTTGTCTGTAATTGTCATGTTTTAACCCACTAACTTCACAAGCTTCAACTATACCTCTTACTGAAGACGGCAATCCAAAACTACACGATCCACTTCCAAACGCATTTCACTCTTTCCCCATCCTCTTAATCATCCTCAATCCTCTTAATCCCAGTCAAAAATCCGCCTCTTCACCTCCACCAAACCACACAAACACCGCTCCCCCGCACAACCCTCCTCCAAATCCAGACTAAAATCTCCCGCTCACACGTTCCTCATCCCACACCTCCACACGGAGTTTCACGCAATGCTTAAGACCTTCCTCACCCTTCTGGCCGTCACAGGCCTGGCCCTCACCTCCGCGGTCGCCCCCGCCCTCGCCGCCGAAGCAGACGACAAGAAACCCGTCGAAGTCACCCTCCTGGGCTACTCCGTCGCCTCCAGCGTCTACAAAAAACTCATCCCCGCATTCCAGAAGGAATGGAAGGAAAAGCATGGCCAGGACGTCAAATTCGTCGAGTCCTACGCCGGCTCCGCCAAGCAAACCGATGACATCTTAAAGGGCAAGGAAGCCGACATCCTCGCCACCAACCTCCAGTCCCTCGTCACCCCCCTGGTCGACAAAGGCTACGTCCATGCCGACTGGGACAAGCGCCTCCCCAACGGCGCTTCCCCCGTCACCTCCTCTATCGCCCTCATCGTCCGTCCCAACAACCCCAAGAAAATCAAAACCTGGAGCGACATCGCAGCCCCAGGCATCGGCATCGTCGCCTTGAACCCCAAAACCTCCGGGAACGCCCGCTGGGGCGTCCTCGCCGGGTACCTCACCGAGCTTAACACCAAGGACCAGAAAGCCGCAGACCAATACGTCCACAGCATCGTCGCCAACACCAAAACCTTGAGCACCGGCGGTCGCGAAGCCACCGACAGCTTCATTAAGAACGGCGTCGGCGACGTCCTCATCACCTTCGAAAACGAAGCCGTCTTCATCGACAAGATCACCGGCGGCGAAAAGCTCGAATACGTCATCCCTGCTTCCAACGTCCAGACCGACTTCCCCGTCACCGTCATCGACAAGAACGTCGACAAGAAAGGCACCCGCAAAGTCGCCGAAGGCTTCGTCCAGTTCCTCTACACCCCCGCAGCCCAGCAGATCTTCGCTGACTTCGGCTATCGCGCCACCGACAAAGCCATCGCTGAAAAACAGGCCGCCAAGATCGCCAAGGTTGAAAAGTCCTACACCATCGGCCAGGCTGGCGGCTGGCCCGCCATCGACAAGGCCCTCTTCGCTGAAGGCGCCTTGTATGACAAAGCCCTCGAAGCCAGCAAGAAAAAGTAATCTCCTCTCATAAACCCATCAGGGCCCACGGGTCTGCTTCACTGCAGATCCGTGTTTTTTTAACACCGCCAGGCGCCCCACCGGGAGCGCCGGCGTCCCGCCGGCTCCCGCACAACTTCCTCCCCCGACATAAGTGAACTGCCCACGCAGCAAACTCTCTCATCCCCCCCCTGCACAATCGGCTTTCAACCACTTGCTGCCTCTTTTTGATTCCTTCACAAGCTCTCAGAGAGCCTTGTATGATAAGGCGCTCGTCATAAGCAGAAAGATGTAAATCCATCACCAGAGCCTGCGGATTCGTTTCCCGACAGACCGAGTTTTTTCAATCACCGCCATGACCACCGACACACCTGCCACCAGCCCGACGCCCACTCTCCCCAGGAGGAAAAAAGCATTCGGCTGGAAGCTCGAATCCTTCGTCTTCCTCTATCTCGCCCTCTTCGTCGGCCTCCCGCTCATCGCCTCCCTCATCCAACTCGCCAGAATCCCCCTCTCCCGCTCCTGGGAAATCGTCTCCAGCGACGAAGCCATCTCGGCTTTCAAACTCTCCACCCTCTCCGCCGGCATCGCCAGCTTCATCAACGCCATCATGGGCCTCATCCTCGCCTGGGTCCTCGTCCGCTACCGCTTCCCCTTCCGGTCCATCATCGACACCCTCGTCGATCTCCCCCTGGCCATGCCCGCCGTCGTCGCTGGCATCTCCTTCCTCACCCTCTACGGCCCAAGCAGCACCATCGGCGGCTGGTTCTCCGAATCCGGCGTCTTTGGCGCTCCCCTCGCCAAGCTCGGCATCACCGATATCCGCATCACCGGCACCCTCGCCGGACTCGTCTTTGTCAACATGTTCGTCTCCCTCCCCTTTGTCGTCCGCACCGTACAGCCCGCCATCCTCGAGCTTGACCGCGAAAGCGAAGAAGCCGCCGCCATCCTCGGCGCCACTGCAAACCAGACCTTCTGGAAGGTCATCCTCCCCACCGTCATCCCCGCCGTCGTCGCCGGCTTTGGCCTCGCCTTCGTCCGTGCCGTCAACGAGTACGGCATCGCCACCATGGTCTCCGGCAACATCCCCTACGAATCC
>CAZGOM010000410.1:0-2511 GCA_964527265.1 uncultured Phycisphaeraceae bacterium | reverse complement strand
TACAAGCCGGTGGCGGCATCGATGGAGGGGGACAAGGTGCGCAGCGTGACGGTGCAGCACCTTCATACGGGCGAGAAGATTGAAATCAGTGCGTCATATGTGCTTGATGCGACGGAGCTTGGGGATCTTTTGCCGCTGACCAAGACGGAGTACGTGTCTGGTGCGGAATCGCAGGCGCAGACGGGCGAACTGCACGCATTGCCGGGCGAAGCGGAGCCGGAGAACGTGCAGGCGCTGACGTGGGTGTTCATGATGGGCTACGACGCGACGCCGGGAGCCAACCACCGGATCGACAAGCCTGCGCAGTATGCGTTCTGGAAGAATTACGTGCCGAACCTGCGGCCTGCGCCGTGGTCCGGGCCGCTTTTGGATTGGAAGGATGTGCATCCGGTGGATTTAACCATCCACCGCAACAACCGGTTGTTTGCGGGCGAGCCGGGCGACACGATGCCCAACACGTTCTTTAATTACCGGAAGGTGCAGATTCCCGACTACTTCGACACCGAGCGCAAGCCTGACGCGGTGACGTGCGTGAACTGGCCGATGAATGACTACATGGAGGGGAACATCATCGACAAGAGCCCTGAGGAAGTGGCGCGGCACCTGGCGGCGGCCAAGGAGCTTTCACGGTGTCTGCTGTATTGGCTGCAGACGGATGCGCCCAACAAGACGACGGGGGGGACGGGATACCCTGGGCTGTATCTGCGGCCGGACTTCACGGGGACGGAAGATGGGTTTGCACAAGCGCCTTACATCCGCGAATCGCGGCGCATCAAGGCACAGTTCACTGTGACGGAGGCACATATCGGGGCAGAAATGCGCTGGACGCGGAAGGTGCCATACCATCCGTTTACAGGGCGCGGGTTTGATGTGGTGCAGGGGCCTTATGCTGCGGATTTCTTCGACAGCATCGGCATTGGGCATTACGCGATCGATCTGCATCCTTCGACCAATGGGACGAACTATGTGGATGTGGGGTCGACCCCGTTTGAGATCCCGCTGGGCGCGCTGCTGCCTGTGAAGACCAAGAACCTGCTGGCGGCGGCGAAAAACCTGGGCGTGACGCACATCACCAACGGGTGCTACCGGCTGCATCCGGTGGAGTGGAACATTGGAGAAGCGGCGGGTTTGCTGGCGGCGTATTGCTTGAAGGGGGGACATGAGCCGACGCAGGTGAGGAACGACAAGGTGCTGCTGTATGAATTCCAGGGGTTGCTGGAGGGCCAGGGTGTGACGCTGCACTGGCCGTGGATGGTTTCGCCGCGTGCGACGAAGCCTGAGAGCGATGGGCTGAAGGCGGGGAAGGCTTAAGGGAAGTCCCGGGTACAGGGTCCCGGCTACAGGGTCCCGGGTACAGAGTTGAAGATTTTGAAGATGTGAATGAGGGCCCCGGATCAATTTTTGGTCCGGGGCTTTTTTATGCGGTGGGCGAGTGGTTCAGCGTTTATCGGGAACCCAGAGGGTGGTCAGGGCGGGGGAAGTGAGGAAGTAAGAGACAGAGGGATCAAACCAGATGGAGGCGGAGGTGGCGGACCAGGCGGCGACGGAGACGCCGCCGCCGGTGCCGGCCCCATCTGCGAAGACGGGGGTGATGGGCATGGGGATGAAGGTGGCGTGGCCATCGGCGAACAGGGAGTTAAAGCCGTAGATATGGCGACGGGGTGAATCACCGTAGTCTGTGCCGGAAACGTAGTACATGGAGGGGACCATGGGCATGGTGAGGACGGTGGAGTTGTTGCTGAAGGGGTAAAGCTGGAGGTCTGAGCTGCGGACGCCGCTGATTCCCTTGTGGTGGGATTCGACAATGAAGGCTTTGTCTGAAGGATTAACGACACCGCCGGCTTTGTAATAAATCAGGCCGTCGGAGGCGGAGTTGGTTTTGAAGTGAGAGAAATAGAGGCTCATGGCGTAGTTGACTTCACGGACGATCGGGGTGCCCCATTTTCGCCAGGGTTTGTCACCAGGGCAGTACCACATGGGGTTGTGGTTGATGGGCTCGTTGTTTGTCTGATCGATACCTTCGGGGTTGAGGAGGTCCATGAAGGACATGTTGTAGCCGGAGGCGGAGTTGAACTGGGTGCCGGAAGGATTACAGGATGTGTAGCTCATGACGCGCCCGGGAGCGCCAAGGCCCATGACGGGGACGAGGAAGTCTTTATAGCTAGCGGAATACATGCCGGACATGATGCTGATCTGCTTAAGGTTTTGCAGGCAGACGACAGCGCGGGCGTTGTCTCGGGCGGCGGAGAGGGAGGGGAGAAGCAGCGAGAGCAGGACAGCGACGATGGAGACGACGACGAGAAGTTCGATAAGTGAGAATGCTTTACAGACATGTGTGCGCGCATGAATGGCCATTACAAGCTCCGTGGATCGTGTGGCGGGTTAAATATTAAAGAGACGATGTGGACGAACTAATATATCTGATAGAAGAAAGCGTGGGAAGGGTTATGTTCAGGGGGTGTAGTCCAAGTTTCTGGCGATGTTCATGCGGCGGAGGCTGGATCTTTCCAA
>CAZGOM010000409.1:0-2548 GCA_964527265.1 uncultured Phycisphaeraceae bacterium | reverse complement strand
ACGGGTACGCCGGGTTCGGAGATGACGTCGCGTTTGGGGGCCATGGTGGATCCTTTGGGGTTTTTTGCGAGGGGTCTAGGGTCTGGGGTCTGGTCAGAGGAAGACGGAGTGCGTATTGAAGAGTGAAGGGCGGATTTTTTGACTGGGATGTAAGAGGATTGAGGGTGATTAAGAGGATCTGGAGACAGACAATGGTCTCCGAATCCTGGTTATTTTCAACCTGCGAGACGTGGGAGGGATTCTGTTAAATGAGATGACGCAGATGCTCTTGCGTTTCGCGTTATGGAATATTATATTTGTGTCAATGGAATCCTCAGTGCTTGTCAAAGCTTTCCGGTTGATCGAACTGCTGGGTCAAGAGCAGGCGCGCTGCACGCTTGCGAGCCTTGCGGAGCGGTCTGGTTTGCCCAAGCCGACAGCGCATCGGATTTTGAATCAGTTGGCCGCGCTGGGGTATGTGGAGCGGGTGGACACGGGGTACAAACTTTCAGGGAAGCTGGCGCGTGTGGCTTCCGGCGCGGACAACGCGGCGCTGCTGCAGGCGTCGGAGTCTTTCCTGCGCAGGCTGCATGAGCGCACGGGCGAGACGGTGAACCTGGGGACGCTCAAGGGCGACCGGGTGATCTACCTGCGGGTGCTGGAGAGCATTCACCAGTTGCGCAGGATCGGGGAAGCCAATTCGTTTGATCCTTTCCACTGCACGGCGCTGGGGCGGTCGATCACGGCTTACCTGGGGCAGGATGAATTGAAGCGGCTGGTGGCGCGCGCGGTGTTTGAAAAGCGCACACCTTACACCCTGGACTCAGAAAAGAAGCTGTATGCGGCGCTCGAAAAAGTGCGGCTGCAGGGGTATGCGATCGAAGAGAACGAAACGGATCTGGGGGTGGTCTGCATCGGGGCGCCGGTTTTCTATGATGGGCGTCCGATAGCGGCGGTGAGCATCAGCCTGCCGACTGCGCGTGCGCAGCATGCGGGGCTGGATCAGCTTATTGCGATGGTGAAGATGACGGCCAGCGAGATATGCGCGAAGCTGGTCACGATGCCGAATTTGAACAGTTAAGAGCGTTTCAGGTAGCGAGAAAGAGTAGTCACTAACCAAGGCGCGAGCCTTATCACACGGAGTCTCTCAGAGATGGCGAAGAACACGACCAAGCAGTCTGTCCCCAAGAACATCACCCTCGACATGATCCGCGAGGAGCTTTATTCCGCGGTGGTGTGCGATGCGCTGGACGCATTGGGTTACCCCAACCAGTCTCCGCGGGTGCAGATTCGCCCGATGACGGGGATCAACAAGATTGTTGGCCGCGCGAAGACGACGCTGTGGGCGGATATGTTCCATGTGGACCCCAGCCCTTACGAGCTGGAGCTGATCGCTGTGGACGGCTGCAAGCAGGATGACATCCTGATTGCTGCGGCGGGCGGCTCGATGCGCTCGGGCATCTGGGGCGAACTGCTTTCGACGGCTTCGCGCAACTCCGGCTGCGTGGGCACCATCGTCGACGGCGCGGTGCGGGATATCGGCAAGATGACTTCGATGGGCTTCCCCTGCTTTGCCAAGGCTGCGGTGATCTATGACTCACAGAACCGGCAGCGCGTGGTGGATATCGATGTGCCGGTGCAGATCGACGGGGTGACGTTCAACCCCGGCGACCTGGTGATCGCGGATATCGACGGCATCGTCGTGGTGCCGCAGAAGGTCGAGAAGCAGGCGATCAGCAATGCGTGGGCGAAGGTTCACGCGGAGAACATCACCCGTGACGCGATCAAGGCGGGGATGAAGTCCGTGGCGGCGTACAAGAAGTACGGGGTTCTCTAAAGTGTGAAGTTTGAAGTGAGATGTTAGAAGTAAGAGCCGGAGGCTTGCGGATGACATTTGTGCTTCTTCTGGTTTGTACTTCTAACTTTTAACTTCTTACATCAGACTTCACTATGCGATACGACGTACATAACCATCTGGGCCTTGATCTTGGGTTTTACCTGCGCGGGTGGTGGCCTTACGCCCAGACGGGGATGCACCTGATCGACTATATGGACCGCCATGGGATCGATAAGTCGGTGGTGTTTCCGTTTGGGCTGCCTTGCGCGTTTGACGAGTATGCCTATGGGGATGCGCACAAGGTTGTGCTGCGCTCGGGGCGTACGCCGTTTGACCGTGAGAACCCGATGCTGCTGCAGGAAATGGAGCGGATCGACCCGGAAGAGCGTCTGCTGATGCTGGCGATGTTCGATCCGGGGCGGGAAGTTCCAGATCAGGTTAAACGGCTGGAAAAGCTGTTTGATAAGTCCAAGCGGGTGATCGGGCTGAAGGTGCAGGCGACGATTCTTGAGTCGCCGATCAACCAGCTCCTGGGCGTGGGGCGTCCGTTGATGGAGTTCGCCAACGAGCGGAAGCTGCCGGTGCTGATCCATACGTCGATTCTGCCCAGCGACTTGTTTTCGCCGGCGAAGGATTGCCTGGATATCGGGGATGCGTTCCCGAATGTTCGGTTCAATATGGCGCACTCGATCCGGTTTCACTTGCCGAGCCTGAAGCGGGCGAGCCAGATGC
>CAZGOM010000408.1:0-2550 GCA_964527265.1 uncultured Phycisphaeraceae bacterium | reverse complement strand
CGGACGCCGGAATTCCTGGGCAAAAAGATCGATGCCTTTGAGATGCAGATGGCGTCGCTGGTGGTGCTTATTCCCTGCGCGGCGACGCTTTTAGGGGCTGCGCTGGCGTGTATGACGGAGGCGGGGCGGGCGGGAATGAGCCATGCGCCGCCGCACGGGTTGACGCAGATGATGTATGCCGTGAGTTCAGCGGCGAACAACAACGGGAGCGCGTTTGGCGGTTTGAGTGCGGATACGCCGTTCTACAACATGCTTTTGGGTGTGCTGATGCTGGTGGGTCGATTCGGGGTAATGGTGCCGATGCTGGCGCTGGCGGGATCGATGGGCAAGAAGAAGTTTGCCGAGCCGACGCCCGGGGTGCTGCCGACGCATACGCCTGTATTTGGGGCGTTTCTGGTGGCGGTGGTGTTGATCGTGGGTGCACTTACGTATGTGCCTTCGCTGGTGCTGGGGCCGGTGGCGGAAGAACTGCAGAGCGGGTCCATGGTGCCGGGGCCGGGGTCTGGCCAGAAAGACATGCAAATGCAGGCTCCGTCTTCATCGCTGGAAACTGGAAAATAATCATGACAAGCAAAGAACAGACCAAATCGCCGTCTTTTTTGTCCGGTGCGCTGTTGAAACAGGCGCTGATGGGATCGATCAAGAAGCTCAACCCCGCTTCCCAGGTGCAGAACCCGGTGATGTTTGTGGTGTTTGTATCAAGCATCCTGGCGACGCTGATCGGGGTGATGGCGTTGTTTGGGGTGCGGGAGGGGACGGGCGATCCGCTGACGGGTCCGGGGTTTGTGCTGATTATTGCCGGATGGCTGTGGTTTACGGTGATTTTTGCGAACTTTGCGGAGAGTTTGGCCGAGGGGCGCGGCAAGGCGCAGGCGCAGAGCCTGCGGGCGGCTCGCAAGGATGTGCCAGCCAACCGTCTTAAAAAAGGTTGGGAGTCCGCAGCTGACAAGCCCGAAGCAGGGATGACCGAGGTTGCGCGTGCGTCTGATCTGCGGCCCGGCGACCATGTGCTGGTGATGGCCGGTGAACCGGTTCCCGGCGACGGTGAAGCGGTGCGGGGCGTGGCATCAGTGGACGAGAGTGCTGTGACCGGCGAGAGCGCACCGGTGATTCGTGAATCCGGTGGGGACCGTTCAAGCGTGACAGGCGGGACGCGGGTGCTGTCCGACTGGCTGGTGGTGCGGATGACCGCCGAGCCTGGGCAGAGCTTCCTGGACCGCATGATTGCGATGGTGGAAGGCTCCAAGCGAAAGAAGACGCCCAATGAGATCGCGCTTTCGATCCTGCTGGCAGGGATGACGATCATCTTTTTGCTGGTGTGCGTGACGCTGGTGTGTTTCTCGGCATTGCCGGGGTTAGTGGCGGCGGGAGGCAAAACCGGTAGCGCACCCAGCGCGATTTCGCTGATTGCGACGATTTCGCTGCTTGTGTGCCTGATCCCGACGACCATCGGCGGGCTGCTTTCAGCGATTGGGATATCGGGGATGGACCGGATGATCCGGGCGAATGTGATTGCGACGTCCGGGCGTGCGGTGGAAGCCGCGGGGAATGTGGATGTGCTGCTGCTGGACAAGACAGGGACGATCACGCTGGGCAACCGGCAGGCGACTCAGTTCATCGCAGCGGAAGGCGTGACGCCGGAGCGGCTGGCGGACGCGGCGCAGCTTGCCTCGCTGGCGGACGAGACGCCCGAGGGGCGAAGCATCGTGGTGCTGGCCAAGGAGAAATACAACCTGCGGGCGCGGGACCTGGCGACGCACAATGCGCATTTTGAGCCGTTCAGCGCGCAGACGCGGATGTCCGGCGTGGATATCGACGGGCGCGTGATTCGCAAGGGCGCGCTGGCATCGGTGGAGGCGTTTTTGAAGTTGAAGGGTGTAACACTCCCGGACAACGTACGGCGGGCGGCGGATGAAGTGGCGCGCAAGGGCGGAACGCCCTTAGTGGTGGTGGAAGACACGGCGGCACTTGGGGTGGTTTACCTCAAGGACATTGTGAAAGGCGGCATTCGGGAGCGGTTTGCCGAGCTGCGGCGAATGGGGATCAAGACGGTGATGATCACCGGCGACAATCCGCTGACGGCAGCGGCGATCGCGGCGGAAGCCGGCGTGGATGATTTTGTGGCGCAGGCGACGCCGGAGATGAAACTGAAATTGATCCGCGATTACCAGGCGCAGGGGCGGCTGGTGGCCATGACCGGCGACGGCACCAATGATGCGCCCGCGCTGGCGCAGGCGGATGTGGCAGTGGCGATGAATACGGGCACACAGCCGGCCAAGGAAGCCGGGAACATGGTGGATCTGGATTCCAACCCGACGAAGCTGATTGAGATCGTGGAGATCGGCAAGCAGCTTTTAATGACGCGCGGCGCGCTGACGACATTCAGCATCGCCAACGATGTAGCGAAGTATTTTGCGATCATCCCGGCGGTGTTTCTGCTGGCGTATCCGGGGATGGAGAAGCTGAATGTGATGGGGCTGCATTCGCCGTCGAGCGCGATTTTGAGCGCGGTGATTTTCAATGCGCTGATCATCGTGTTCCTGATTCCCA
>CAZGOM010000407.1:0-2575 GCA_964527265.1 uncultured Phycisphaeraceae bacterium | reverse complement strand
ATGGAATCCCAGCTCGCCCTCTCCCTGGCCGGCAAGCACCGCGCCGAAATCGTCGAAGCCATCGCTCGCCTCCTCGCCGAACAACTCCACAGCCTCTCCAAAAAACACACGTGATCTGGATGGCACATTGCAGGCGTCTTCGCCTGCAATGTGCCTTACCTGCGTCAAATCCACACTAGCAACCGCGCCCCAAGCGCGGTTGTTTTCATGACACGCCCTCAAACCCCAAAACTTTTCTCTTCTCCTCCTCCAGTACCGCTATAGAATGACTTTCATATGGCCTCCGCCACAGCATCAGAACAACCTCTCCCACTCCAGCACCACCGTTTCACGGTGGACCAATATCACAACATGATCCAAACCGGGGTTTTCCATGAAGACGACCGGGTTGAACTCATTCACGGGGAAATCGTCGACATGACGCCCATCGGCAAAGACCACTCCAGCGTTGTCGATCAATTAAATCGGCATTTCAATCGCATTCCAAACAATACCCCGCTTGTCCGCATCCAAAACCCAATTCTCATTGCCGATCATTCCGAACCCCAACCGGATCTCACCATCGTTCGCTTCCGCACAGACTACTATCGCAAAACCCTCCCCACCCCTTCAGACGTCCTCCTCCTCATCGAAGTTGCCGACTCCTCCCTCCTGGCCGATCGCCGCGTAAAAGTCCCCCTTTACGCAAAAGCCGGCATCCCGGAAGTCTGGGTCATCGACTTAACCGCTAAATCCATTGAAGTCCTGCGCGATCCCATCGATTCGCAATACCGCACTTCATACAACTTCAAAGCCCCCCAATCCATCGCCCCCGCCACTTTTCCCGATTACTTCTTGAAACTCGCCGAACTCTTCCCCGATTGATCTCCCGGTGCGCATGCTCTCGTCCGCGAGAGCATGTCTTAAATCCCTCCCCTCCTCAAAAAATCGAAAAACGCCGCGCAGACCGCGCGGCGTTCTTCTTTTGATCCAAAACACAAACCTGAGTTTACTTCCGCGCCGCCGCCCCCTGCCGCGTCAGCTTCGCGCTAAACACGCGTGCCCACGATCCGGAATCCGCAAACACAAGCTCCAGCGTGTCCTTGTCCACCAGCCGGCCCGTGATCGTCCCCGTCGCGTCCTGCTGCGCAATTACAAGCTTTCCCGTCGTCGGGTTGATCGTCCCCACCACGATCCGTGTCATGCGCACGGTCCCCGTCCCCGCGTCATAGGAACTGATCAACCCTTCCCGGTCCTTGAGCGGCCCATCGCTCTTGAATGTCCAGGTGCATTCCCCGCGGAATTCTGTTCCCTGCTGGTCCTTGATCACCAGTGTTCGCGGCCCCTTTTCATATCCCCACTTGGCCGTCACAGCCGATGATTCCCCCAGCCATGTGCCCACCAGAATGTTGTCCAGCTTCTGGCCCTCAAACGCATTCGTATTATGGCCATGGCTCGCGCAGCCGCTCACCATCCCAAGACCCATCATCCCAACCAAACCGGCAACCATCATTGATCGTTTCATTCCGGACTCCTGAAAAGTGCTTCATATGGAAATGTGAACCATCGGCACAGCCACGCGGCATCGCCGACCTCGGCCCATCTTACCCACCCCCGACGAACACAAACAAACACATTTTGCCTACCTCCTCGCCGCCGTACCCTGCCGCTTCAGCACCGCGCGGAACGTGCATGCATTCGCCCCCGTCTCCATGTACACCACTTCCATTGTGTCCTTATCCAGCAGCTTCCCGACAATCATTCCCCCATCATCCACCTCGGCCATATACACGCACCCCGTCACCGGGTCATACGATCCCACCAGCTTCTCCGTCGCGCGCATCGCCTGCCCATTGGTGCTCGATGCCCATGTATTCTCACCCGTGAACTCCGTTCCCTGCTGGTCCTTAATGGTGATCGTCCGCTGGCCCTTGCTGAAACCGTTCTTGGCCGTCACCACACTCGATTCCCCTGACCACGTCCCAATCATCCCCACCCCTGTAAACCCGGCCTGTTTCTCCGACGCACACCCGGTCATCACCGCCACACCACACAACGTCACCACACCCGCCATCCATGTCATCCGTTTCATAGCTCGTCTCCATAAAAAAGAATCAAAATGCAAACCTATCAGCATCCAACACTTATAAACATCTTGCCCACTCACCCCCAAAGTCCCTATCAGGGAATTACCTATCCTTCATCTCTTTTCCGACACGACCCAAAACCCAAACCACAACCCAATCTTTGCACCCCACAACCTTTTTTCATGCTCTGATCATCATTCAGCCGAAGATAATAAACAGGGTCTTGTTAAGCCTCACGCCGTTCTTCCTCACTCGAAACACGGCAACGGGTTTCTATGTTGAAAACCAATACCGCTTGCTACGATATCGGTGAATGCCTCTAAAGGACTGCGGCATCCACCCCGGAGCCTACAACTCCGGCGAAAGGTTGGGCTGATTTCATGGAAGAATCCCGGCGCAGAATCTTATGGCTCGGCCTCGGCTTATTCGTCACCGGCTGCTCCAGTCAAATCACCTCCAATGTCGAACGCCCCGATGTCGACTGGCCCGGCGCCGCACCCCGCCCCAAA
>CAZGOM010000406.1:0-2587 GCA_964527265.1 uncultured Phycisphaeraceae bacterium | reverse complement strand
CCCACCCACATGCACCTGGAATACGCGACTTACGCGCTCTCCAAGGGCAAGCATGTCCTTTGTGAAAAACCCATGGCCCGCACCGCTGAAGATGCGGAAAAGCTGGCTAAGGCGGCTGCCGCCTCCAAGGGCATTTTCATGATCGCCATGTGCATGCGCTTCTGGCCGGGTTGGACCTGGCTCAAGGAAGCCGTGGACAATAAGACCTACGGCAAAGTCCTGGGCGCCACCTTCCGCCGCGTCTCCAACCACCCGGGCGGCGCTTTCTACAAGGACGGCAAGCAGTGCGGCGGCGCGGCACTCGACCTCCACATTCACGACACCGACTTCATCCAGTACTGCTTCGGCAAGCCCAAGAGCGTCTCCAGCCAGGGCTACTCGAAGATCACCGGCGAAATCGACCACATCATCACCCGTTACCAGTACGACCATATCCCCTTCGTCGCGGCTGAAGGCGGCTGGGTGATGTCCGACGGCCACGGGTTCAAGATGCTCTACACGGTCAATTTCGAAAACGCCACGGCGACCTTCGACATCGGCGCCCCCAACGCACTGCTCCTGGCCACCGGCGGCAAGCAGGAACCCGTCAAGATCGACTCGAAGATGGGTTACGAACTGGAAATCCGCTACTTTGTCGATTGCATCGTCAAGGGCATCAAGCCGACCGTGGTGACCCCCGAGTCAGCCGGCCTCTCGGTGAAGATCGTCGAAGCCGAAGTGCAGTCCGTGAAAGAAAACGGCGCCTGGGTCAAGATCTGATCCTGCATCGCCATGTGAAATGATTTCAACCAGCCCGGCGCCCGCCGGGCTGGTTTTTTTTACCCCATCCCCGGCGGAATAAACGACTTGATCGTCTCCGCGTGAGCCATGCCCATACGAATAATATGGAAAATGATAAAGAGGCAGACGATCAGATAAAAACCGCGTGAAATGACCGTGCCCAGAATCCGAACCGCGCGATCGTAATCATCACGATAGCCCTCGGCTCGGGCCAGCAGCACAGTCTCAAGATTACCGGACCGGTCAGCTACATCCATGATGTCGACAAACCCGTTGGGCCAGATATTGGACTTCACCAGCGCATCGCGCAATTCATCTCCCTCGCGGGTGGTGGCCGCCATCTTTGACACCGCATCGCGATAGATGCCATTGGGCAGACCGACCGCGGCCAGGCGCAGCGCCTCATCTATGCGCAGCCCTGCAAAAAGCAAATTGCCCAGAAGATCACAGAACTCCCCGGTATTGCGATACACCTGCATCTGGTGAAAGAACGGAATGTAATAAAGAACGTAGTCAAACGGGGCGGACGGCGCGGGCGCGTCGGTCACCTTTCGGTGCCCCATCTGCAGCATCCGCGAGCGCATGGTCAGCCAGATCATCATGCCAATGACAAACGCCAGGATCAGCGGTGAACCAGCCTGGATGAAATACCACTGGGGCGAAAACTGACCCAGGATCGCGCCCGGCAACGGCACCACAAAACACGCGACGATAAAGGTCAGCGTGGGCTGGATCATCGCATTGCGGAATTTGCGGACGGTCTCAGCTAGGTTCTCCCGGCGGCGAACAATCTTGGGAAGAATGTCGTCGACCCGGCCGGAGTTCCACCCGATGGTGAGCATTACCCGCTCGGCAAATGGAAGCGCATCCTTGAGTTCATCGAGGCACTTATCAAACGATTCTCCCGCATCGGCACGCTTGGCAGCACGCTCAAAGGCGGCTCGCCATGGGCTGCCCGCGACATCCCCGCAGTTTCTGAACACTTTCTGGATGGACAGCCCTGCGCTCAGGAGCATGCGCATCGATGCAAGCGCCGATGTGATTTTTTTGTTGCTTGGCGAAGCAGGCATGGTGCGGTCCTATTCCCCCCGAGAACAACCGCAGTATACCTAGCGTGGCTGGGGTGTGAGGAATTATGGATATTTCCAGGTGAACAGATTCTTCCCGGTGACACGGGCATGCATCGAGTTGGCCGCGTGGCCATCCATGTAAAGCACGTTTGCCGTTTCATTCGGGTGGCGAAATCCGTAACGCCACTTGTTGTTGCCCGTGTCGAGTTGGGCTGCCACATCGACATTCCAGGTAAACCAGGCCTGATCCCAGCCCCAGATATAAGTCGGTGCGTCCATCATGAACGTAAGTTCTGAAACGCTTTTGACATAATTGCCTGATCCCCAGTTCGTACGGCAATCGATGCTCCGCTCACCCAGACGCGAGGTTGTTTTGACCGGGGATGTGTTCCAGGTTCCCCAATTCATCGTCATATTCATCACGTAGCCGGAGGGAAGCCAGGGGTTGTCGAACATCGGCTTGGCCAGTCCGGAAGGATCGTTGATGCACACGCCACCCGGGTCATCGGGGCACTTGAAAAGCCTGTAACGCAGACCATTTGCAGCCCCCGCGTATGTTTCGCCCTTGGGGATGTACTGTGCGGCAGCAAGCGTGTGCCAGTAATAAGACATGTAGGGGATCATCTGCTTGTTGTCATAGGCATATTGGTTGAATGCGCCATACATCTGCCGCTCATTGACCAGACACAAAAGGCTCTTGGAATTTGCGCGCGAAGCGCTCAAACTCGGCAGCAGCA
>CAZGOM010000405.1:0-2614 GCA_964527265.1 uncultured Phycisphaeraceae bacterium | reverse complement strand
AGAGTTCAAGCGATTGGTGAATTCGCGATCGCCTCAGCAGGTTGAGCGGATGGAGCGGGAGATCCTGCGTTGAGCCGAAAATCAATATCGGCGGCAACCCGATTCGCAATCATGCGGAGAGATGGTTTTCGCTGTCGTTACTGTGGCCGTTCCGCAGCTCATATAGAACTGGTTCTTGATCATGTAATTCCCTTCAGTCGCGGCGGGCGATGCGATGAGACCAATCTCGTCACGGCTTGCATCGAGTGCAACGCTGGAAAATCCGCCACTCCGATGACCGCAGAGGAAGCGGCCTATGTTCTTCCGCCGGCTGAGCATGTTCTACGCGAGCTCTACGAAATAGCTCTGCGCCGGTTCCCGAGCATGGCCGAAAGCTTCGACAGCAAAGTCTTGTTGATGTTCATGCTGCGTGACGCGGAGATGAATGGCGTTCAGATGCATGAACTTAGGCGCGTGGTTGAGCGGTGTGAAACATCTGATGTCTTCCTAGAGGTGATGGGTCAGCTGTCACCAGGGTGGGCATCGTGGGCCCGAGCTGATCGGGCCAGGAAGAGCAATGGGGCTGCCCAGCACTGATGCGCGCAAGAAACGTGAAACCATCACTCTTTAAGAACGAGCTGCTTGCAATAGCAGACCCGATTTACACAGTCGTGTTCGCAGGGCTGTGGTGTTTGGCGGATCGCCGCGGCCGGTTGGAAGATCGGCCTGCCAAGATCCATTTCGATATCAATCCAGGCCGAGCGTTTGAAGGTACGTCCGTCTCGCTCAACTGGCTTGCCGACAACGGATTCATTGCTCGATACGAAGTCAACGGGACGCGGTACGTCCAGATCCTGAACTTCGAAAAGCATCAGAGTCCGCATCATATGGAGCAGGAATCGGTTATTCCGCCAATGCCTGGGGCAAATGCCCCGTGCACGGCCGGAATGCCCGAGGCATTACCCCCGACAACGGTTCGTCCACAAGGGGAAAATCCTTCTGATTCCGGATTCCTGATTCCTGATTCCCCTTCCCTGATTGCGCACGCCTCCGGCAGCGAAGGTCCGCCCGTCGCCGAACAAGGTTCGCCCGTGTTCGACCAGATCCGTGCAGTTTTCCCTAAGCGCAGCGGCAGCCACCGATGGCAGGACGCGCTGAATCACTTCCGGGCCCGCGTTCGCGAGGGTCATTCGCCGGAAATAATTCTGGCTGGCGTTGAGCGCTACGCCGCGTTCGTTCGGGCCGAGGGCAACGAAGGTTCGTCCTTCGTGCAGCAGGCGGCAACGTTCCTGGGGACCAACCGGGGATTTCTCGAAGACTGGAAACCCGCGCCACCGAAGACCAACGGTGCCCACAAAGACCCGTACAAGGGCGCGATATGACGCCGTTCGAACTCCGTGCCCTTGGCGAACTCCGGAAGCGTGGCCAAGCGCCGCAGTTGGCGGTGTTCATCGTCGACGACTGGCAGTGGGGCGAGATGCTGACCAACCAGATCGGCGTTCTCGCGATCAAGGTCCGCAACGCTCGCGATTTCGAGCACAACTGGGGACCGCTGGCCGGGCTGTGGGCCTACCTCGTGCTTCGCCAACCCTCGCCGGGCGACATGGCCGATTTCGCGTCGGCGCTCCTGCGAGTCAACCCGGCGAAGCTGACCGTGTGGGACCGCAAGCGTGACCACCACTCGGTTGTTTGGGAGGCGGCATGAACGCGCTGGCGAAGGTGCTGATCCACGACACGCCGATCGACTGGGATCGCTACGTGCTGACCCAGGAAGACCTGGGCCGGTTCGTCAACCCGAACGAGCTGGTTGGCCGTATCAGCGATGTCGTGCATGGACGTGGCGCTCGTGAAGGCGTTCCGCTCCCATGGGCGGGGCTGCAGGACAAGGTTCGCTTGCGTCGTGGGAAGTTCGCCGTGTGGGCTGGCATCAACCACCACGGCAAAACAGCGATGCTGAAACAGATCGCGCTCCACCTCGTTCGCAGCGGCGAGCGGGTGTGCATGGCCAGTCTCGAGGAAGATCCCGAAGAGACGATGGCCGACATCGCAACGCTTGCCATGCCTGACGTGGATCTGCGGGAGACCGACGAGTACATCGACCTTGCCTGCAACTGGTCGGCCGGGAAGCTGTGGCTCTACAACCAGACAAAGATGATGGACCCGCAGCGAATCCTTGCCTTGATGGCCTATGCAGCCCAAGAAAAGCGATGCACGCATTTCATTCTCGATTCGCTGATGCGAACCGGGATTGCACAGGATGACTACGACGGCCAGCGCATCTTCTGCAACCACCTCACCAACTACGGATCGCGGCTGAATCTCGGCGTCCAGCTCGTGCATCACATCGTGAAGGTGGACGAGAGCCAAGTGCCCGGGCGCGAATCGATCCGCGGCAGTGGCGCCATCATCGATCAGTCGGACCAGACGTTCATCGTGTGGCGAGACATGAACGAAGACAAGGCGCTCGAGGCGCCTGACGGGCTGCTCATCGTTGCAAAGAACCGCGGCCGGCGGCCACTGAACTGGATTGGGAAGATCCAGATGCACATGCATTCCAGCGGCCAGTTCATGCGCAACAAGTTCGACAAGCCGATGCAGTTCATCGGGGGCATGCAGTGACCTGGACATCCGACCT
>CAZGOM010000404.1:0-2645 GCA_964527265.1 uncultured Phycisphaeraceae bacterium | reverse complement strand
CCGCTGAGCAGCGTGGTGCCGATGATGCCTTGCTTCTGGAGTTCTTCCAGGTCGAGGCCGTCCTTAGTGCCATGGACTTCCAGTTCATAGTCGATGGCCTGAACGACTTTGCGGAGGACTTTCTTTTCGAGGACGGAGCGTTCGAGCTTGGCTTCCTCGGTGATGGGGAACTTTTCAAGCACAGTTTGGAGCTTGTTCATCTCGGTCTGGGAGATGGTCTCAAGACGTGATTTGAGTTGTTCGCTCTTCAAGGCGGTGTGGGTCAGGAGGGAATCGGCGAGCTTATGAGCCGATTCGGTGGTGACGCCGGGGAACTCTTTCTTGAGAGTGCCTTCGAGGTGCTTTTCAACCCGGTCAAGCATTGCCTGGCCGTCTTTGGCGAGGATGCCCTGGACCTTGGCGGGAAATTCCTGGGATTTTTGGGTGAGCTTGGCCTGAATAACGGGCCAATCCTTGGCCATCTGGGCCTGTGCGGCTTCGATGTAAAGGGGGATGATTTCGCGGGCGGAGGCTTCGATCTGGCTGCGGATTTCCGGTTCAAGGGCCTTGGCCTGGGCGAAGAGTGCTTCACGGACGCGGTCCTGGGTGAGCTTTTCCCGGCCGGTGTTGTACAGGTTCAACATGAAGAGAACCATGGCGATGACAAGTGCCAGCGATCCAACGGCGACGATGCGGCCGGTGCGTTTTTGGGCGTGCTGGTACTCTTTGAGCTGCACCTCGATCTGATCGATGGTTTTCACCAGCGAATCAACGGAGGGGCCGGTACCCGGCGACCCTGAACTGGGATTCTGCGACATGAAGATGCTCCTTAAGGGACAAGTGACCGAAACAAGCCTTTTGGCCTGCATTGTGACGCAAGAGTCGCCCCGAAAATGAAGTAAGGATCTCAACCGCGAAATGTTTACCCCGAGTCAGACCCCTGTGAGTTCGGGGTGTTACGGGTTTGTTTGTATTGGAGTTATCGGCAAGTGTCAACGCGATTTGGCCCAGATGTGGATTGTTTGGTGCAAAGAGTGAGTTGTTTCGTGGACTTTGCTGGCTAATCCATGGGAGATAGGGGTTTTCCGGGTGCTGGCGGTCAGGGTTTGACTTTATCGGCGCGGGTCTGGCGTAGAATTTTTTCGGCCATTTCTCCTTCAGGGAAATATTCGCGTGAACGTGATTTGTCGTCGGTGAAGTAGACGATGTTGTCGTAGTCGCTGGAGGCGATGGTGTAGAGGGCGGGCTTGCCCTCGGGCGCGGGAAGGGGGTAGCTCTGGTAGGTGTAGAGGATGATGATGCCGTCTTTGTAGTAGTAGTTCTTGACGGTGCGGTAATTGTTGAATTCCCAGTTCCAGCGGATGCGGTCGGGGTGGTCCAGATCGCCGAAAACATCAACGGAACTGGTGATGTGGGAGGCGACAGCCATGGGGATGGTGCGGGCGAGAGGGACGTTGTGGTCGATGGAGTCGGCAATGATGCGGATGTCGCGGGTCTGCTGATCGTAGATTTCAGTGGAGCGGCAGCCGGAGGTCAGGGTGAAGCAGGCCAGGAGCAGGCACAGGAGGGGAAGAATGGGGTAACGCATAGGATTATCCGGTTATTGAATGGAGTCGTCGGGGAGGGTCGGAGGCAGCATATCTACATAGATGCTGGAGGCCCGTGTGCTGGCCAGAAATTGGTCGATGCGGGTGCGGTCTGGGAAGTTAGGTTCAATGCGGGCGGTATCACCGGGATCCCCGGAGGATGTACGTCCGATAATCTGGTCCTGGTCGAAGAAGACGTCGTAGGTGTAGATGGGGTTTTCGGTACCGCTGTTGGCGGAGCCTGGGGAGGGTGGTGCGGGGAAGCGCCGGGTGGTGGCGCGGGCGAGGACGCCGTTGAGGAAGTCGTAGGTGTTGATGAGCTTGGCGTTGTCGGGGAGGGAGAGGGTCAGTTTGAGACGGGTGGGGGCCTGGAGGTTGGTGTAGACCTCAAGTTTGCCGTAGTAGCTGTGGCCGATTTGGACAGGGATGGTATTGACGAGTGGCGCGGAGCGGGCGGTGGCGTCGGTGGTGTCTTTGATGGATTGGGATTTTTCGGCGTCGAGGTGCTTTTCGGAGGCGCAGGCGGGGAGGGCAAAGGCGGCAAGAAGCGTGAGGAGGATGAGGGTGCGCATGAAGAGCCTTTGGGCATTTATGTGGGGCTTGCTTAGTGCTTTTATCGTCCAAAGCGGTGGTGGGGAATCAAAGATCAGCGATATCAGTCAGCGAAATAGATGGGCGGGTGAGGGAGATCGGAGGCGAAATCAAAGTCGATTCCGGTGGCGCAGGTGCCGCGGAGGAGCTGGGCGATGAAGGTGAACGTGAGAAAGTGGGCGATGTGTGAGCGATAGGAATAAGAGGCGAGGAATGGAAATAAAACGCGCCCCTGACGGATGAACCGGCAGGGGCGCGATAGGTCGGTATGGGGTGTTGGCCGGTAGGCTTAGCCGACGGCGGCAGGAGCCGGGGCTGCAGGCGCCAGCGGGACCGGAGCCGAGGGGGCATTGACGGAGTTGCTGATGGTTTGATCGAGCTTCTCAATCTGCGCGGCAAAGCTGGGGTCCTGGCCCATGCGCTCCTCGACGATTCGGATGGAGTGCATGACGGTGGTGTGATCGCGGCCGCCGAAGTATGCGCCGATTT
>CAZGOM010000403.1:0-2667 GCA_964527265.1 uncultured Phycisphaeraceae bacterium | reverse complement strand
TGCCTCCTTCAATCCCTGGACCCACCCGCATGAGACCGATGTCCAAGCTCAAACACTCCTTCAAGCTCCTGGCCATCATCGCCGCGCTCGGCTTGACCTCTCTGGCGCACGCCCAGTCCACCATCGACGGCAAACATGACGCCATGGTCGATTGGCCCATGATGACCGACCCCCAAGTCAAAGACGGCCCCACCGTCAAGGAATTTGACGCCCGCGCCATCGACATGTGGAACCAGGCCCTGGCCCAGCCCGATATCGACACCCGCCGCCAAGCCGCGCAAACCATTGCTAAAGCCCACAACGACGGCTTCCCCGGCCTGGACAAAACCATCCCCAGTCTTCGCGCCATCGTCCAGACCCCCGCCAACCATCGCTTCCTGCTGATTAACTCAGCCCAGGCACTCATCGCCTTAAACGCTACCCAGGCCGCTCCTGATCTCGTCACTCTCAACAAAACCGGCGATGAAGACCTCATCCTCGTCACCGATCCCGCACTGGCCAAGTGGAACATCGCCGAAGTCGCGCCCCTCTGGCTCCACCGCCTCAAAGACCCTCAGGCCCCACGCATCGTCCGCGAATCCGCCATCCGCCAGCTCGGCGCTCTCCCCCATCAGCCCGCCTTTGGTGAACTCCTGGCCTTTGCTTGCGACACCTCGGCAGATGAGGGCCTGCGTCTTCTGGCCGCACGTGCCGCCACGCAAACCCGCACCGACCAATCCACCGTTAAAAATGCTCAGGCCATCGCCTCCGGCTCGCGCGTTGACCGCCTCATCGCCGCCGTACTCTTAAACGACCAGACATCCGACCAGGCCATCACTCTCCTCGTCAAGCTCGCTCAGGATGCCGAGCCCGCCGTCGCTGGCGAGGCCATGGAATGCCTCCTTGAGTCCAAGCCGCTGGCCGTCGCCGCCTGTCAGGCCAAAGTCCTCGTCAGCCCTGACGCCCGCGTCCGTCTCCTGGCCGTCAAGGCGGTCGACATCCAAAACTCCCCCGACTCCATCAAAGCCCTCGCGCCTCTCCTCGACGACGTCAATCCGCAAGTCCGCCGCCAGGTCCGCGACCAATTCCTCCTGCGCGCCAAAAACACCGATCTGACCTCCACCATCCTCGCCCAATGCATCCAGGTGTTAAGCGCCGATGGCTGGCGCGGCCAGGAACAGGCCGCCCTCATCCTCGGCCGCCTCAAACACAAGCCCGCCGCCGAGCGCCTCATTGATCTCATCGATTCCCCCCGCTACGAAGTCGGCATCGCCTCCATTACAGCCCTCCGCTGGATCGGTGACTACTCCATCGCACCCCGTCTCTATGAAATCGCTCTTCGCTTTGACAAGGGAATGCCCGAGGAAAAAACCCCAGAACCCGCCCCCGAGCCGGAACCCGCCAAAGATGCCAAGGGCAAGCCCATCAAAAAGCCCGCCCCTCCTAAGAAAACAAAGGCGGATGAAGACGCCGAGAAAGCCACCAAGCAGCTAGCCGCCAGCACCTGGGTCCGCAACAAAGACAACATCATCGTCCAGCTCATCCATTTCTTTAAGGATGCCGACTACACCGCCAGCGAACCTCTCTTGCGCAAATACGTCCCCAAGCATTCCACCACCTTCGGCTCCAGCCGCGGCGCCGCCATCTGGGCTCTGGGCCATTTTTACGCAGACAAGGCCGATGCCCAGCTCACCCAGCAGTTCGGCTCGCGTGCCACTGACGTCAACCCCATGGACCCTGAATCCGGCACCGTCCAGCGCTTTGCCGCCATCTCCATCGGCCGTATGAAATCCAAGTCCGGCATGGGCGCTTTGAATGCCGTCCTTAAAAACACCAACGGCGTCGGTGAGCTCGCCGACGCCGCACGCTGGGCCCAGGGCCAGATCACCGGCAAAGTCGTCCTCCCACCCGAACCCACCAAATCCCTCCAATCCGGCTGGTTCCTTGAACCTCTCCGCGACCAGCCCACACCTCAGGCCAAGGCTGAAGAACCCCCTCCCGCCGCCAAGGAAAAAGCCCCCGCGGCCAAATCGGCGCCCGCAAACAAAAAGAAGTAATCAACGCCCGCGCCAATATTGAAATTAAATGATAAAACTTGCCTGACCCCGTGATAAACTGCAACGTGGGTACGATGGCCTCCCCAAGGAACACTGAGAATGCCGGCCCCGTCCTACTGTAAGCCAACTGCTTTTGAGTATTTCCGTCGGCAATTGCCGATCATCGACACCGATTCCGGCCTCATCCGTGCCGCCGTCGCCGTCTCCATGCATGAATTGGATGTCGTCGACGCAAACGTCGTCGAAGCCTACTTCGACAACATCGCCCACCAGGTTCGTTCCCGCGTCCACGGCCGCCAGCCCCAGGCCATGCTCGCCCACCTCCACGACGTCCTTTACGACGAACTCGCATACGCCGGCAACACCACCGACTATTACAACCCCTTCAACAGCTACCTCCCCAAGGTCATCGAAAACCGCACCGGCCTCCCCATCACACTCTCCATGGTCTATTCCGCAGTCGCGCGGCGCCTGGGCCTCCAGGCCTTCGGCATCAACGCACCCGTCCACTTCCTCGCCGGCATCAAGGATGAAGGCCGCGTCATGATCGTCGATCCCTTCTTCTCCGGCCGCGAACTCTCCCGCGAGGAAGTCGTCCGCCGCGTCGCCCAGGTCACCGTCCGCCCCCAGC
>CAZGOM010000402.1:0-2690 GCA_964527265.1 uncultured Phycisphaeraceae bacterium | reverse complement strand
CCATGCGCATGAACGACATGCACGGCATGAACAGCTGGGAAGGCAGCATGATGAACTGCGATCTTCAAAAAAATCCCAAGTACCGCCTGCCCGGTCGCGAGCTGAACCCCAAAGACGGTCTGGTCTACGGCCTTGGTTGCCTGGACTATAAACACAAACAGGTTCGCGACTACATGCTCCAGGTTCTTGCGGAGCCGGTCGAAGACTACGACTACGAAGGCATCGAGCTTGACTGGATGCGTTCCCCTTTTGCCTTTGATCCGTTGGAATCCAAAAAGCATCTCCCCAAGATGATCGACTTCATGGAGAAGGTCCGCGCCATCACCAACGCCCGCGCAAAGAAGAACAAAAAGCCCTATCCCGTCGGCATCCGCAGCACGGCGCGCTTTCTGCAGATGAAGGCACACGGCATCGACGTGATCGACCTGGCCAAACGCAACCTCATCGACTTTGTCGTCGTCGGAAACTTCTGGCACGGCAACTGGGATATCGCCTTTGATGAGCTTAAAAAACAGCTCGGTTCCGACGTGGCGCTCTACGGCTGCATAGACGCTTCACCTAACCAGATCATGACCGGCCCTGAAACGCCCAAGCGCCCCGCGGCCATCCGCTACACCCCGCTTTGCCCACCTCTGGCCCGTGCGCAGGCCGCGGGAAAAATGGCCCTGGGCTGCGACGGTGTGGAATACTTCAACTACTTTGTCACTCCCGACGGCAAAGGGATGTATGACACCATCAAAGAGTGTAAATCCCTTAAGCAGCTGGCCGGAAAACCCAAGCAGTATTGCCAGTCGCAATCCAACAGTTTTTACGAATTTCCCTGGCTGGAGCACACCCCGCTATTGCCTGTCATGCTTCCCTTTTACCGCAAGATGTCGCTTCGCTATGCCATGACCAAAGAGCCGGGCAAGGTGAAGATGAAGGTGCAGGTGATCCTGGGGCGAGAAGCGGAAACACCCGACATCGGCGTCAGCTTCAACGGCGCGTGGCCCACGTTTAAAGCCAGGGAAACCACCAAGCTGCTTTACCGTGCCGCCGGGCAGACCACGCACATTCTGAAGCATCGGGTGCTTGAATTTGTCATTGATGCGCCGGAGATTTTTGAGGGCTGGAATGAACTGATCATCATTAATGGTGGCGCAATCCTGGCGCCGACAGCGGGCCACACCGGCCCTGCAGTGACGGTGATGGGCGCGGAGATTGGCGTTGAAAGCGGTAAATAGCCAGCCAGGCTGATTTACTTGACGGCGTGTTTTTCCAGCACAGCCGGATCCGGCGAAGCATAGAGCTTTTCTGAGGGTTTGGCCGGGCCATTGAGCCCGTCGTTATCCAGCCATGTCACCTTGCCGGTGGCCAGGTCCTGGACGCCTACGACAATGCGCACGCGCCCCGCGGCATGCTCGCTGCGGAGCATGTCGGAGAATTTGAGCAGACGTGTTTTCTGCATGTATGCGTTGACGACCACACCCCTGGCAAGCAGGTCATCCTTGGGCCAGTTTTCTTCCCTGGCGACTTGTACGCCGGGCTGAATTTCCGCCACCAGGCTGACGATGTTGGCAGAGATGGCCAGCTTTTTGAGAGTGGCGTCCACCGCGCCGCACTGGGTGTGGCCCATCACCACGATGAGGCGTGTCCCTAAGACTTTGACGGCGTATTCAACGCTGGCGCGGCCCTGGGCGTCTGCGATGTTTCCGGCGACGCGGCAGACAAAAAGTTCCGAATATCCTGCGTCAAAAAGAATTTCCGGCGAGGAGCGGCTGTCTGCGCAGGCCATGATGGCAGCATACGGTTTTTGCCCGGTTGCGCGGGCGGTGAGGAGTTCGACGGGCAGGTCGACGTTCTGGAAGTCGCCCACGACCATCCGCTTGTTGCCGTCCACTAGGCGGTCAAAGGATTCCTGGGGATCCTGGGAGTAATGAGAAGTGTCCACAGGTGCAGGGGGTTGATCCGCGTTTTTGGCAGCGCAGCCGACGGACAGGAGTGAAGTGATTCCGAGGATCAGAACGCTCAACAACTTACGGCTGTTCATCATTCGGGACTCCATTTTGTATGACCAGACTTCATGTCAGGAACAAGAGGGATTATTACGTCGTCAGGGCAAAAAGAAAAGCACGCTGCCGGGACAGCGCGCTTTCTAATCAAATTGCATTCGAGAAGGTTTTACTTGTTTACGAAGAACGGCTGTGTCCACGCGAAGGATTCGCCTGCGCCCCAGCATTCAAAGCGGATGTAGCTGAACTTGTCGGGGATGGTGAAGGTGAATTCGTTGGAATCGGCGAAGCCGATGCGTCTGCCGATGTTGACGAATGCGGCGATGCGCTGGGCGTTTTGGGTTTTCACTGTGACGGTGAGGCCGTCGACGATGATGTCGGTGATTTTGACGCCGGTGGAGGCGTAGAAGCGGCCGGTGCGGAGGGCTTCGACGATGCCGCGCACGGAGCGGTCGGCGGTGTAGACGGTGTTCCAGCCGAGTTCAACGTCGCCGGTGGCGGCGTGGGAATCGTCGTTTGCATAGCCCCAGCAGCGGCGACCGGTGGCGAGGATCATGTCCCACTTGTCGGTGGCGTAGGGGCTGCCGTCGAGGCGGGAGATGACGCCGTTGTAGATTTCGATGCCGGCGTAACCGACCCATTCGCGGATGTTGTGCATGGGGCAGTGGTTGAAGTCGGTGCGCCAGTTGGGGTGGTTGA
>CAZGOM010000401.1:0-2725 GCA_964527265.1 uncultured Phycisphaeraceae bacterium | reverse complement strand
CCGCTTCCACCTTCAGGTGGTCGGCATCCGCGCCCCACACGCCGCTGTAACCCACTGCGGCAATCGCATCCACCGCCGCCGTCATCACTTCCGAAGGTGTCCGTTTGGTGCGCGCCATTTCCCGGATCGACTGCTGCGCGATGATCGGCTTAATCTTCCCACCCTGCGAAGCCAGCGCCGCCAGGTGCCCCGGTGTCGCCAATCCCAAACGGTCGCCAAAGCCAAAGGAAGGTTCAAGACCAAGCACCGATGCGGTTTTCTGGATCGCCATGGAAAGTTTTCTCGTCAAGTAAAAAGGTGATTCAAGCTCCGGGCAACCCAGAGCCAGACCCACCAAATTAATCCCCCCGCCCCCCAGCGTCAAAATCACGCGGTCCCCGCAAGATCAACCTAGGTGGTCAAACACAGGGGGTTTCGCTTGGTTTCAAGTGAGGTTCCTCCCCCTGCCACAACCCAATCAACCAACCGGATATACTGCCCTTATGACGGCAAGCCCCACCCAAATCCCCGCCCACAGCACCAGCGACACACGCCCCGTCCTTCTCCGCGTTGAGAACCTCAAAACCCACTTCCCCGTCAAGCGCGGCCTGCTTAAACGCACCGTCGGTTATGTCAAAGCCGTCGACGGCGTCTCCTTTGAAGTCCACGAACGCCAGACCCTCGGCCTCGTTGGCGAATCCGGCTGCGGCAAATCCACCGTCGGCCGCACCCTTTTGCGCCTCATCCCCGCCACCGTCGGCGAAGTCCACTTCGATAACCGCAACGTCCTCACCATGCCATCCCGCGAGCTGCAAATCATGCGCCGCCAGATGCAGATCATCTTCCAGGACCCAGTCGGCTCCCTAAATCCGCGCATGACCGTCGGTCGCATCATTGGCGAACCCATCCTCGTCCATAAACTCGCCACTGCTGAGCAACTCCCGGGCCGTGTCGCCGAGCTCATGCACAAAGTCGGCCTCTCGCCCGAATACGCCAACCGTTACCCCCACGAATTCTCCGGCGGCCAGCGCCAGCGCATCGGCATCGCCCGAGCCCTTGGCCTCCAGCCCCGCTTCATCGTCTGCGACGAGCCCGTCAGCGCCCTCGACGTCTCCATCCAATCACAGATCTTAAACCTCTTGGCCGACCTCCAGGACGAACTGAAACTCTCCTACCTCTTCATCGCCCATAACCTCGCCGTCGTCGAACATTTCTGCGACCGCATCGCCGTTATGTACCTGGGCAAAATCGTCGAAATCGCCGACCGCGTCGAGCTCTACAAAAACCCCCGCCACCCTTACACACAGGCCCTTCTCTCTGCCGCCCCCACGCCCGACCCGATGCAGGTCGCCAGGCGCATCATCCTCCCCGGGGAAGTCCCCAGCCCCATCAATCCCCCCAGCGGCTGCCACTTCCATCCCCGCTGCCTCCTCACGCGCGATCTCGCCAAAAAGTCTGACGCTTCCCAAACCGTTAGCCTCACCATCTCCGGACAAAGCGTCAACCTCATGAAGCGCTGCGTCGAATCCGCCCCCACGCTCGACCCTGTCGACGCTTCCGCCCCAGATCCTAACTCACATTGCGCCGCTTGCTGGTTCAAATAACTTCCAGACTCCATCTTCGACCACGGACTCTGTGCTCGCGACTTCTTTTTTCCTCACGCCAAACTCACCACCTGCCCATCCTTCAATAGCCGCGCCTTCAGCGCCCCATACTCCACATCCTGCACACTCTGCTTCCCATCGATCGCCATGCACGCCATCGTCCCCGCGCTCTGCCCCAGCACCATGAACACCGGCTCCATCCGGATCGACCCAAACGCCGTGTGAGAGCTCGACACGCACACCGGCACAAGCAGATTCTGCATCTGCTCCCGCCGCGGCATCAGACATCCCATATCAATACCGTACGGCTTGCCTCCATGCACTCCGATATCTCCTTCATTTTGCACAAACCCATCCCCCTTCACATACCGCTGCACATTGTGCGAATCCAGCGCATACGACCCCATCCCCACCGGCCGCGCCACCGCCCGCTTATTCAGCACTTCATGCTCCGTCATCACTGCTTCCCCGATCATCCGCCTCGCTTCCCGGATGTACAACTGTGGCGACCAATTGTCGTTGTCTGTGTACTCATCCAGCGGCAATCCCCACTCCGCTAACCCCTCATGAATGTAGCGCGGCACACGCGCATCATTCTGCGCAAAATACAGCAACCCCTTCTGATACCGCGCGTGATCGGCAATGATCTCCCTCCGCCGCGCGTAGCTCCCCTCCGGGTAATCCCAGTTCATCCCGATGTAATCCTGGCTGAATGCGCCATGATTGTTCGTATCCGTCTTCAGGTTCGGCACCTTGTCGAACTTCCAGAAGTAATCCGTTCGTCCCTCCCACGCCCGCAAAAACAACTCAAATTCCGCCGGGTTATACCCCTCCGGCCTGGGAAACGGCCGCCTGTTTTCCGGATGCCGCGACATGCACACCCGGAAGCAATACGCCTGCACTTTCTTGTCCCCCTCTCCAAACACCCCCGGATCCGCATTCGACACATGCGGCAGTAACCCGCTCTTGGCATCCCCCGCCGTTTTATAAGGCGAAACATCGCTCATGAACCAATGCCGGTGATGCAACGTCCCCACCTGCACCCCATTCCATTGCTCCCCATAAACCGAATTCGCCTCGCGCCCAACGTGATAATCCACCCCCGCCGCCGCCATCAGATCCCCCTCATACGTCGCGTCGAT
>CAZGOM010000400.1:0-2730 GCA_964527265.1 uncultured Phycisphaeraceae bacterium | reverse complement strand
TCACTTGCGCTCAGTGAGGGAAAGCACCTTTCCGGCCACTTCCCCATCACCCACCACAAGCGTCACATTCGCGCTGCGCAGCACTTCGCCAAGCAGCTCCATTTCCCGCAGCTTCAACAGCATCGGGCTCTCGCTCAGCAGCTTGGCCGTGTTCGCCTGGCTCCGTGCCGCCGCGGTTTCTTCCCGCCGCTTGATCACGTTCGCCTCAGCTTCCTTCTGCGCCTGGAGCACTTTATTGAAGAGTTCCTTCATCTCTCCAGGCAGGATGATGTCGCGCACGCCCACGCTCTTGATGGACACGCCCAGTTCGCGCGCGCCGGATGCAAGCGCCTCCACCAATTCCGCTCCCAGCGACTCCTTGTCCGCCAAAAGCGAATCCAGTGACCGCCCGCCCACCGACGCGCGCAGCGCAAGCTGCGCAAGACGGTAGACCGTCGCATCCACATTGCCGCCTGAGGTGTCACGCTCAAACGCCAGTGCCGGATCGACCACCTTGTACGTCACCACAAGGTTCAGCCGCAGCGTCACTTTGTCTTGCGTCATGATCTCCTGCCCGCTGATGTCCACCAGGCTTTCATACACGCTCAGCGTCCGCAGCACGATCGCCTGCGCCTGCTTGAAGAACACGTAATGGCCCGAGCCGTACAGGCCCAGCGGCTTGCCGGCATGCGCCAACTGCGCCACCTGCCCCACGCCCACCATCACCACTTCCAGGAACTGCGAGGCAAGCGGATGCGCCAGCACGGGCCGCAGGTCCACACCCTCGACAATCTTCCCGGGCGTCGTCTCCAGCACCTGCGTCTTCACCACGCGCGGCCCATTGAACAGCCCATAGGTGCCCGCACGCAGGAAGCCAGCAAAATGCCCATCCAGCCAGTAAAGCCCAAGGCTTCCATCCGGCACGCTCAGCGTCCCAAACAACCCCTTGTTCTCCGGGTCGTTCAAGATCTGCCACGCAAACCGATGCTGCAGCACGCCCGTAAGCGTGCTGAAAGTTTCAAGCTTCGCGCCGGCCAGCCCAAGGCCCCAATACGTTCCCGGGGTCAAAAGCCGAACATAGTTGTTGTCGCGGACAACCACCGCATACTCATGCTTTGCAATGCGAACAAACATGACAAACTCACCTTTCTAATTCTATTCATCCACTGCACACACCATGTGTGCAGCCAAAACATTCGAAGACGGCCCAGACGCGCCATCTCATCAAACCCAGGAAAAATTCACGCGGACGCTTGAAGCTCCGGGCCAGGTCAGGCGCGGGGCCGGGTAAGCGCTTCGCGCCGCCCGCTCCCGCGCGCCCTTCCAACCCCGGATTTCCAAGGTGCAAGGCGCGCCTCCTGTCGCCTCACCGCGCCGCAAGTGCTTTCGCACCTGCAAAGCCCGATCAGGCCGGTCTGACGAACGTGGTCTGTCCAAACCGTCATTGGGTGTTGAGTTGAAGCCTCTCAGCCTCATCTCGGGTTTGCATGCCGGAGTCGAACCAGCAACCATCAGATCCATAGTCTGAAGCTCTACCGATGAGCTAATGCAAAAACCTGGTGGACCATGCCGGACTCGAACCGGCGCCCTCTGGTGTTTTCACCAGCGCTCTACCTCTGAGCTAATGGCCCTCACCCAACCTGAAAACTGAATCCCTCTCGGAACGCGCCCAGGCAAGTCATCTCTGACGCCCGGCCACGCCGCGGGTCTTCAGGTGTGGTCAACAATCAGTTTCTAGCTGCCCCATGAATCCTCCATTGAAAACGAGGTCGGAATAAGTCATCCAATAACGAAAAACGCCTCGAAAACCCGCGGCTTTCGAAGCGTCTGAATCAACCGTCACCGGTCAAACTTCAGCCGTCGAAAGCCCTGATAAACCCCGGAAGCCCTGCCTGCAGCCCAGGCAGATACCCAAAAGAATCGCCCTGCATCGCCCCTGCCAGTGCGATGAATTCGACTCTCAAGTTCTCTATGCCTAGTAGCCGCATGACCAACTTCCTCATTCCCTCCATCCCGCCCGCCACCAAGGCAAGCCGTCGAAGGGAGGCAAAGAATAAACCCAAAAATCCCAATGTCAATAGAAATATAAAAAACAAAAACAACATTTGATTAGAACTGCAATCTCAGGCCTGCGAAAGCAACCTCATCCCCCAGCCTCCAAAAACCATCGTATAAATCTTGAGAATCCTGTAAATCGTGTTAAAAAATATTTCCCCACAAAGCGCTTCTAAAGCACATTGCCACCCGACAACTCCTTTCCTCATACCCCCACACCGCCCAGCTCCACCTCCCTCACGCCCCCAGGCCCTCTCACCTTCACCCGCTTCATCACCCCACCCGCATATACGTGCGGCTCAACCACCACCTTCCCATCCACCAGCCTCGCACCCACCAGCCTCTCCTCCACCCAAGGCACAAACTGCACCGCCGACCCAATCGGATGATCATCCTGCAATTTCCCCACCCCACGCCGGCTCTCAACCCACGCCTCCAGATACTTCGCCTCCTCAAACCGCATCGCCGCAAAGCACAAAAGCCTCCCAATCGTCTCATGGTGAAACGGATTCCCATCCGGCAATTTCACCAGCTTCCCATCCGGGCTCGGCCAATCCCGCCCACCGTTGTACTCATGCAGATACTGCCACGTCACTACCCCATTCATCTCCACTCGCTCCGCCATCAGCCACTCCGCCAGCTTCCTCACCGCCTCCAGCAGCTCCGGCTTCTCCCCCACCACCTCCAGCCAATCCA
>CAZGOM010000399.1:0-2801 GCA_964527265.1 uncultured Phycisphaeraceae bacterium | reverse complement strand
ATGAAACGGAGCCGACGTTTTACGGGGACATCGCGCGGGAGACGTGCGATTACGTATTGCGGGAGATGGTGGACAAGACGGGGGCGTTCTGGTCGGCGCAGGATGCGGAAGTGGACGCGATGGAGGGGAAGAGCTATCTGTGGCTGCCGATCCAGATCGCCAAGGCGCTGGCGGGGAACACACTGGCGGACCAGTCGCTGCCGGGGCAGGCGCTGATGCTGTACGGCGTGGACAAGGGGACGAATTTCCAGGATCCGCATCATGCGGACCTGCCGCCGGAGAATGTGCTGTTTTTGCCGGCGCCGCTGGCAGAATTTGCCGCGGAGCAGCAGATTTCACTGGAGGCGGCCAAGGAACTGAAGCGGACGATTGATCGGCGGCTTCTGGCGGCGCGCAACAAGCGCAAGCAGCCGGGGACGGACGACAAGGTTTTGGCGGCGTGGAACGGGATGATGATCGCGGGGATGGCCAAGACGGGACAGGTGCTGGGGGAGGCGAAGTTTGTGGAGGCGGCGGGCCGGGCGGCGGATGCCGTGCTGAAGCATATGACGACGCAGACGGGGCGGCTTTATCGCGCGATGCGCAATGGACAGGCGCGCATACCAGGATTCCTGGATGACTATGCGTACATGATCCACGGCTTGATCGCGCTGCATGAGGCTTCGGGACAGGAGCGATGGCTGAAGGAAGCGATGCGGCTGACGGCGATTGTGAATGAGGATTTCGCCTGCCCGCAGGGCGGATTTTTCGACACACTGGCGGAGCAGAAGGATCTGTTTGTGAGGACACGCAGCACGTATGACGGGGCGATTCCCACAGGCAACAGCCAGATGGCGCACAATCTGCTGGACCTGGCGCGGCTGACGCGGGACCAGGTGTTCTTTGAAGCCGCGGCGGAGAACCTGCGGTCATTCGGTGTGACGATGAAGCGCACGGGGCAGGGGATGACGCATATGCATCATGCGCTCTTAATTGCGCTGGAACTGGCACCGCAGGGAGCCGTGGCGGAAGCATCGCCCGCTGCAGCGAAAGAGGAGAAGCGGCAGGTGTTGGAAGTGGGGCTGAGCGTGCGGAAGCTGGATTTATCCAGCGGGGAGGCGAAGGTGACAGTGGGGCTGGATATCGGGCCGGATTACCACTTGAATGGGCCGACGGCGGATGGGGATGGGCTGGCACCCACGCGGATTGAACTGATCGGTGCGCCAGGGGTGACGCTGGAGGTGCAGTATCCGGAGGCGAAGACGCGGAAGTTTGAGTTCGCGGATAAGCCGCTGATGGTTTATGAGGGGAGTCTGCTGATTCATGTGACGCTTAAAGGGGCGCTGGGATCGGGCGATCACCCGAAGCTGATTTTGAAGTGCCAGGTGTGCACGGAGATGAGCTGTCTGGCGGCAAGGGAGTATGAGCTGCCGGTGGAGATCAAGTGAGTCGCGTGGTCCAATGTTGGCGTGAGCAAGACACTGCTTGGGCTACACGACTTGGGCTCAAGCAGGGGCACCCAGCTATATGACTTGGGCTCAAGTAGCGGCACGCAGCAAGACACATCGCAGGCGCGAACGCCTGCAATGTGGCACCCGGAGGGTGTGAGATTGGGATTTTTGGGCATGGGGTGCGGATTTGGGGGCATGGTGGGAGGGAGTGGTGCGATATATCGTTTCAGGTGGTTTGAATGAGCCCTGAAACGAGGATTTCCCATGCTTAAAGACTGCTATTGGATCAACCAGACGGATGCGACTTTTCCTGTGCTGCGGGATGCGAGCGAGCGGGTGGCGCTGATTCCGCTGGGGAGCATCGAGAGCCATGGGCCGCATTTGCCGCTGGGGTGTGACCCGATCAAGACGGACAACCTGGTGAAAGAGATTTTGAAGCATGAGCAGGTGGCGGTGCTTCCGACGATGGCTTACACGTATGTGGCGGACGCGCGGATGATGCCGGGGGCGATTCACATCAAGAGCCATATTCTGATGGATTATGTGGAGTGCATCTGCGATGAGGTTTATCGCAATGGGTTCAATAAGGTGATTCTGCTGCATGGGCATGGGGGGAATACGTCGTTGAATACGATGTTCTGCAATCGGATGCTGGAGAAGGAGAAGCCTTATGCCGTGTATAGCTTGAGCGCGCAGGGGGACGCGTGGGACAAGATGATGGAACTGACGGAAGGGAAGCACAATGGGCATGCGTGCGAATGGGAGACGAGCATCTTCCACATGGCGCGGCCTGATTTGATCCGCATGGAGCTGCTTGGGGAGAAGACATACCCGAGGCAGGAGAAGGCGGATGTGGGGAACGCGCTGACGGCGGTGGACTGGGTGAGCAAGTATCCGGAGATGGTGGTGGGTAAGCCGCAACTGGCGAGTAAGGAGAAGGGGGCGAAGTTTCTGGAGATCGCCAGCACGTCGGTGGTGGAGCACATCCGGAAGATCAAGAAGGATACGAAGACGCTGGAGGTGATAGCGTCTTATATTCGGAGGGCGAATTCGGTGGGGGGGCGGGGAGAAGAAGTCTCGAGTCCAGAGTCCCGAGTCCAGGGTTGAAGAGGAAGATGGAAAGAAAACAGCCGTCCTGTGGGCGGCTGTTTTTGTTTGGTTTGAGAAGGAAGGAGAAAATGTTGGTCGCGGCTGACAGTTGATTGGCGTGGTTGTTGATGGCTTGATGGTCGTGGGTTTAATGGGAAAGGGGACAGTCCCCGAAGGTCAGGCGGGGACGTTTTCGATGCGGGAGAGCCAGAAGTCGACATCGAAGCTGGGGTTGTCGGTGAGGTAGCGCCAGAGTTTGATGCGGTTGCAGACTTCGAGGCG
>CAZGOM010000398.1:0-2807 GCA_964527265.1 uncultured Phycisphaeraceae bacterium | reverse complement strand
TGACTATGTGATTGCGGATGGGGTGCGTCTGGAGCGGACGGGTGATTTGCCGGCGAATCGGCCGGAACTGCTGGTGACGGTCGGGGGTGCCGTGCAGGCTTCCGGGGGGGGCGTGGCGTTGGGTGATGTGGTGGTGGGGGGAGAGCAGTCGCGCACGTATGTGGTGAGGAACGTGGGTTCCGCGCCGTTGACATTGGGAGCGGGCGGGATTGTGGTGCCTGATGGGTTTAAGCTGGCGGAAGAGCCGGGGAGCCTGACGATTGCGGCGGGCGGGTCGTTGTCGTTTACGGTGGAGCGTGAGACGGGTGAGGTGGGGTCTGTTTCGGGGGTGGTGTCATTTACGAGCAATGACGCGGATGAATCGAAGTTTGAGGCGGGGCTTTCGAGCCGAGTGACGGGTGCGCCGGTGATTATTGACAACAAGGATGTTGGATTTACGACGGTGGGAAGCTGGACGAATTATTCGGGTCAGGGGTTGAATGGGACGGTGACGTATGCCGCGGCGGGGGACGGGAGTAAGACGGCGACGTGGACGTTTACGGGTTTGAGCGCGGGGATTTATGAGGTGGCGACGACGTGGAGCGCGCAGGCGAATCGTGCGACGAATGCGGCGTATGTGGTGCGGGATGTGAATTCTGCTTCCGGGGGCGGTGTGGATGTGGTGACGACGCAGGTGAATCAGGAGATTGCGCCTGGGGATTTTGTGGAGGGTGGGGTGAGCTGGAAGGTGCTTGGTGCGAATGTGGAGTTGAACGGGTCGGTGCTGACGGTGACTTTGAGCAATGCGGCCAATGAGTATGTGATTGCGGATGCGGTGCGGGTGGTGAAGGTGGGGGCAGGGTACAGCGAGCCGGAGATTGAGGTGTCGCTGGCAGGAACCCCCGGAAGCGGGAACGTGGTGTCGGGTGCGGTGGTGGATCTGGGGGGTGTGACGGTGGGGTCGGCGGTGACGCGGACGCTGACGATCCGGAATGCGGGTATTGCAGAGTTGAATGTGTATGAGATTGCGTTGCCTGCGGGGATGAAGATCACGTCTGAGTTTGATGAGGAAGAGGGTCTGGTGGTGGGTGCGGGCAAGAGTGTGGATGTGATTGTGGAGTTGGAGGCCGGGGAGCCGGGTGCGGATTCCGGGGTGATTACGCTTTTGAGCAATGATTACGACGAGGGGCAGTTTGAGTTGGATGTGACGTGGAATGCGGCGGATGGAGCGAAGGTGATTGATGACGGAGATGCGGGATTTTCGACGACGACGGGCTGGACGAACTATGCCGGTCAGGGTTTGGGGAACGATGTGAGGTATACGGCGGCGGGGGATGGGAGCAAGACGGCGACGTGGACGTTTACGGATTTGGAGCCGGGGATTTACCGGGTGAGCGCGACGTGGTCGCAGTTGTCGAATCGGGCGACGAATGCGCCTTACACGGTGACGGACACGGCGAATCCATCGAAGGCGCAGACGGTGCTGGTGAATCAGGAGATAGCGCCGGGTGACTTGGTTGAGGGTGGGATCAAGTGGGAGGATCTGGCGCAGACGTTTGAGGTGACGGGTTCGACTTTGACGGTGGCGCTGTCGAATGCGGCCAATGAGTATGTGATTGCGGATGCGGTGCGTGTGCAGCGGGTGGGGCTCATTCCAGTGGCGGCGGATGCGGCGGATGTGCAGGTTCTGGGATTGCCGGGTGAGGAGGATCTGGGATACAGCGAGGGGGATTACGTGTATCTGCAAGGGTATCCGGGGAGTTTGAAGAACGTGGATGCGGTGTTGAGTTGGGAGGTGTTGTTTGGCGGGAAGAGCGTGGCGGTGGGGACGGGGCTGAACTTTGGCTTTGTACCTGTGTCGGAGGGTGAGTATGAGGTGGTGCTGACGGCCAGGACGAAGGCGGGGGTTGAGATTGTGACGCGGACGGAGATGTTTGAGGTGGAGGAGTTTGAGCCGCAGGTGGTGACGGGGCTGGGTGGGGATGGGCTGGTGATTTACGGTGAGACGGAGTTTGAGGTTGGGTTGTGGTTTTATGACGGTGGCAATGACACGCTGGAATCGGTGACGGTGAACTGGGGTGACGGCGTGACGCAAGTGTTTGAGGGAGAGGAGATTCCTGATTCCTTGAAGCACACGTTTGAGGATTTGGCGGACGATCAGATGATCACGTTCACGATTGAGGATTCAAGCGGGACGTATGTCAGGGAGTTTCATACGAAGGTGGTGAACAAGGCGCCGGAGGGGGTGATTGAGACGGACCTGGAAGAGGATGAGGTGGTGAATCAGGGTGGGACGGTGACGTTTGATTTTGCGGAGGTGTTGGACACACCCAAGGACTTGCTTGAGGGTTTGGCGTACTGGGTGGATGTGGATGGCGACGGGACGTGGGAGTACAAGGGCACGGGCTCGAGTTATGAGGCGAAGTTCAAGGATGCGGGGATGCATTTGATTGTTGGCCGCGTGGTGGACCACCATGGGGGATACAGCGAGACGACGGCGGTGGTGGAGGTGTCGGATGTTGCGCCGATCGTGACGGTGACGGCGGGAGCGTCGAGCTACACGGAGGGCCAGGAGGCATCGATTACGATTGCGAGCGTGGACGTGGGGAATGACACGATCGGTCGTGTGGAGATTGATTGGGGCGATGGCGTGCGTGAGGGATATGCGGGTCTGGGTAAGGATGGCGTGTTTAAGCACAGGTACCTGACGGCGATGCCTGAGGGTGCGGAGATCAAGGTGGTGGTGAAGGATGCGCATGGGCGTTATGAGCTTGAGCCGGTGCATGTGGAGGTGGAGAACGTGTTGGGCACGGCATCGATCACGGCGG
>CAZGOM010000397.1:0-2833 GCA_964527265.1 uncultured Phycisphaeraceae bacterium | reverse complement strand
TCGTCGGCGTCGCGCTGGAATTCATCCACAAACGCGTTTCCTTGATCCCCATGAACCCCACAACCACACCCAATATGAACAATACGATTGCAAACCTGAACATCTCGTCCACGCTTTCAACAAAGTGAATGCCGTGTTGAGCCCCACCGGCCCCGGCAGAATTGATATGACTTTACAGCAACCCATTACTGTCAACAACCCATGTCGACAATCCTAAAAACATTTCATTCATAAGTACAATAAATTCCAATAAGCGAAATAACAGCCAAATCATAATCAAACTAAAAGTGGATCCCTGATCAACTCCAAATAGTCCCCGACAAGGCCCCTAGAAGGCTTCAGGATCGCGCCTAAGTAAAAGGGCGCTACTCCCCTACCACCCCCTCTCTCAAAATCGCTCTAAAGCCATTCCCAGATGGGCACCGAACAAACCGACCTCGCCCTCCTCATTTCTTCAATGCCCGAAATCCGTCGCACCCCTCTCCGCCACGCGATGTCTAGAATGACCCCACAAACATCATTCAACCTCACTTCCATTTCCGCCCGGAGCCCGACGCATGCCTTCCGACAAGTACCTCGACCCCTACCGTGAATCCTTCCGCGAACACGGCAGCAACTTCGGCGTCACACTCTGGGCAAGCCCCTTCTCCCAACGAAAACGCTTCCTTGTCTTCTCCCAGATGCTGGATTTCACCAACCGCACCGTCCTCGACGCAGGCTGCTCTCTGGGTGATTTTGCCGGATTCTTAAACGAACGCAACGTGCCCTACCGCAAGTACATCGGCGTTGACGGCCTTGCCGATGTCATCAAAAGCGCCACCCAACGCAACATCCCCAGAACCCAGTTCGTCGCAGGGGACTTCCTCACAGACCCCGCACTCCTCAAAACCTCCAACCCCGACACCATCGTCATCTCCGGCGCGCTCAACACCATGTCCGATGCCCAAGCCATGAACGTCCTCCGCACCGCCTACCGCGCCGCTTCAGACGTCCTCATGTTCAACTTCCTCTCAGGCTCCTGCGGCCCCAATGCCCCTCTTCAGGACACCATCGCCCGCCGCCTCGACACCTATGCCCTTCTCCGCTGGGCCATGGAGCAGACACCCTACGTCATGTTCCGTCAGGACTACTTCCGCGATGGCCACGACGCCACCATCTTCATGAGCAAATCCGACACCAGCGCCCTCATGGTCGGCAAAGTCTAAAACGGACTATCGATGGATACCACGGCGGGCGTCTGGGCCTGCCGTCTGCGGCTGCCCCGGTCTCGCCACACTGCACGATAGATACTCTTCTCCCCAACCTCAATTCTCTTCAACCCTGGACTCAAGACGCTGCACTCAGGACCTTCTCCTCCCCAATTGACCCAGGACTCAGGACGTTGGGCTCGGGACCTCTCCTTCCTTCTCAATGCCCCTTCGCCTTCTCAGCCTTCCCCTCTTTCTCCGCTTCGTCGTCCGCATGCGTGCTCATGACATCGATCAGCGCATGCTGTAGCCGTGCGTGCGCCTTCATGAATGCGCTTTGAAAGAAGAACGCGATCACCACAAACAGCACCAGCAGCACGATCAACACGCCCTTATTGGGCAAAATCGCCGAGCTCAAGAGTAGCAGCATCAGCCCAAACCCCAACAGCGACGCCAGTGGGATCACATGCACCACCACGCCACCCACGGATTTGATCAGGTCAGGGTTGCGCCCGTGCATCAGCGTTACTTCCACCATCAATCGGCTCGCCACCCGGATTTTCTGGAATGCCACGATCAAAAACGGCAGCGACAGCATCACCGCGCCGATCCACAGCAGCGTGTTCCACCAGATCGTCTTCTTGTAAAGAGCGCTCTCCGCCAGCACCTGCGGCACCACAGACTCCGGCAAATTCGCTACAAACCCAAAACCCAGGAAAATCGCGATCACCGCCAGAATGTTCAGTGCTGTCTTCAAAAGCAACTGCTTGAAAATCCCCACGATCGCCGCGCGCTCTCCCTTGAGGGTGAACCGCGATGCCATATGCGTGTAGAGCGCAAAGAAGTTCAACATCCACTGCGGCATCCGGTTCCCCAGTTTCGTCGCCAAGGGGTCCGATGCCTTGATCAGATAAGGCGTAAACAACGTCGTCAACGCAGAAACCGCCACCGCAATGGGATATAAAAACGGCGCCATCAGCGGCTTGGTCGGGTCTGCCGGATTCTTCAGCGACAGCCCCAGCGTCGCAATGATGAACGAAAACTCACCGATCTGCGCCAGCGTCATCCCCACCCGCAGGCTCTCACGCGGGGAATTCCCGGTCACGATCGCCCCCAGCGTGCAGGGAATCACTTTGAAGCAAACCACGCACACCGTAATCACCAGGATCGGCACAATGTGCTCACGGAGCATCTGAGGCTCGATCATCATCCCGATCGAAACAAAGAACACCGCGCTGAACATATCCCTCAGCGGCTCCACGAGGTGCTCGACCTTCTTGATGTCCTTGCTCTCGGCAATGATCGCCCCGATCACAAACGCCCCCAGCGCCACGCTGTAACCCCAATGCACCACCAGCATGCAATATCCAAAACACAGCCCCAGCACTGACACCAGCAGCATCTCATCCCGTTTGAAGCTCGCCACATAGCTCACCAGCTTCGGCACAAACAGGAAGCCCACCGCCAGCGACACCGCCATGAAAATCGTCAGCTTACCGATCACGATCGAAGCGTCCGCCGTCGTGATCGTACCCGTCGTCGCAAGGCTCGAAAGCAGCGCGATCATCACGATCCCAAGCAGGTCCTCCACGATCAGGATCCCAGACACCAACTGCGCAAAACGCTCATTCTTCAGCCCCAATTCA
>CAZGOM010000396.1:0-2836 GCA_964527265.1 uncultured Phycisphaeraceae bacterium | reverse complement strand
AGATCAGCCCCCCGCTCACCATCACCGAGGAAGCCGCCCTCGAAGGCCTCAAGGTTGTTGAAGAAGCCTTCGCCTACGTCTTAAAGCGCTAATCCCGCATCCCTGATTCTCAACCCAAGCGCCCCGGCCCATCCGCCGGGGCGTTTTTAATTCCCGGCAATCAATCACCTGCTTTCGCCGCACTCCTTCCCGCTGTACTCTTCCTTCATGACCTTCCTCACCTACGCAGACGACTTCCTAAACCACGACACCGGCCCCGGTCACCCGGAGCGTCCTGACCGCCTCCGCGCCATCACCCGCGCCCTTAAATCCACCGGCCTCTGGGACAAACTCACCCATCTCCCCTTCACCCAGGCCGATATCGCCATTCCCGGACTGATTCACGATCCCGATTACCTCGCCGCCGCCCAGACCGCCTGCGAATCCGGCCAACTCACCCATCTCGACAACGATACACCCATCTCCCGCGACAGCTTCCGCCTCGCCCTCCTGGCCACCGGCGGCGCCATCGCCGCCGTCGAAGCCGTCCTGACCGGTAAGGACTCCAACGCCCTCTGCCTCCACCGCCCGCCCGGCCATCATGCCGAGTTCGACCGCGCCATGGGCTTCTGCATCATCAATCACATCGCCGTCGCCGCCGCTTACCTCACCCAGATCAAAGGCCTTCCCCGCGTCGCCATCATCGATTTCGACGTCCACCACGGCAATGGCACCCAGCATCTCCTTGAAACCCGCCCCGATGTCCTCTTCATCTCCATCCATCAGGACCCCACCCGCTTCTATCCCGGCACCGGTTTCGCCCGTGAAACCGGCAAAGGCCCCGGCACCGGCTACACCCTCAATCTCCCCATGCCTCCCGGCTCAGGTGACAGCGAATACGACCTGGCATTCCGCGAAAAAATCATCCCCGCCCTCGACGCCTACCGCCCCGATTTCCTCCTGGTCAGCGCTGGCTTTGACGCAGCCGACGGCGACCCTCTCGCCTCCATGCGCCTCTCTCCTGATGGCTTCACCATGATGACGCGCCACCTCAAAGCGGCCGCCCGTCGCCACTGCCAAGGCAAGCTCGTCTCTCTCCTCGAAGGCGGCTACAACCTCCAAACCCTCGCCGACGGCGTCTGCGCTCACGCCACTGAACTTCTCACAACCTGATCTCTTTTTCCCCTGCTCCACTCTCTACCCGCCATCCCTATCGCATCACCATTTCGCCTCAGGGTAATGCCGCTTGCGTATCACATGCCTCACCCAAAGCAGCGCCACCAGAATCACGCACTTAAACAAAATCAGCCACGGCTGCACCACAAACATCTCGCGCACATCCGTCATCGCAAAAATGAAAAACAACCCCGCATAAAAAAGCTCCAGGCTTGACCGCCTGTGCCTCCGGTTGCGATACACCACCGCCACCGCAAACCCCAGCCAGATCAGCGCCTCCACCCCATTGATCGTGCAATAGATCGGCTGATATGGTGTCGGCTGCGTCGCCGAATAGCGCCACAGTTCCACAAACAAAAATTCCCATGCAGTCACGGCAAGCATTCAAAACTCCATACGTCTTATGCCTAGTTCACCCGAAAAACGATGCTGTGGTCGTAAGGCAACGCCGGCGTTTCAAACCGGGTCTGATGGTTCACATAATGCAGCGCCGCCGCACGCCGCCACTTGTCGCTTCGGTTGTCCGACGATTGGTGAAACGTGTTCCCATGGTGAAATGACACCCCGCCCCTGGGCACCGGCCCCGGCGTCATCGACTTGGTCCGCGCGATCTCATCAGGCACCTGCAAATTAAACGGCTCGTCCGCCGGCGCGACATGCTTATACACCGGCCCCAGATTCGTCCCCTCGCCAAACCACATGCACCCGTTCTCGATCGTCGCTTCATCCATCGCGATCCAAGCCGTCACCACGCCCTCAATGTTGTTGGGCCCAAAATAAAAGTTGTCCTGATGTACCGGCTTGGGCCCGCCTCCATGCGGCGGCTTGAAGAATATCTGCGAAAAATACACGCTCACCCCCGGCCCGATCAGCGTCTCCACCATCGACACCAGCTTCGGGTTCCGCGCCAGTTTTTTAAACGCCTCCCGATGATGCACCGGGTTATCCAGCTTGCGCAGCACATGCGCCTCCGGCGTGTTGCGCTCCAGATACCACGCCTTTTTCTCATCATCCAGCGTCGCCAGAAACTCTCGCCCCCACGCATGCGCATCCTGCGCCGCCGCATCCATCTCCTCAACCGTAAACACACCCGGCACCGTCAAATGCCCCACCTGCCTGTACTGGCCAACCTCACGAGGCGAAAGAATCAATGACATTGGAACCTCCGTAAATGCATATAGATCATCAGTATGCCATGTTCTCCCCAACACATCTTTAACTCACAACTCTACACTCTGGACCCAGGGCACAGGACGACCTACCGTCCCCCCGGCGACGTCACTACACTCATCGTCCTCTGCGCCGTGCTCGGCATCAGCGGCACCGCCTGCGTCTGCACCGACACCGGAATATACAACATGAACGTCGCACCCTTCTCCGGCTCCGAATCCAGCAATATCTGCCCCTGCAACAGCTCCGCAAGCTCCTTGCAGATCGTCAGCCCCAGCCCCGTCCCCTCATACCCCCGCGTATGCGTGCTCTCCACTTGCGTGAATTTCTCGAAAATCCGCTCGTGATCCTCCCGTTTGATCCCCGGCCCATTGTCGATCACCGCGATCCGCACCCGCGGCTGCGTCTGCCCCAATGGCGGCGGCGTCAGCGTCGCGCTCAAAATCACCAGCCCCTTGCCCTCAGGCGAAAATTTCACCGCATTCGACAGAAAATTGAAAATGATCTGCTG
>CAZGOM010000395.1:0-2914 GCA_964527265.1 uncultured Phycisphaeraceae bacterium | reverse complement strand
GTTCGAGGAATTCGGGGGATTGGCGGGTCAAGCCGCGGTACTGGACTTTGAGGCAATAGCCACCGCCCATCTCGGCTGCGCCGACGCGGATGGAGCGAAGGCGGTCGCGGGGGATTGAGGCGCGTGATTTACCAAAGGGTGAGATGCGGCAGACCTGAATACGCTTGGGAGTGATGCGAAGGATGACGCGGTCCTGCTCGGTGAAGAAGCGGTTCAAGCCGCCGAGGAACCAGGCGACGAGGATGAGACCGGCGACGGGTTTGGCGTAGTGAAGTGTCTTGTCGATATCGAGGTGGTAGACGCCCAGGCCAAAGAGCGCGGCCAGGAGGATGATGCAGGTCAGAGGGTGGGTGACGTAGCGGGGGAGGCGGTGTGAGATGCTGCGGGCGCGGACGGTTGTGGTGCCGTGTTTGGTTTTGAGCTGAATGCCGGGGTGGACGGGGGTCTGGTCGCCGCCTTCTTTGATGCTTTGGACTTTTTCGCGGATTCTGAGCCAGTCGATGACATTGATCTGGGCGTCGTCGGGAGGGGCAGGGAGGATGCGGGAGGCATATTCGGGGAAGCGCTGGCGCAGGTCGGTGAGGAGTTGGGTGATGGCGTCGGGGTTTTGATAGACGGCGATGGCGGTGCGCGTCCAGGAATTTTTCTTGATGAAGAAGAGGTCGACGGGATCAGCGTTGGATTGCTTGTAGGCGTAGGAGCGTGCGATGCCGAGGTAGCGGATGTCTTCCATTTCCTTGCCGAACCCGATTTTGAAGAAGCCCAATTGCTGACGAAGGCGGATTTTGCCATGGGTGAGGAGGATCTGGGTGGTGCCAAAGAGCTCCATGAGGATGGTGGTGATGAGATAGAGGCTGATGAGGAGGCTGAGAATGGGGGCGGCGATGGCGATGGGCTTGGGGGTGGTGGCAAAGAAGCGGAGGTGAACCATGATGGGGAGGGCGATGATGGCGGCGAGGAACATGAGCATGAGGAGGATGCTGGAGATGTTTGGCGCGCTACGGGGGAGGAGGTATGCGACGCCGCGGCCTTCATCGCGGATGACGAGGTTGGAGGTGGCGGGGGTGGTCAACGAAGCAAATCCATTGGGTGTGGAATCTGGTGGTGTTTGAAAGTTGCCCCAAGTTTATCAGCGGAGCATGGCGATGATGATGGCGACCATGCCGGTGATGCTGCCCAGGCCGATGATCAGAAGGAAAGCCCAGGCGAAGATGCTGGCGGGGAGGGAGGGGCCGTCGCGGTTTGTAGAGGAGGCAGAGGAGGCTCGGACCAGGGGGGCGGAAGCGGCTTCTTCTTCGCGTTTTAATATCTGGACGGCGGAGATGGCGGCCAGGCCTGCGGCGACCATGTGAGCCTGTTTATGGGCGTCGTCCTGATTGTTGAGCTGGGGGAGATCGGTGTCGCGGGCGGGGTCTTGTTTAATCTGATTGGCCGCCGGGACGACGACTTGATCCGGGTGCTGATGGGATGGTGGAGGAGATTGACTCATGGGGCGGGTTGCCTTCGGCCTGTGTTTATGCCGGTGTTTTCAAAACCCCAGAGCGGGCGGGTTTTTTCCAGCAGCCAGCCCAGAGGCAGGGCGAGGATAGAAGAGTATAGGAGGCAGAGGGCGGCGCGTCCGAGTTGGGGTAAGCCGTGCCAGCCGGGGATGGGTTCGGTGTAAACGCCGCGGCCGGTGATGATCATGATGGTGAGGAGGAAGGCCATGATGCCGGCGAGGAAGAGGCAGACGGTGAGGGCGATGGCGGATTCACGTTTGAAGATGTTGCGGATCTGGACGACGGTGTAGGCGGCGAGGGCGTAACCAAGCGCGTTTGGGCCCAGGAGGGCCATGTAGGTGCGCCCGTCGGTGGCGGGAAGGCGGACGAGGCAGTCGGTGAGGAGGCCCAGGAGGAGGCCTGCCCAGATGGAGGAGGACTGGGGTGCCCAGAGGGCGACGAAGGCGGTGAGTAGAAGCAGGAAGTTGGGGACGATGTCCATGCCCAGGATGTGGACGACCATGAGGGGCTGAGCCCCGGCATCAAGGGCGCAGGCGAGGAAGGCGAAGGCGGCGAAGACGGTCCAGCGCATCAACTCCTCCTTTCGGAGGAGAGTCGCGAGTCTAGAGTCCAGGGTCCAGGGTTGAAGGGAGGGAAGAGTTGCCCTGCGTCCTGGGTCTTGCGGCCTGCGTCGAAGTGAGGAACGGTTTGGGGCGGAGATTTGGAAGTGTTGGGGGAAGTGAAAACAGGGGTCTGATGGGAATCCGGCCCGTGCCACCCGGAGTTGGTGATGTCGGCGCGGCGACCGGGGCGGTCAGTGGCTGCGGGGGCGGGTTTGGCGCGGTCGTTTTCAGTGGGGAGGAGGACGACGACGCGATCGAGTGCAGTTGGGGAGCGGAGGGGCTGGATGCGAATTTTTTTACGCAGGAGCGGGTCGCGTTCGAGGGGTTCAAGGGAGATGACGCTGCCGACGACAAAGCCGCGTGCTTCGGCGGGCCAGGATTCGTCGTAGAGGTGGGCGAGGTCGCCGAGCTTGATGGGGTCGTTTGCGCCGACGGTGCCGACGAAAGCGTCACCGGCATACTTGGCGGAGACGAAGCCTTCGCGGGAGGGTTCATTTGCGGACGGCGGGACGATGCGGAGGTTGATGAGTGTGTCGGGCGCGGTGATGGGTTTGACGAGGGATTTTTGCGGCTGGACTTCGGTGACTTGTCCGACGAGGTTAAAGCCGGAGACGACCGCGAGGCCGGTGCGCAGGTTATGTGTGGAGCCGATATCGAGGGTAATGCTGGGGCTGGGGGAAGCGAAGTTTGTGCCAATGACGCGACCGACAACTAGGTCGGTCTGGGTATCGGGCATCATCTGGCGCATGTGGCCCAGGTGCTGGATGGTTTTGCGGGCGTCTTCAAGCTCCTGCTCAAGGCGGCGGTTGTATT
>CAZGOM010000394.1:0-2924 GCA_964527265.1 uncultured Phycisphaeraceae bacterium | reverse complement strand
CTTAAGCTTGATCTCCCCGGATTTCGCCAGTTCCTCTTCCATACACTCCGCATATCCCTGGTCATGCAGCCCCACAATCACGTAAGGCTCAGTCTGCGCCCCAAAACTGAACTTCCCATCCGCTCCCGACTTCGCCATCACCATGTCATCCCTGCGATGCTCGGGCAACCGCCCATTGTTCAACTGCAACTGGCTCGATGCCGTCATCATTACCAGCTCCACCCCTTCCACTGGCTTCCCCTCCGCATTTCTCACCACCCCCGTAATATTTGCCGCCTTCACCAATTTGAACTCAAGCTCCACTTTGCCCTCATCATGCTTGTACACCCGTGAATCCGCCGGCGCATATCCCTCCGCCTCCACCCGCAGCACATACCCCGGATACGGATACCCCACCGTAAATGAGAATTTTCCATCCTTCCCCGTCAGCCGGTCATATTGACTCCGCTGCCACGATATCCGCTCATTGGCCCCCTCCCATTTGATCCCCTGCACCAGTTTGAACGCCGGCACCGGAGCCCCCGTTTCCGCATCCACCACCGTTCCCGTCACCTTCGACGGCTCCTTCATCTGGATCACCTGCTCCTCATCACCGGCCACCAGCGCCTTGCTGCGGATATCCGCATACCCCGCTTTCAAAAATTCATACTCCACAGCGTCCGCCGGCGCTCCCTTCCACACAAACCGCCCCTCCGCGTTCGTGCTTGAATCTGCGTAATACCCCCGTGAATTCCGCCATTTCTGCGCAATCACCCGTACCCCCGGAATGGGTTCCCCCTTGGTATCCACCACCCGCAGCTTCATGACCTTCGCAGGCGGCAGATGAAACTCCACACTCTCTTTCGCGTCACCCAGCCTCAGTGTTTTCAGTTCCGGCGCATGTCCCGTCGCACGCACCGTTAGCGTCATGATCTGTCCGGCCGGACCTGCCATCGTAAACCGCCCCTCCTTGTCTGTGCGAATCTCCGGTAGTGCATTGCTCGCCACGCGATCCGTCCCCACCGACACCACCGCATTGGATACCGGCATCCCATTATCCCCGACCACCACCCCCTCAATCGGTACACCCCGGTTGAGCGTCAAAACCGACGATCCATCCCGCACCGAAGCTTCCGGAAATTGCTGGATGTTATAAAAACCACTCCCTTTTCCGCTGTCGTACAGCGGGTGATACGTCCCCAGGGAAACCGTCTCAAATGCCTCCGGAGCCAGCTTATAGCTCCACTTCCCGTCCGGCCCCGTTTTCGTTGGGAGATAGCTGATTTCGCACGTCTGATTGGGGGATTCCATTTTCACTTTATAGATGCTCAGCATCACCGTCGCTCCCTCCACCGCGGCCCCCGCGTCATCCAGCACCCGTCCTCCGATCTCCGTCCCTTTTTGCATCACAAATGTGAATTTCTCCGGCAGCTTCTGCTCCTTCTCCCGGTCCTCAAACCCCACCGGCCACCGCGCTCCCATCGGCACATAATCCGCCTTCTTGGAGGAAAGACTCACATACCGCGCCGGCGACTCCGGCACCAGCACCTGAGCCATCCCCTTCTCATCGCTCTTGGCCGCGCTCTTGAACTGCGTCTTCCCCACCGTCGCCGACACTTTGAATTCCACCCCTGGCACTGGTTCCCGCGTCTTGGAATCCAACACCTCCACCACCATCACCCGCGACGGCACCTGCGGCACCGCCGTCGCCCCCGCCTTCGCGCTCGGTTGCGTTTGCGGCACAGTTGCAACCCCTTTGGGCTGTGTCGCCGCCACTCCAATCTCTTGCCCAGAGACCGTCATCCCGCTCAACCCCGCCATTGCACCCGCAATCAGCAGCCACGCCCCACGCTCTGTAACTTTTCTGTTCGTGCCCATCGCCATCTCCGATGTAGATGAAGAAATGATCTGCCAATTATTTAACACCATCTCGCCCCGAAACGCAACGGTTCTCTTCCCCTTTTCCCACGCTCTACTTTCTCTCTCTTACTCTCACATCGGCGGTCCACCACGAATCAGCTCCCCGTCGACCGGTAATGCCTCTCCCCCACACCCCACAGCTTCAGCGCTACGAATAAAAAAACAAACCCCGCCACAGGCGTCACCCATCCCAGCCATGCCGGCCCGCCCAGCGGGTCCGCCTTCCCCAGAATCACCAGTCCCGGGTAATAGTTCACGCACGCCAGCGGCACCGCATATGTAAACAACCGCCGCATCCATGACCGGTAAATGCTCAAGGGGTACTGCGCCGTCTCCGTCCCCCCATATGTCAGCGTGTTCATGATCTCCAGCGATTCCACCGTCCAGAACGCCATCGTTGCCTGCAAAATAAACAACCCCAAAAACGTCGCCGCCCCCGCCCCAACTGCAAACACCAGCAGCACCCCCTTCCCCACCGTCCACACCACCCCAAGGCTCCAGCACGCCCACCCCAGCACCAGCAACCCCATCGTCAGCCGTCCCACCCGTTTGATTGACACATCCTGCCCCGCAATCTGCAATGCCGTGCTGCGCGGCCTGACCAGCACCCGGTCAAACTCCCCCGTCTTCACCATCGCCGGAAACTCATCAAAACCCGATCCCAGCGCATCCGCAATCGCAAACCCCACGTTGATGATCCCATAAAACAACCCGATCTCCGCAAGCCTCCACCCCGCCACCTGCCCAAACCGGTCAAACAACGCCCACAGCGCCCCAAACTCCACCAGATGCAGCAAAAACGTCCCCCCCGCCTCCATCAAAAAAGAAGCCCGGTACTGCATCCGCGCCCGCACCGAAGCCCAAACCAGCCTGAAATAAAGCGCCACACCATTCATCCGGACAACCTCTTCTCTTAAACCTCTTCGTCTTCGACTCAGGACTCAGGACTCGGGACCCAGGACTCAGGACTTCTTCACCCCCCCTGCACCACCAGCCTCCTCATCCCTTTCCCCAAAACCCAACGC
>CAZGOM010000393.1:0-2938 GCA_964527265.1 uncultured Phycisphaeraceae bacterium | reverse complement strand
CGCTGGGCCCAGGCGCACGGCGCAACCACCATCGATATCAACATGGGCTGCCCCGTCGACAAAGTCACCAAGAAAAATGGCGGCTCCATGCTCCTCTGCTCCCCCGTCTCCACCATTGAGCTGGCCCGCAAAGTCTCCCGCGCCGTCTCCGTCCCCGTCACCGCCAAGCTCCGCCTCGGCTGGTCGGACGATGACATCGTCGCCCCGGAACTAGCCGTCAAACTCATCGACGCCGGCATCCAGGCCATCACCATCCACGGCCGCACCACCATGCAGCTCTTTAAGCCCGTCGTCCGTCTGCACGGCATCCGCCAGGTCGTCGAATCCGTCAAACGCGCCCACCCCAACATCCCAGTCATCGGCAATGGCGACATCAAAACCCCCCACGACGCCAAGCTCATGATCCAGTCCACCGGCTGCGACGGCGTCATGATCGGCCGTGGCGCGCTCGGCCAGCCCTGGATCTTCCGCGACACCGCTCACTACCTCAAAACCGGCGCCCTCCCCGCCCCCCTTCCCCGCGCGGACAAAGCCCGCCTCGTCCTCCAGCACTTTGAAAACATGCTCCGCCTCCGCACCTCGCACGCCAAAGAACACAACGCCGGCAAGCATTACGACTTCGAACGCTCCGCCTTAAACTCCATCAAATCCCGTGTCTCCTGGTACTCCGCCGCCCTCCAGCCCTGGCCCGGCCTCCGCCACGACGTCCATCAAATCCAATCCGTCCAGCACTTCCGCGACTACTGGCACGCCGGCATCGAAAAAATCGAACAATCCGACCGCGAAAACCCCACCCGCAAAGACGACTACGCCCACCACATCAGCGCCATCGCACCCCAAGTCGCGTAACATTTAAAATAACGCATTCTCAATATTTTAAAACGAGTCCGGCATGGACAACATACAAGAATTGGAATCAGCACTAAAAACACTATATTCAGCCATTGAAAAAAACCGCAGTAAAAAATATTGTCTGGGATGCTGGAGCCGCTTTATAAGAATTCGAGACTGTAATCGATGCGTCGCATGCCATGAAACAAGCGATCTTGCAGCGCATCATGTGGTTCGGAAAATTTTCTTGAAACAAGCCTCTCTTTACACAGGAAACGGCATTACTTTGTGTCCCACCTGTCATAAAGAACCACATGCGGGATTTAATCGTCGTCCAAATTTTCAAATGCCAATGGATGCAGAGGGCGGAGAGAAGCTGGATCTTATGACATCCTATTTTTGGCTCCTTAAAACTGACGCGATAGAACGGGGAATACTTCGCGATGATTTTTACTTCCTCTGCGATCGCACTCTTCAGACATTCAAGAAATTTCAAGGGTTTGGCATAAATACTGTATTTCCAGGGACGCGGATTGAGCAAGCTTTTTTAATTTGGAGACAACCTCCTCAGCAGGTTATGCAAGCGTTGATGAGAGCGAATGGATTTAATCCCCCGGATCAATTCATACATACCGAGGGATTATCTGCACTTTATGCGTTGGATGATGGAACCCTACATCAGACACTACAATCTATCAAACGTAAATAAGCTTAAAAAAGTGTTTATTTTCTCATTCTTTCATCATTAAAATCGACGCTATCCCAAACAACAGGGCCAGAGCAAAAAACTCTGGCCCTGCACGTTTTCTATTTAACCTTTCCTGAACTTCGCGTCTTCGCGCCTTCGCGGTAAAACTCCGGCTCTTTCCTCACATCGTCAGGAATCGCCGGTAATTATCCCGCAGCAGCAACGCCGCATCATGCCGAATCTGCTTGGTCGTCACGTCATACCCGCTGTTCGCCAGGTCCGTGTACTTCTCCACCAGCACCTTCGCGATGATCTGCCGGCTGTGGTCCCACTTGTAAACCAGCTGGTCCAGCACGCGCGCATCCGAGTGTTGCGGCACAAAGCTCGTGCCCAGCGTCTCAATCCGCAACCGCGTCATCTCTTCGATGATCGACGGATTATTCAAAAACCACCAGCACCCAAACAACATCAAGTTGCCGAACTTCCGCGCCGCGATGCATAGCTCATGCTGGTTCTCACGCGCCAGCATCGTCACCATGAACTTGTTCTTGGGAAACTCGCGGCAAAGCGCCACCACGGACTGCACATCCGCCAGACCCACCATGTCGCCCGCATCGCGCAGCGCCGGGTTCACACCGATGCGCGAGCCGATCATCATCGCCCACGGCAGCTTCCGCTCCGCCAGCACAGGCATCAGGCAGTCACGGATAAAGCGGTCTTCATTGTTAATCTTCTTGCCCGGCTCGGTTGACGGGTAACGGAATTCCGGCGGCAGGCTCATCGCCACATATACCGCCTGCATCTTGTCCAGCCAGTGATTCAAAAACCGCTTCACTTCCGCGACAGTATCGCCAGAGAAATCAGCATTGGCCTTGTATCCCCAGGCGCTCAGCTTCTTCACCGCGTTGGACCAATCACGCAGCAGCGGGTCAATCCGCAGCACAGCCGTAAACCGCGTGTCATCAATCAACCCGGGCCGATTCTCCCAAAGCGCCCGCTCTTGATCGTTAAACACCGGATTCGTCATGGTAATGCAGTCGACGTTCGCCACTTCCATCACCCGATCCACATAGTCGCTGGGCTTCCACTTGCGAAACCACTTGCGGTACTTGTCCAGGCTGGCTTCATGCGGATCCAGCCCCAGCCGCGCCAGCGTCGTGATCACACCCCGGCATGCTTCGCTCACCGGCGTGTTCTCCACAAACAGATGTTTCCAGATGTGGTCCGCCTGATCCTGCTTGCTCATCGCCCAGAACTTCTCGTAAGGCAGTTCCGTCGCGGGCACAATCCGGTAAACCTCAGCAATCAGATAGTGATACGTCACCAGTTCATCCACACCCCACAGCAGCAAGCCTTCAGGATCAGGAGACGATCCAAACACCGGCGCATAGCAGTGCGTGTGAAGGTCGGTCACCGGCT
>CAZGOM010000392.1:0-2956 GCA_964527265.1 uncultured Phycisphaeraceae bacterium | reverse complement strand
TCCGCGTGCCATGCTCTCGTCCGCGTGAGCATGTCTTCCCCTCCGTGTGCCATGCTCTCGTCTGCGTGAGCATGTCTTCCCCTCCGTGTGCCATGCTCTCGTCCGCGTGAGCATGTCTTCCTCTCCGCGTGCCATGCTCTCGTCCGCGTGAGCATGTCTTCCCCTCCGTGTGCCATGCCCTCGTCCGCGTGAGCATGTCTTCCTCACTCTGTCGTTTAAGGAAAACCAACACTTACACTTGCAAAACCAGCCGAAAAAACCGACAACTTCCCCATGAAACCCAACCGCAAAACCTGCGTCAGATGGGACACTCCCGGGCATGCGCACTTTTTGACTTTTTCATGCTTCCGACGGCAACCATTGTTAAACCGCGACCGCACAAGAAATTGGCTAATTGAAGCGCTCAACGCAGCGCGTCAGACCCATAACCTGGATATCTGGGCGTATGTCATCATGCCTGAGCATGCCCATGTTTTAGTCTTTCCCAAAACGGCTCCATATAAGGTCAGCAAGATCTTGGCGACGGTGAAGCTTCCCGTCACTCGCAAGGCATTGTCATTCGTAAAAAAGGAAGCGCCTGCCTTCCTAAATGAGTTGCTTGATCTACAACCTGACGGATCGCGCCATTATCGATTTTGGCAACGTGGCGGAGGATATGATCGAAACATCGTCGAGCCCGACACAACTTGGCTCGCCATCGAGTACATCCACGCAAACCCGATTCGCCGGGGGCTATGCGATAAAGCACAAGAATGGCAATGGTCCAGCGCAGGAGATTATTTGGGTATTCCCGGCCCCATTCCGATAAATCCCAAATCAATCCCCACCATCTAAACTGGCGTGGTACCTTCTCTTCCACATGATCATGCCTTCACTTCCCCGTGAGCATGTCGTCCGCTCCGAGACTCCTCCTTCTCTTTTTCTCCTCCACTTGTACCTTTTCACTTTTCCCTTATACCTTTCTTCCTAAATGCCCTTCATCGCCCTGCTCAAAACCCTTGACCAATCCCCCCGTCCCCAGGACAAAACCCGCGCCTTAACTCTCTATTTCCAATCCGCCCCGCACGCTGACGCCGCCTGGGCCCTCCACCTCGCCACCGGCAAGCGCCTCCCTCGCACCATCACCCCAAACCAACTCAAGGAATGGGCCGCCCACGCCGCCAATATCCCCGACTGGCTCGCCGAGGAATCCTTCACCGCCGTCGGCGACGCCGCCGAAGCCGCCGCACTCCTCATCCCCGAACCAGCAACACCATCACCAGAAAATCCCATCGCAGCCCTCTCATTAAAAGAAATCATCGAAGACCACCTCCTCTCCCTCTCACGCCTTGATCCAACCTCCCTCCAGCAGAAAATCACCCACATCTGGTCCCAGTCCACCGTCCCCCAGCGCACGCTCTACAACCGCCTCCTCTTAGGGGCCACGGGAATAAAACTCCCCGCCTCCCTCGTCTTAAAAGCCCTCGCTGACGCCTTTGAAATCTCCCACGCGCAAATCGCCACCCGCCTCACAGTCGACTGGCGCCCCACCGCCGACGCCTTCGCACGTCTTATCACCAAAGACCCCGCCCAAATCAAAACCCTCGGCGACACCGGCCACCCCTACCCCTTCCAATCCGCCGTCCCCCATTCCACCTCCTCCAATCTTCCTCCCGCCCCATCCGCCTCCCTTTTCACCCCATACCCGGAACCTCCGCCTAAAACCCCAAACCCGCTTCTCCTTCCCCAACGCGCCGAATGGCTCTATGACGGCATCCGTGTCCAGCTCATCAAGCGCCACGGCCGCTGGCTCCTCTGGTCACACACCAGCACCCACCACGCACACCAGCCCGTCACCGCCACCTTCCCCGAATTCGCCATCGCCGCGCTCGCCCTCCCCGACGGCACCGTCCTCGACGCCATCATCGCCCCCTGGGCCAACGGCCGCCCCAGCAACATCGCCTCACTCCTCGCACGCATGGATTCGGGCCCCCAGGAACCCTCCCTCTGGAACACCCCCGCAGACCCCGACTCCAGCATCGACACCATGCTCATCGTCTTCGACCTCCTCGAACACCACGGCCAGGACATCCGCCGCCTCCCTCTCTCCCAGCGCCTCGCCCTCCTCACGCCGCTCCTCACACCTCTCACCCGCGAGCACCCCATTCGCCTCGCCGATGCCTGGCCCGCCGAATCCTGGGAAGCCTGCGACCGCGCACGCCGCCAGGCCCGTTCCCTCTCCTACCGCGGCATCATCCTCAAACCTCTCGACGCCCCCTACTCCGACCCACCCACCCCCTGGCTCGCACTCAAGTCCAATCCCCTCATCATCGACTGCGTCCTCACCGCCGCCCAACCCGCACCCCTCGGCCGTCGCGGCAATCAATACACCCTCTCCGTCTGGAATGCCGATCAACTCATTTCCATCGCCAAAGCAGACTCCGGCCTCCCCGACCACGACCTCAAACACATCGACCAGTTCATCCGCGCAAACACCACCGCCAAGCACGGCCCGGTCCGCTCCGTCACACCCCATCTCGTCCTCGAAGTCGCATTCGACGCCGCTCTCCCCGCCCCACGCCACAAGTCCGGCCTCACCCTCCAAAATCCCACCCTCCTGCGCCTCAAACCCCACGCAAACCCCGCCAAAGCTGCCACCCTCCAATCCCTCAAACACCTCGCCGGCCGCTAATACAACGCTACGACGTTTCATTTCTGTGTGCCATGCTCTCGTCTGCGTGAGCATGTCTTGTTTTTCGCCCGCTTTTGACTGGACTTAGTCATGCCTGGAATGCGACTTTTCTTTTTCTCGCGTTGTAGTACGAACCCATCTCGCTCTCACTTTCTGCCTCTCCCTCCCATTCTCTCCCCCCGCCAGTCCACTCCCTCCCCTACCCCGCGTCGGTACCTTTCCCTGATAGACCCCTTCCAAACACCCGGTTAATTTGCTGACTACAAAATTGCTCTAGGACCAGCG
>CAZGOM010000391.1:0-2971 GCA_964527265.1 uncultured Phycisphaeraceae bacterium | reverse complement strand
CCCCGCCCTCGGCCAGGGCCTCCGCTTCATCGCCCTCTGGCTCGCTTTCCCTCTCGCCTTTCTCGCCGTCCAACTCGCCTGGACCGGCATCCGCGAAGCCTGGTGGCATGAGTACAGCGGCTGGTACGGCGCGCGCGCCGTCATCCACCAGGCCACCGCCGATACCACTCCCGACCCCCAGTTCCTCCCTCGCAGCCCCGATTCTGCCCGACAGGTCGTCTGGTCCTTCATCCGCACCCAATCCATCTCAGCCACCCCTCAACCTCCCAGAACCGCCGATTCCGTCCGCGACATGGCCTCCGCCCTCCAGGCCGGCTTCCGTCCCGACACCCACGGCTTTGTCCCAGCCCTCATCGGCGCGCTCTACGCCCGACACGTCTTCTTTCCCTCCCTCGCTTCACCCGCCATCCACGGCCCGGCTCATGACACCTCCCAGCCCGCTTTCATCCCGTCCTTCGAGCCCTGGAGCATGGGCAATCGCTTCACCGCCGTCTATTGGAGCGCACTGGGTAAGGAGTCGCGCCAACCCGCTTTCGCCTCGCCACCACGTCCTCCTGCCGCAGGCGTCATGGATTCCGCAACCTATGGCTCCGCCTTCCTTAAGCCCGCCTTATCTGCCTCCGCCCTCGGTGATCCGACCGGCGATTTCTGGTCCATTCGGCTCCAGCAGGGCACCCCTCGCCGCTTCACTGCTCTGGTCGATTCGTATGGCGCACGCTTTGCCGCCAACGGCCTCAGTGTCACCACCCTCAGCGCCGATCAATACATCCGCCTCGCCCACGACCGCGCACAGCTTGGCGACCTTTCCGGTGCGCAAGCACTCCTCGACGACGCCGACAAACTCATCGCTCGCCACATGGCCGAGCTTCCGCCCACCCGCGCCATTCTTCCTCTGGCCGTCTTTCGCCTCATCTACCTTCCAGATTGCCGCGAAGGCATTCTCGGCCCCGCCCACGCAGGTCCCGGGCCTGATCCATTGGCCCTCGCCGCGCTCTCCCGCGAAATGCGGCCTTTTCAAAGCCCCATGTATCTCCCCGGCGTCCGCCCCCGCACCACACCTCTTCCGCCGGGCCCATGGGCACAGTTGGCCGGTTGGTCCAGCCTCATCAGCAATCTCCTGGTCGTCGCCCTTGCCTGCATGGTGCTTGTCCTCGCCGTCATCTGGTTCATGTGGGCCATCGCGGCTCTTTTTGACGGCGGCCGCACCCTGGCCTCCCACGCCCCCGGCCTCCTTCCTCATCACATCACCCGCATCGAAATTCCCGCTGCTCTCGCCCTCTGGGCCGCCGCCGCACTTTTCTACGCCGGGCTCTTCGCCAATCCTCTTATGCGCTTTGAAGCTCCCGTCTGGAAGTCCTACCCCGTGGTCATCCTTCTCTCTGCAATCGCCTTTCTGGCCCTCAGCGCCTTCACCCTTCGCCGTGAGCTCATCCGCCGCGGCATCCAGCCTCCCGCCAAATCCGACAACCCCAAGCCCCGCGCAAATGCCTACCTCTCCCTCTTCGCCGTCTCCATCATTCTCCCTCGTATGGCATACCACCTGCCTGACAACGTTCAATCCATCGGCGGCATCATCGCCCTCCTTTTCCTCCTCCCCGTTCTCTTTCTTTACCTCAAGTTCACTCTCGGCTGCCTCACCCCTGAAAACAAAACCCTCGTTTTCATCCACATTCGCTCCCTGCGCTTCGCCCTGGGCCTCGCCGTCGCTGTCCTGGCCATTGCCTGCCTGATCCTCTGCGTCACCGAACAAGCCTCCACCTGGGCCGCCTGGCAATCCAACGCCCTCAATCAACCCGTCAGCGATGAGTTCAAACGCGAGGTACTGGCCCTGCCCTGACCCCCAGGGCGTTCGCATCTAAATGGCTGGTCTAAATCCCGAAGGGACGAAAAGCACGCCGGGGGTAAGCGTGTATTCACGCGCAGTCCCCGGTAAATCAAGAAGCAAATACTCTTGCACGCGCCTCCGGCTTTCCTTGCATCTGTAACAATCCTTGACGCCTTGCCTGAATTCCATACACCATGCGTATCTTCCGCAGCCGCAAACCCGCATCCGAGCAAGCCGCATACGACGAATTCATCGTGTCGCTTTTCATCTGACTTGCGGCTAAATAAGACAATGGAACCAATGTCCGCTTGCGTGCACGGAACTGCCGAACATCTTTCAGATGATCCCGACTCATCCTGCGTGGTGAGCCCAAAACCGATCCACCAATGAATCATTGATCACTTGGGGGTCTTTTTTCTGAGTAAGAACGAAATCATCGTCCAGCCCGTAAACCGCGGAGGTGCCATCCAAAAGCGAAAGGCTCAACGCCGTCGTATTTAAAGCCACTATTTTGATGATGGCATGAAGAGCTTCTTTTTGCTCCTCATTCATTTTCGAATAAGCCGGGATAATGCGCGCCCAATTGGCGTCCACGATTTTCCTGTTCGGATTGGTCGTCGCCAATATCTCCATATGGGACTTGACGGATTGATCGACACATTCCTGGTTTACCAAGCCGATGAATTTATCAGGGGTCATTTGATCTCATTTCCTTGTACATTTTCTTGTTGAGCGCAATCAGCTATCGGAGGATATCGTTGGGAATATTGTTATAAACTCGCTTGAGTTCCTTGAAAAAATCAGAGGGGATAAGTACGAATGCTATTCGGTTAAGCCCCAAATGAAAATATCTTTTTCGCCACCGCATAACCTCTGCCCAACCCCTCAAAACATCACCTGACCCAACTCTCCAAGCCTCGCCCAGAAACACCCGTGCCCCGGATTAACCTCGAACAACACGCATTTGAAATTAATTTGAAATAAGTGGAAATTTCCGAAGCAGAGACGCATCTGGGTGACAAAAAACGGTTAAATTCAAGAAATAGGCCCAATCACTCCATTCTTGAAACAAATCGCACTCACCCGCGTCAAACATTGAAATCGCGCCTGTCATAATGGTGTCTCTCTTTTCATCACAAGCTTCAT
>CAZGOM010000390.1:0-2994 GCA_964527265.1 uncultured Phycisphaeraceae bacterium | reverse complement strand
TCTCGTCGGAAGAGAGTGCTCGCGAGAGTCATGCCAGCGTGTTGAAAACAGGAGTCTCCGGGCCACGTATGCCCTGCCCCCTGTCACCTCCCCGGTTCGGAGGCCCCCTTCAACACGCTGGCATCGACTCACCAAGGGACCCTCGCCATGCCAAGCGTCGAATCCGCAGCCAGTCTCGGCCTCCCCGTCCTGAGGCCACAAGACGTCAAAAAGGTGCCCACCTGTATCGGCCAGGGATTTTCCGCTTGCATGGCGACCCATGACTTCAAAATGAGGATACGGCCGCCCAAGTCCGTCGGCCCGTCCCCATTAAACCCGCCATCGGCAGTCTTCCGGGTCTTCCCCGGTCTGCCCGGGAGTGTATCGCCGATCTCAAGCGACCCCGGATAATGTCGCCCACGGATTGTGCAGACGAGCTCCCGCAACGGGGTCCCGTGCTGGGTTCTGGCAAGGCCATGCCGCCAACCCCAGCCTCCAGCTACGGGACCCCCTGAGCCAGATCATCACCGCGATCTGGCTCATGAAATAACCGCGCTGGCGCAACCAGTGCTGCGTATAGCCAAAGCCGGCCGTTCAACCCAAAGCTGAACGACACCGGCCCAGGTGTGCCTGAGGGGTATTAAAAACAACGCACGACATGAGACTGCCCACTCATGTCGTGCGTGTTTTGTTCCCAAATCCTCTCGGTCCCTCAAATCACATACAGATCCACATACTCATTGACCGCCATCGACTCCAGCCGCTTCTTGTCCAGGCTCGCGGCCAGAATCGCCTGCTGCTGCTTCGCCGGAAAACGCCGCGCAAGGTTGGTCTTAAACTTCTCCACCAGCAGCACCATTCCCTCTTTGCGCCGCCGCTTGTGGCCGATGGGGTACTCCACCACTTCTTCCTTAAGCTTGCTGCCATCCTTGAACTCAATCGTGATGGCATTGGCGATCGAACGCTTCTTCGGGTCGTGGTAGTCCTTGGTGAACGCCTTGTCCTCCACGCACACCATCTTGGCGCGAAGCTGGTCGATGCGCGGGTCGCTCGCCACGCCATCTTCATAGTCCGCCGCCGTGAGCCGCCCGAAAATAAGCGGCACCGCCACCATGTACTGAATGCAATGGTCCCGATCCGCCTCATTATTGAGCGGACCAGATTTATCAATGATCCGAATGGCCGCTTCATGCGTCCGGATGGTGATCTTGGCAATGTCATCCATGCGCCCCTTCACCTTCGCATGCAGCGTCATCGCCGCCTCGGCCGCCGTCTGCGCATGGAACTCCGCCGGGAAGGAAATCTTAAACAGCACATGTTCCATCACATACGACCCATACGGCCGCTGAAACTTAAACGCATTGCCCCTGAACAGCACGTCGTAAAAGCCCCACGTCTTCGCCGTCAGCACCGAGGGATACCCCATCTCACCGGTCTTGGCGATTAGCGCCAGCCGCACGGCACGCGCCGTCGCATCCCCCGCTGCCCAGCTCTTGCGCGACCCGGTATTGGGGGCATGCCGATACGTCCGCAGGCTCTGCCCATCCACCCATGCCAGCGACACTGCATTGATGATCTCTTCACGCGTCAAACCCAGCAGCCCCGCCACCACTGCGGTCGATGCGATTTTCACAAGGATGACGTGATCCAGGCCCACGCGGTTGAACGCGTTCTCCAAGGCGATGCACCCCTGGATCTCATGCGCCTTGATCATCGCCGTCAGCACATCCTTCATCAGCAAAGGCTTTTTGCTTCCCGCCACCGCTGTGCGCGAAAGCCAGTCCGCTGTCGCCAGGATGCCCCCCAGGTTGTCTGAAGGATGCCCCCACTCCGCGGCAAGCCACGTGTCATTGAAATCCAGCCAGCGGATCATCGTCCCGATGTTGAACGCCCCCTGAATCGGGTCCAATTGAAACTGCGTCCCCGGCACCTTGGCGCCATTGGGTACCACCGTCCCCGGCACCACTGGCCCCAGCAGTTTCGTGCAGGCCGGATACTCCAGCGCCTCCAGCCCGCAGCCAAGCGTGTCGATCAAACAATGCCGCGCGGTCTCATACGCTTCGGCGCTCTTGATCTTGTAATTCATCACGTAATCGACGATGTCGACGATGACCTGATCCGGCTCGGGACGAACATTGGAAATAGGTGCTGACATCGCTTGAAATCCTCGAAGAAATGGAACCAATTTCTGCACAAGGCCGCAGATTCTACCCTACAAAAACCGGCACGCTGATTCTCTGCCTCTTACTTTTCCCTTGTACCTTATCCCTTATGCCTTTCTCTTCCATCATCGCTTATCCAGCGCCACAAAGGCCCGGTCTTCCGGTCCCGTATAGTTGGCGCTGGGCCGGATGATCTTCCCATCCGCCCGCTGTTCGATCACATGCGCGCTCCACCCGCTGGTGCGCGCAATCACGAACAACGGCGTAAACATCGCCGCCGGCACTTCCATCATGTGATAGCTCACTGCCGAGAACCAATCCAGGTTCGGGAACATCTTCTTCTGGCTCATCATCACCGACTCCAGCCGCTCGGCAATGTTGAATAGATTCATCTCCCCGCGCTCCTTCGACACCCTCCGCGCCACTTCCTTGATCACATGGTTGCGCGGATCGCTCACCGTATACACCGGGTGGCCAAACCCGATGATGATCTCCTTGGCCGCCACTCGTGCCTTAATGTCCGCCTCCGCCTCATCCGGGGTGCCATAACGCTTTTGAATCTCAAACGCCACCTCGTTCGCCCCACCGTGCTTCGGGCCTGAAAGCGCGCCGATGGCCCCCGCCACCGAGGCGTACAAATCCGCGCCCGTCCCCGCAATCACCCGCGCCGTAAATGTCGACGCATTAAATTCATGCTCGGCATACAGATTCAGCGAAGTCTCCATCGCCCGCGCCCAAGATTCACTTGGCGCCTTCCCATGCAGCAGTGTCAAAAAATGCCGCGCAATCGTATCGTCTCCCGTCTCCACCTCGATCCGCTTGCCGCTCTTTGCAAAGTGATACCAGTACAGCA
>CAZGOM010000389.1:0-3145 GCA_964527265.1 uncultured Phycisphaeraceae bacterium | reverse complement strand
AAAATGATCCGCGTCAACACCCCCGGCACCACCAACGCCGACATGCTCACCTTCACCTACAAAAACCGCCGCAAACCCCTCTTCCCCTTCGAACAATAAAAAAGGGGTGCCACACGACGCCGTGAAGGCCGCGAATGGGGTGCCACTGCTTGAGCCGAACTCAAGCAGTGTCTTGCTCGCGCCAACATACAAAAAAGAGGCCTCCATCCGGAGGCCTCTTTCTTTCATTTCTTATCTCCCTCCGCTGGGTGTGAGGGTGTTTTCTTCGCTTGATGGCACCTATTCAGGACAAATATACTCACCTCACCACCCTTAAACCCGCCCCCCTCAAAAGAGCACCACCTCAAAGCTGGTGCTCTTTCTCTTTCCCCCCCACCCAGCCCCAGCGAGGAGCCCAGTCTCACCGCTCCATTCCCAACCCTGCAATCCCCCCCGCCTTCATTCGCACCCTCGCTAAACTCACCCGCGATACGCTCATCCTTCATCCAAATCTTCAGGGGCTCATCGCATGCCGTCAAAAATCCAATCCCTTCGCAGCCGTTACAAAGCCAAGCAGAACAAATCACGTCCCAAACCCGCCACTCCCTCCGATATCACTGCCCTCGTCGCCCAGGCCGATGAATTCCTCGCAGGCAAGCAATTCTGGCAGTGGGGCAGGGCAATCCAATTCCTCCATCAGCGAGACCCCGTCCCCGCCCGCTCCGCCCTTCTCAAAGCATTGGACGCACCCGACCCCAAAGAAGTCGCCCAGTGCATCATCTATGAAGTCCAGTTCGATGAATACAAGGCCAAACTTCTATCCCTCCTCTCCTCAGAGGATGATGCAGTCATTAGCCGCGCCATCACCGTACTCGCATATTGGAAGGACCCTGAACTCATCCCCATGATCGAGCCGTTCCTCACCAGGCCCATTGACGGCCCATTCGATAAAAGCCCCGCCAAAGCCGCCGCGGGTGCCCTTGCCCACCTCGGCCCCCATCCATCCCATATCCAAACCATCGCGGATCTCTTTGAATCCAAAAAAGAGTTTGAATTGCTTTCCCTCTTCCGTCAGTTCAACAATGTCTCATCCCTCAAGCAACCCCTCCGTGAAGCAGCCCGCCGTTTTTATCCCGCCGCCATCCAGCGCGGCTACCAACCCGACCCTCTCTCCCTCGTCAGACATCTCACCGCCGAAGACCTTCCTCTCCTGCGTGAGATCCATACAACCTTCAAATCCGATGAAGCACTTGAAAAAATCATCGAATATGGCCCCCCGGACTTTGATGCCGTCGCCCAACTCATCGAATCAGTCCCTGACTACAAAGTCGTCGGCCCCCTGGCCAGGTGCTTCAAAGGCACCAACGACCCGGCCGTCGTTGACTACTTCATCAAAAACAAAGTCTCCGCCATCGAAATCACCCGCGTCATCGGCAAACGCTTGAACCCTCTCGACACCCCTTATTTCAACAACGACTCCTATCTCCATGACCTCCTTGCCCACTTGGACCCGACCCAGGACATCGCCGACGAATTCTGGCGCGATGCCGTCGAGATCGGCTTAGCCAACCCCGCGGACCACCCCAAATACCTCCAGGAAATCGCCTCCGACTCCCACCCCATCAAAGCCATCACCGCCGTCTACTCCCTCGCCTACAGCAGGCATGACGATGCCCCCCCTCCCGGCGTTAAAGCCATCAGCGGAAGCTTTGATTCCGACCACACCCCACCGCCCCATGACACCCTCATCGAGTGCCTGGGCAAAATCTCCCAAGGCATATTCACCCCTGAATGCGTCGTCCAGGGCAAGGTTAAGGGCGGCCGCGCCGCCGACCCCGGCACCTCCACCGTTGAATTCATTTACAACGACCTCCACCACGCCTTCATTCCTGAATTCTGGGGCGACCATTTCGACTCCAACGCCTGCATCCTCTTTGCAAACCAAGCCCTCGAAAACGCTGGTCATCCCGAGCGTTTCTTTTCTCTCTTCGCCGAAAACTTCTGGGTCCTCTTCGCTCATCCCGACGCCTTCAACAAATTCGCCTCAAAATGGGGATTCAAGGACAAAACCTACACCCCCGCCAACCGCGACTACCCCTACCAGCTCGTCCGCTCCGAAGATTCCTTCGAGTGGACCTACGCCAAAAAGTAAAACCCACGCCTCCAAACGAAGCCCTCTTTCTTCCCTTATCTCAAACGACTCTGGCCCCAGGACCCAGGACGGGTGTAATCCAACTACCCGGGCGCCACAGCTTGAGCCGAATTCAAGCTGTGTCTTGCACGCACTTTGGTTGCTTCCAAAACGTTTCCTTCCCGGAATTTGGACGACACCCACCCAGACCCAGCACTCAGGACTCTGGACACACGACGCAGCGACCAGCCCCTCATCCATTTCAAATCCCATCCTCTTAATCATCCTCAATCCTCTCAATCCCAGTCAAAAATTCCGCCCTCCTAAAAAATCCACCCACCCCTTCCTTCCTCCTTCAAATCAAGCCAAACCCATCTCCTTCTCTCAAAAAATCCCCCTCCCGAACACTCCATTTCCCGTCAAAACCCCTCAAATCACCCCATAAAACAAACTCAAAAACAACCAAACCCCGCACCCACCCAAAACACCCCTCCCCCAACCCTCTGTTTTCCAGCCATATTCAAACATCAAAAAACAAAACACCTCAATCGACGAAACTTTTCACACAAAAACAGCCCCTCAAACACACCTGTTCGTGTTGAATTTTTACCAATCCCAAAAAACCTCAAACCCGCCGCTCGCTCAACGAAAATGCCAGTACCAGCCGCCCCCAGAATCCCACCCCGCTTACCAAAAACAAAAAGCAGGCCTCCAACCGGAGGCCTGCTTCATTCATTTCTTAAACAACTCTGGACTCCGAACTCTGGACTCGGGACCCTGGACTCGGGACTCCGGCCCCCCCTCACGCCGGCTGCTCGCTCGGCTTCGTCGACCGATACAAATCCAGATAAAACTCCAGAATGTCCTTCCCATGGAACGTCTTGGTCCGCGTGTGCTGAAAGCCGAACTTCGTGAACAAGTCCGCAAACACGCCTTTTTCAAAGTGCGTGTCCAGCACGATCTTCAAAAGCCCGTTGTTTTTGCAGTGCGAAAGCGCCGTCTCCACCAGCTTCAGGCCCGCATTGGTGTTCTGAT
>CAZGOM010000388.1:0-3149 GCA_964527265.1 uncultured Phycisphaeraceae bacterium | reverse complement strand
CAATTAAGTGAATATTGTTCATCGGCCTACGGATGGGCCATCCCCGCGACACGGAGGTTTCACACGATGCGTCTTGCAAAGCTCACCCTTTCCGGTTTCAAATCCTTCGCTGACCGCACCGAAATCGCCTTCGACGCGCCCATCACCGGCATTGTCGGCCCCAACGGCTGCGGCAAATCCAACATCGTCGACGCCATCAAATGGGTGCTGGGTGAGCAATCCGCCAAGAGCCTCCGCGGCGACGCCATGATGGACGTCATCTTCAACGGCTCCTCCGCGCGCAAGCCCTCGGGCATGGCCTCCGTCACCCTCACCTTCGACAACCCTAAGCGTGAAGACGGCTCCCGCATCCTTCCGGTCGATTCTGAAACCGTCGCCGTCACGCGTCAGCTTTTCCGCGATGGCTCCAGCGATTACCTCATCAATAAACGCCGCGCCCGCCTCCGCGATGTGCGCGAGCTTTTCATGGATACCGGCATCGGCACCGATGCGTACTCGATGATCGAACAGGGCAAAGTCGCCCTCATGCTCGACGCCAATGCCGACGAGCGCCGCGAGCTTTTTGAAGAAGCCGCGGGCATCAGCAAGTTCAAGGCGCGCAAGAAGGAAGCCCTCCGCAAGCTGGAACGCACCGAGCAGAACCTGGGCCTTTCCCGCCAGCGGTTGGAAGACACCGAAAAGCGCCTGCGGAGTGTGAAAATCCAGGCTGGCCGCGCGCGCAACCACCAGGAATACACCACCCAGCTTCGCGAACTTCAACTCACTTACACGCTGGCGGAGTACCACAAGCTCACCACGCAGTTGAAGGAAGTAACCGAGAAGCTGGAGCAGGCGGAGGCTGATCGCACCGCCCGCGCCCGTGAGCTTGGCAAAGCCGAGTCGTCCCTTGCCGATGTGCAGCAGGAACACCAGGCCATTCAAGGCCAGTTGAAGCAGGTCGAGCACGACCGCGTTTCACAGCAGAGCGCGCGCGATCAGGCCGCCCAGCGCGCCAAATTCTCCACCGATCAAGCGGCCGAACTGGCGCGGCAGATCGAGCGCGATGCCGCGCGCATCAGTGAACTTGCCGGGCGCAAGGCGCAGCTTGAAAAAGAAATCGCCGAAGCCACCGCCGCCATCCAGAAATTCGTCGAAGCACAGAAAGCCGCGGAAGCCAAAGTCGTCCAGGCGCAGGAGGATTACCGCCTCCTGCAGCATGAGCTCAACGAAAAACGCCGCCAGATCGAAGATGAAAAAGCCGGCGTCATCCAGCTCATGCGCCGCACGTCCCAGCTTCATAATGAAATCAACTCCATCGGCGTCTTTGAAAAGAACCTTCTCTCCAACAAGGATCGCATCGACAACCGCGCCGGCCAGATCAAAGACGAGCTCGAAAAGCTCTACACCGCCCGCGACCAGTACGGCGCGAAACTCGAAGAAGTCAAAAAACTCATCGAGAGCGAAAACGCCAAAATCCAGGAAATCAAGCAGCAGGGCGAACAACTCTCCGGCCAACAGAAGGAAGTCACCCAGCGCCTGGGCTCGCTGAAGGAAAACCGCTCCGGCCTGGCCTCCCGCCGCCACCTGCTCCAGGAGATGGAAGACAAGCGCCAGGGTGTGGCTGACCCGGTTAAAGCCGTGCTGGCTCGCAAGTCCACCGATGAAAAGCGCCTCGCCCAGGCCAAAGCCGCCACTCAGACCCAGAACCTCCCCGCCACCCCCCTCTCCTTCGTGCGCGGGTTGCTGGTGGACATGATCGAGGCCGATGTCGAGAACGCCCGCGCCGTGGAAATCGCCCTCGGCGATTACCAGCAGGCCCTCGTGGTCGACACCCTGGAAGACCTCACCAAGCCTGGCACCGGTGGTGAACTCATTCGCTCCCTCGCCGGCCGTGTCACCCTGCTCGCTGCCGATCAATATGGATTCAGCTCTTATCCTGATGTTCTCGAGCGCATCGCCGCCCTGCCCGACGCACGCCGCCTGGTCGACCTCATCCGCTGCCCCAAAGAAGTGATCGGCATGGTCGAGCACGTGTTTGGCCGCACCATCGTCACCAAAGACCTCGCCACCGCCATCGCCCTGCGCAAAGACCTCCCCACCGGCTATCGCTTTGTCGCCCAGACCGGTGAACTCATTGAGCCCGACGGCCGTGTCATCGCCGGGCCGGTCAACGCCTCGGCATCCACCGGGCTCATCTCCCGCCGCTCGGAACTCGCCAAGCTCAACACCGACATCAAAACCCTCGACGAGAAAATCGCCGCTGATCAGCAAACCCTCTCGGGCCTCTCGGAAACCGCACAGCACATCGACCGCTTGAGCCAGAAGCTCCGCCAGTCGGTCTTTGAAGCCAACACGGTCAAGGTTGAGGCTTCAAGCCGCATGGACAACGTTTCCAACCAGGCCCAGCGCCTGGAACGCGAGCAGCCCGTCCTGGCCACCGAAGCCCAGCAGATCCATCGCCAGCTCACCGACGCCGACGCCAAGAAAAAGACCCACCAGACCGATGTCGCCAAGCTTGAAGCCGACAGCGCCGAACGCCAGAAAACCGTTCAGGCGCTCGAACAAGGGATCCAAGGCCTTCAAACCAAAACCGAGCAACTGCGCGAACAGCTCACCCTCACCCGCGTTGACGCCGGCAAAATCGTCGAACAGCTCGGCAGCGCCCAGCGGCACCAACGCCAGCTTGAAACCACGCTGGCCGATGTTTCCCGCCAGGCCAAATCGCTGGAAGAACAGTCCCAGCACCACCGCACCCGCATTGATGAACTCAAAAAAAATGCCGTCGAGGCGCAACAGATCGTCGAGCAGGCCGAAGCGCGCTTGAAGGAGCTCCAGCTCCGCCACGAACTCGTCACCCACAAGCTCACCAAATCACACGCGCTTATCGCACAACTCAAGCAGGAACTGGCTGAAGAGAAGAAAGGCGTCGAAGTCCTCGACAAAGCCATCAGCGAACACCAGCTCGCCAAACGCGGCCTGGAAGTCAAAGTCGAAGGCGTCCAGCAGCGCAGCCAGGAACAGCTCGCCCTCGACGTCGCCTATGCCTACCAGACCTACCAGCCCCAGGAAATCGCCTGGGCCGAAATCGAAGCCCAGATCAAGGAACTGCGCGGCAAGCTCGACCGCCTCGGATCCGTCAACGTCGACGCCATCACCGAACAGGAAGACCT
>CAZGOM010000387.1:0-3175 GCA_964527265.1 uncultured Phycisphaeraceae bacterium | reverse complement strand
GCCTGGACGCAAGGCCCGGAACTGGGCGTCGTCCTCAAGCAGGACTCCGCCATCAAAGATGTCGCCCTCATGGAAGTCCCCCTCCAGTATCAGCCCGCGACGCCCGGCTCCAAGGTTGCCATCCCCTCCCTCTTCACCCGTCTTGAGGAAGACCGCGCCAAAGCCGGCGCAGGCCTGGTCGGCGTCTATAACCCCACATCCCGCGCCTGGGCTGGCAAGCTCACCAACCCGCAGGATTTTGGCGGCAAGCTTTCACTCCCCCGCGAAGTCCTTCCCCTGGCCCCCGAAACCCTGAACCTCAAGCTCTCTATCACAGCCCCAAGCCGCCCCGTCAAAGTCATGATCGTCGAGAACGGCAAACCCCGCGAAATTGACGCCAAAACCTCTCCCGTCGGCGTCTGGACCATCGACCTCATCAAAGCCGGCGTCAAGCTCAACTCCGAAGGTGCCATCCACTTCCGGGTCAGCGTCCAGGACAACCCTGCTCAAAACATCGACACCACCCCACCCCAATGGGAAGTCTCCGCCATTGAGCTTGAAGCCGCAGGCACCGTCGCTCCTGCAAAATAATTCAAGCCCCTCTCCCTCACGGTGAGGGTGCCCTTCATCCCCGCAAGCCATACGAACCTCAACCTTCAGCCAGCCAATCCAGAGGACCTCCCCATGCCAGAGCCCGTCGTCGTTACCAAAAACCTCACCAAGCGCTACGGTGGGTTTGTCGCACTCGATAACCTCTCCATCAGCATCGACCGTGGCCAGATCCTCGGCTTCATCGGGCCCAACGGCGCCGGTAAAACCACCACCATCAAAATCCTCGTCGGCCTCTCCCAGCCCACCTCCGGCACCGCTTCAATCGCCGGCGTCGACTGCGCCACCGACTCCTCCCGCATCAAGCGCATGGTCGGCTACATGCCCGACGTCTTTGGCGCCTACGAAAACATGCGCGTCCGCGAATACCTCGACTTTTTCGGCGCTTCCTTCAAAATCCCCCGCAAGCAACGCATGATCCGCATCGAAGAAGTCATGGAGACCACCGGCTCCTCCTATATGAAGGACCTCTTCGTCGAATCGCTCTCGCACGGCATGAAACAGCGTGTCGCCATCGCACGCACCCTCCTTCACAACCCCGAAGTCCTCATCCTCGACGAGCCCGCCAACGGCCTTGACCCCAATGCCCGCATCGAAATGCGCGAGATCCTCCTTAAGCTCGCCAGCATGGGCAAAACCCTCATCGTCACCAGCCACATCCTTCCCGAGCTCTCCCGCATCTGTAACACCGTCGCCATCATCACCCAGGGCAAGCTCCGCGCCTTCGGCACCCTTGACCAGATCATGCGCAACCTCCGCCAGCGCCGCGTCATCGAGGTCCAGGTCGGCGATGCAAGCCAAGTCACCCCCCTGGCCAATCTGCTTAAGGACAAGCTCCCCAAGACCGACGACGTCAAGCCCAGCACCCACGAATCTGAAGTCCGCTTTTCCACCACCCTTGACGACGCCAGCCTCTCCCAGATCCTCGCCGCCTGCATCAACGCAGGCGTCAGCGTCGTCCAGTTCCGCGAAGTCCAGATGGACCTCGAAGACGCCTTCCTCGAAGTCACCAGAGCCGAAAAAGCCGAAGCCGCCGCCGCAAAGGGCTAACTACCTCTCCGATTCTTCCTCCCTCTGACAAGACCCAGAACCCAAGAATCAGAAACCAAGACCCAGAACCCATCTTCCAATGAACAACCCCATCATCACCCGCGAGCTCATCGGCCTGCTCAGAACAAGGCGCGCCCTGGTCCTCCAGGTCGCCCTCGTCGGCGCCCTCTCGCTCCTGATCGTCCTGCGCTGGCCCTCCGAAGGCATGGTTGATCTCTCCGGCGTCCAATCGCTGGAAGTTCTCCGCGTCTTCGGCTACGGCCTCACCGTCATCCTCATGCTCCTGGCCCCCGTCTTCCCCGCCACCAGCATCGTCAAGGAAAAACGCGCCGGCACCCTCGCCCTCCTGCTGAACTCCCCGCTCAAGCCATGGGAGATCATGTTCGGCAAGCTCGTCGGCATCCTCGGCTTCATCGTCGTCCTTCTCGTCCTCTCCCTCACCACCGCCGCCGCCTGCTTCACCATGGGCGGCGTCGATCTCTACGGACAGCTCCTCAAGCTCTACATGGTCCTCTTCATCCTCGCCCTCTCCTACGCCTCCGTCGGCCTCGTCGTAAGCGCTTACACCGACGACACCGACACCGCCCTTAAATACACCTACGGTCTGGTCCTCTCCCTGGGCATCCTCGCCATGCTCCCCTACCGCTTCATGCAGGGACAGATGACCAACATCCCCATGATGCACGCCCTTGACTGGCTCCGCGCACTCTCCCCCATCCCCGCCATGCAGGACATCCTCGGCCAATCAGCTCTCGGCTCCGAAGGCCTGCGCGGCATGGGCTACATCACCGAACGCTTCATCGCCTTAAACCTTCTCATCACCGCCGGCTGCCTCGGCATGACCACCTACCGACTCTCCACACGCATGCTCGACAGGCCTCGCGACGCCGGCAAAATGACCGACGACCGCTCCAAAAAAGAACAAGCCTTCCGCCGCTTCTTCTACCTCTGGTTCTTTGATCCACAGCGTCGCTCCGGCCTCATCGGCCCCCTCACTAACCCCGTCATGGTCAAGGAGTTCCGCTGCCGCCGCTTCGGCCGCCTCCACTGGATGATGCGCGCCATGGGCATCTCCCTGGTCACCTCCCTCTTCTTCACCTATATCGCTTCCACCCAAACCATGACCTGGAGCGTCCAGACCGTCTCCTTCGTCTTAGTCACCCTCCAGTTCGCCATCATCATCCTTCTCACCCCCGCCCTCTCCTCCGGCCTCATCTCCAACGAGCGTGACGGCGGCGGCTGGGTCCTCATGCAGATGACCCCCCTCTCCCCGGTCCGCATCGTCTGGGGCAAGCTCCTTTCCGTCTTCATCACCCTGGGCCTCATCCTCCTGGCCACCCTCCCTGCCGTCAGCGTCATGTATTACATCGAAGCCGGCGACAACTCCGCCATCCCCACCGTCCTGGCCACCATCGGCTTGACCGCGCTTTTCTGCGTCCTGGCAAGCGCCGCCGTCGGCTCCTTCTTCAAACGCAATGCCGAGGCCACCACCGTCGCCTACGCCTTCATCATCGGCCTCTTTGTCGGCACCATGCTC
>CAZGOM010000386.1:0-3181 GCA_964527265.1 uncultured Phycisphaeraceae bacterium | reverse complement strand
GAGCTCTCCACGCAATACAACAAGCTCTGCGGCCGCATGGTCGTTGAATTCAAAGGCAAGCAGTACACCCTCCAGCAGATGGCCCGCTTCCTTGAGGAAACCGACCGCCCCACCCGTGAAGCCGCCTGGCGTCTCACTGCCGGCCGCCGCCTCCAGGACAAGGATCAGGTCGAAGAAACCTTCGAACAACTCTTCGCCATCCGCACCCAGATGGCCAAGAACGCCAACCTCCCCGATTACCGCGCCTACGCCTGGAAATCCTTCAAGCGCTTCGATTACACCCCCGACCAGTGCCTCCAGTTCGCCGACGCCATCGCCACCCAGTGCGTCCCCGTCGTCAAACGCTTAGACGAGCGCCGCAAAGCCACCCTGGGCGTTGACACCCTCCGCCCCTGGGATCTCTCCGTCGACGCAAAAGGCCGCGCCCCCCTCCACCCCTTCGATGAAAAAGACATCCCCGGCTTCCTCGCCAAGACCACCCAGGTCATCGAAAAAGTCTCCCCCGCCCTCGCCAAACAGTTCGCCAACTTGAAGGACGGCCGCAACCTCGACCTCGGCAGCCGCAAAGGCAAGCGCCCCGGCGGCTATCAATCTTCCCTCGAACTCTCCCGCGAACCCTTCATCTTCATGAACGCAGCCGGCCTCCATGACGACGTTGAAACCCTCCTCCACGAAGCCGGCCACGCCTTCCACTTCCTCGCCGCCTGCGATGAACCCATCGTCGATCTCCGCTCCCCCGGCCTGGAATTCTGCGAAGTCGCCTCCATGTCCATGGAACTCTTCTCCGCCGACCACCTGGGCATCTTCTACTCCCCCGCCGACGCCCTCCGCGCCAAGCGCGGCGTGCTCGAACGCGTCATCCGCTTCCTCCCCTGGATGGCCACCATCGACTCCTTCCAGCACTGGCTCTACACCCACCCCGACCACACCCGCGCCGGCCGCCGCGAGCAATGGCTCGCCATCCTCAGCCGCTTCTACAGCCCCGTCATCGACTTTTCCGGCTTTGAGGAAAACCGCGCCACCCTCTGGCACCGCCAGCTCCACCTCTTCAACTACGCCTTCTACTACATCGAGTACGGCATCGCCCAGCTCGGCGCACTCCAACTCTGGCTCCAATACAAAAAAGACCCCAAAGCCGCCATCGCCAACTACCAGAAAGCCCTCGCCATCGGCGGCCGCGCCCCCCTCCCGGAACTCTTCGCCGCCGCCCAGATCCCCTTCGACTTCTCCGACAAAGCCCTCGCCCCCCTCATGCAGGCCCTCGACAAGGAACTCGCCTCGCTGCCGGATTGATCACGTTCGGTGTGCCATGCTCTCGTCCGCGTGAGCATGTCTGTCTTGCCCAGTGGCACACTTCGCCCCGCAGGTGGCTGTGTCTTACCCATGCCATCAAACACTCCACAACCCTTCCTCCACGTTATAACCACCACTCACTCCCCCCCTCTTCCTTATCTGACCTTCGCGTCTTCGTGACTTCGCGGTAAAAATCTGCTGCGCATTCTTTCCACCTCCCCTTCCTGAACTCATCAATCCCAAATCCCTTAAAATACCCCCCCGCCATACCGCGCAACGACTTCATACGCCCGGAACACCCCATGACCTTCTCCTTCACCGTCGACGACGCCATCCAAGCCCTCGCCCCCACCGATAAGCCCCTCCCTGCCGCCGCACTCATGGGCAAGCCCGGCTTCTTCGCCTACACCCTCCGCTCCATCACCCCCGACATCCTCCCCGGCATTGATATTCCTGCCGGCGGCGTCATCTTCCTCGGCCTCTCTGAAAACGCCCTCGACGGCCGCAACCACCTCACCCACGCCCACTCCGGCTTCTCCACCCTCCGCCGCTCCCTGGGCGCCATCCTCAAAGAACAACTCCAACTCGAATGCCAGCGCCGCGCCCCCGGCGATTCCCCCGACTTCTACCGCTTCCAGGACGATGGCGAAGAACGCCTCACAAAGTGGATGGCCGATCACCTCGCCTTCACCGTCCTCCCCATGGCCATGGAAGCCGCCACCGCCCTCGAACCCGGCATGCTAGAACGCCTCACCCCGCCCCTCAACATCAGCGACCGCCAAAACCCCCAGGCCTCCCGCATCCGCGCCCTCCGCCGCATCTGCCGCGCAGAAGCTCAAAAGAAAAAACACAAACGCGACTAACCGCGACCTGTCCCTCCCTCTGACCAGACCCTAGACCCCAGACCCTCTTCAGGACCACCCCCATGCGCATCGCATTCATCGGCGGAAACGGACACCACACCATCGGTCACGCTTTCAAACAGCCCTACCCCGGCATCGACAAAAACACCCAGATCGCCGTCGCCTCCGATGGCGTTTCCCCCGAAGCTGCCACCGCATATCTCAAACGTCTCCCCTCCGGCGAATGGTTCGATGACTACCGCACCATGCTCGACACCTTCAAACCCGATGTCGTCAGCGTCGGCGCTGTCTACAACCACAACTCCACCGTCATCCACGACTGTCTCCGCAGGAACATCCCCACCGTCTCCGACAAGCCCATCGCCAGCTCCTGGGCTCATTTTGAAACGCTCAAAAACCTCCTCGCCGAAAACCCCGACCGCAAAATCATCACGGAATTCACCTTCCGCTCCAAGCAGGAATTCCGTTCCGCCCGCCAGGCTGTCAAGGAAAACAAGATCGGCAAAATCGTCCTCGCCACCGGCCAGAAATCCTACCGCTTCGGCACACGCCCCCAGTGGTACGACAATCGCAAAGACTACTGCGGCACCGTCATGTGGGTCACCTCCCATGCACTCGACGCCATCCACTTCGTCACCGGCGATCCCTTCACCTCCTTCGTCGGCACCCAGGGCAACATCGCCAAGCCCGACTACGGCACCATGGAAGACCACACCGTCACCATGTTCAAGCTGGCCTCCGGCGCTTCCGGCGTCGTTCATGCCGACCTCCTCCGTCCCGCCGCCGCCTCCTCTCACGGCGATGACCGCATCCGCATCGTCGGCTCCGAAGGCCAGCTCGAAATCCGCGATGGCAAATGCAAACTCATCACCTCGGCCACTGGCGAGGAAGACATCACCGGCTCCGTCTCCACCAAGTCCAACCACTTCGAAATCCTCGACGCCCTCCTCAAAAACGACACCTCCCTCTACAGCACCGCCGAATCCCTCGCCCTCGCCAAAGTCCTCCTCACCGCCCGCGACGCC
>CAZGOM010000385.1:0-3184 GCA_964527265.1 uncultured Phycisphaeraceae bacterium | reverse complement strand
TGAATTCCGCGTCGCCGAACCCCACCTCTTCGAAATCGGCATGGCCGTCCACCTCGTCGATAACCGCGCGCACGGCTTCTACACCACCGTCGCACGCATCACCGACCGCGTCGGCGACGCTTTCATCCTCGACACCCCCTGCAGCCACGACTACACCCCCGGCGAAAACGGCTTCGCCGTCAACGCACACGCCCTCATCGAAGCAACACGCGCCACCGACGCCCAGATCTCCGACGTCACCCTCGACGGCAACCGCGAAAACGAACCCTTCCGCATCAACGGCTGCCGCGCCGCCGGCGTCTTCCTCATCGGCTGCGACCGCGTCCGCCTCGCCAATCTTGACGTCAAAAACTTCCACGGCGACGGCATCTCCTTCCAGCAATGCACCGACATCCGCGTCGAAAACAACCACATCCATCACAACGCCGGCGGCGGTCTTCACCCAGGCTCCGGCTCCGTACGCTACTGGTGCCTGAACAACCACATCCACCACAACGGCTCCGACGGCTTCTTCTACTGCCTGCGCACCACCCATTCCATCGTCGTCGGCAACACCATCACCGATAATGAAGGCGTCGGCATTTCCATCGGCGAACGCGACACCGACCACCACATCGAAAACAACACCGTCGCCAACAACAACGCCGGCGGCGTCGTCTTCCGTACCATCACCAAGTCCGGCGCAAACCGCGTCGTACTCAAACACAACACCATCACCCAGACCACCACTCCCGCAATCCTCGTCGCACCTGAAATCACCGACGTCTGGATTCAATCCAACAACCTCCAGAGCCCCAGCCCCGCCATCCACATCAAGCCCGGCGCAGGCCGCGTCGCTGTCCTGGATAACACCATCGCCGGCAAGCCCCAATCCCCCTCCGACATCTCTGGCCAAGCCCTCACTGATCAGGCCTCCGCCGCCGCCCAGCCCTGGCCCAAAGTCGGCACCGACCCCGTCACCCGCGACCACATCCTCCACCTGGGCCGAAAAATCCAGGGCCTCTAACCGAGCCTTCCCAACGCTCAAACCACCCGCTTACCCCCCACCTTCAAATAGCTCCCGCCCATCAGCCGGTGATTCACCACCCGCCCGGTCGCTGTCTCTCGGCGTATCACCAGCCAATTCCCCCGCGCATCGATATCCCCGCTCACCAGTTGCCTGTGCCCATACGCGCACAAAATCGTATCTGTCACCGCCCCGAAGTTGATCTCCACACCCACCTGTCCATCAAGGTTCGGCAACCGCTTAAACACCGGCGCCGCGCCATCCTTCAGCGTCGGCACCATCAGCGACAGCATCCGGCCGTTCGGCCCGCTCGCCTTCGCCACCAGCCGCGGCCTGAAAAACACCGGACCATGCACCTGGTCCCAAGGTTCCTTCACATAATTCCTCCGCTCTTTTTCCATCCAATCTGTGCCGACATACCGATAGCTGCTGGGGGTAATCTCATCCTGCTCAACACGCACCACATACGGCGCGGGTAATGTCTCCGAATCCGGCGTCGCAAAAAACACCTCCAGCCGATTCCCATGCCGCACGCCCGTGATCGTCGCCCCCCGCTCCCGCGTCTGAATCGTATTTCCTGGGCTCGTATGCAGCGTCCACCAGTAGTCGCGCGGCATGATCGCCCCATGGTCCGCATTCACATCATCCAGCGTCCATGCATACGCCGGCGCTCCCTCACCCTTCACCAACCCAATCGTCCGGTACGACCAGTAGCAATTGCTCTGCTGCGCGTTATCACCCGAGGCTGCATCCACAAACCCGCCTGGCTCATAACCCGTCAGCCGCCCCCGATACCGCGTCGCCCGCCATTCTCCGCCAATATCGTGTCCAGTCTTGCCGTCCACCAGCATGAGGCTGTGGCACGTCTGGTCCATGTTGTAACGCCCTGGCGAAATCCCGAAATACTCCCCCAATGCAGTCAACCCAAAGTGCCCCGCCGAGTCATGCTCATGCCCTAGCGCAGTCGTTGGCCGCTCTCCCCCGTCAAAATACAGGTAGGTCGCATCATCCTTCCAACTGCTCCGAAAGCTCACAATCCCGCGGCTTTCATCCTTGTACTGCGTCGGAATCTTCAACTCCGCAGGGGGCACAGGCTTGCTCAAATACTCAACCGCCGCCAGCGTCATCCACGAGATCGGCATGTTCCGCCCATCCGCCAGCTTCGTCTCGGGAAATTCTTTGTCCCGACCCACCCACTGGTATTTGTAGGGCGGATAGAAAATCGATCCCATCAGCCACAATAGCGATGGATCATTTGTCTTGGCCGCCGTGATCGGCAAAATAAACTCCCTCAGCCCAAAGTCATCCCCATGGTCTCCCGTATTGGTCAGGTACTCTCCCCAGGGCTGGACAAAATGCAATATTGCCCGCCCGAACTTGTAGTACTGCGGGCACATCTCCCCCAGGTGAAACCAACCCGCACGCTGGGCCAGGCTCGCCACCACAAACATCTCCGCAGCCACACCTGTCCCATAGCCGATGTCCTCCGCCGGGTAACCCTCAGGCCCCGTCGTCGCCTGCGCCCCTGCGTCCAGGAAGCGAATGAGCGTCTCCCGTTCGCTCGAAAGATCAGTCGCAGAATCATCCCCATACACCGCCAGCAGATTCACCACCGCCTGAAACACGCCCACCAGCGCGATGTTCGACCCCGGCCCTCGCAGAAAACCCTTCTTCACTTTCTCCAGCGGCCCACGAACGCCGTACTGAATCAACCAATCCCGCATTCCCGTGCGCTGTTCATCTGAAAAGCGCCAATGGAGCAGGTCATAGGTCAATGCCAGACCATGGCTCCCCCCATCAATATACGGCCGCTGGCTTGGGCCACTGCTCGCTTTCACCATCCAGCCGGCCAGGGCAATCGCCGCTTGGCTCAGTTGCCCATCCTCGGGAACCAGCCACGCCGCCACCGCCAACCGGTCCAGCCTCCAAGGCATCGCCATATGGGAAACGGCTTTCGCCCCACGCTCCAGAAACGCTTCTTCTACGCCAGGCGCCAGAATCCCCGCAGCATCTACCCTCGCCAACTCGATCAACCGGTCAAACACCCCCGACGCCTCAGACTTGCGGATCTTTCCTACCACATCCGCACGCTCATCCTCTGACCAGATAAGCCGGGAATGCCGACGGTTCAAATACAAATCGGCAGCCTTCGCAAAATCAAATCGCATGGGAACTCCA
>CAZGOM010000384.1:0-3198 GCA_964527265.1 uncultured Phycisphaeraceae bacterium | reverse complement strand
GGTGATTCAAGTGAGGGGTGAGATAGAAGGTCATGAGCATGATGGTGGGATAGAGGGCGAGGAGGACGGCGAAGATGGCCTTGAGATGGGGGAGCGGGGGTTGATGATTGAGGAAGAGGGCGAAGTAATCGCCGAGGCCGGAGGGGAAGGCTTTGAGGCGGTAGCGGCGGAACTCTGGGGGGAGGTCGGCCATCCACTTGGCGCGCTGGGGGGAGTTGAGCCAGTTGTCGAGGGATTTGGGATCGTCGAAGTGGATGACGATGACCCAGTCGAGGTTTGCGGGGTCAGTGGGTGGGTAGGCTTCGGTGAGTTGATAGCCGGGGAAGAGTGCGGCGGCGGCGGATATGCCGCGCTCCCACTGGAGGTAGGTTTCGGCGAGGTGTTGGGGTACGCGCTGGACGATGACGTAGGAGGCGCGCGGGGAGCGGACGGCGAAGTTTTGGGGTGTGGTGTTCACAGGAAGCAGTTTACATTTGGGGCACGGGGTGGGGATCAGGTGTGTTTTGAAGAGGGTGGATTTTTATTCGGATACGTGGGGCGTGGGGAGGGGAGTAAGATGATTGAAACGGGTTATTCCAAGGGGTTGCGATGTTTAAACAGATAAACGTATTGGTGCTGGTGATGGGGGCGGTTGTTTTGGGGGCGGGGTGGACGGGAGGAGAGGCTGGGGCGGCGGAGGGCGGGGGTGCGCAGGGAAGCAGGCGGGTGTTGGCGGAATTGCCGGATTATGGGATTCGATGGCAGTCGACCTGGCTGGGTGGATTTCGGGTTGGAGTGATGAGGCCGGGGGAATGGTTTGGAGAGGGGAAGCTGGGGGAGGAGAATCTGGAGGAGAGGGACGTGGCGCTGGGGGAGGCGCTGACGGTGACGGTGTACATGGGGAATGAACTGGAGCGTGATCAGGTGCTGCCGGCGGGGTATTGCCGCGTTGAGCAGGAGGATGGGGCGGGGGAATGGAAGGGGTTTGCGGTGCGGCTGGAGTATGCGGGGTTTGACGCTGCTCTGGAGTCGGATGGGAAGGAGTGGAAAGAGGTGAAGCGGAAAGTGCGAGGGCCGTATGAGGGTGCGCGGGGGAATCAATTGGTGAAGAGCGGGGCGGTGGTGAAGGCTTTCGAGTTGGACCTGCGGGATTGGTTTGAAGTGACGGCGGAGGGTCATTACCGGGTGTCGCTGGAGATGGACGCGAGGACGGCGGGTGTGAGCGGGGGCGGGAAAGCCGCGCGGGAATACCGTTTGTTTGATGTTGGAATCAATCCATTGGATTTGGAGCCGGCGCGCAAACCGGGAAATGAGCCGATGAAGGAGGGGGAGGAGGAGCGGCTGCGGGGGATGATCCTGGCGGGGAAGGCGGGGGAGACGCGGGGGGACGCATTGCCGAAGCTGGTGGAATTGCCGAATTTCTGGCCGCGCGGATATCGATGGATGAACAGTGCAGGGGATGAATCTGAGGTGGCGCTGTTGTTCTTGCAGAACTGGGATAAGGCGAAGGCGCTGGATGCGTTTGAACCTGGGAGCGTGCGTGCGGCGCTGGAGAAGCGGATCGCGGTGGAGAAGCGTTATGCGCTGAAACTGTATCTGGCGGGAGTGGCGGCAAGGAAAGGCAGCCAGGTGGCGGGGTTGGTGCTGCTGGAGGGGATGAAGAACACGGACGAGCGGGTGGCGAGGAATGTTCACCATGCGATCCTGGGGGGATTAAGGGGGAACGACGGGCAGCCGGTGGACTGGCTGGTGGAACTGGCCATGGCGGCGATTGGAGATACACGGAAAGTGACGGGACCCAGGAAGATGCACTACGGTGCCGGGACGAGTTTTACCGTGGGGTATGTGTCAGAACAGGATGCGAATCTGACGGGTGCGCTGGGTGACTTGAAGTGCGTGCGTGCGATCCCGTTTTTGATTCAGCAGGTGAAGGGGAGACAGTCGCAGAATGCGATGAGCGCATTGGGCCAGATCGGCGCAGGGAATGACTGCCTGCTGGAGGTGTTGGCGGCGGCAGAAGGGGAGATGAGTTTGAGGCAGGGGACGGTGCCGGGGACATTTTCAAGCGCGGTGTGGGCACTGGGGCAACTGAAGGAGAAGCGGGCTGTGCCGATCCTGGTGAGGCGGATGTGCAATTCGAGCGTGATTGAAGCGCTGGAGAAGATTGGGGATGCGGCGGCGATTCCGGCGCTGGAGAAAGTGGTGGCGGATGGGAAAGGCATGCAGGTGAAGGGGAGCGATGCGGAGGCGGACGAGGGATGCGTGCGTGCGGCGAAGATTGCGCTGGCAACATTGAAGGAGGGGGATGCCTTCCCGCGGTATTGGGCGCTGATGGAGGATCAGACGTTGGGAAAAACCGGGCAGTGGGAGGTGATATCAAGGATCAGGGTGCAAGGGGACAAGCGGTCGATCCCTCGGTTGATGGAGTTGATCCGAAAAGACCCTGCGGGGCCGCTGGTGATCTGGGCGATTATTGCGCTGGGGGACTTTAAGAATGACAAGACGGCGGCGGCGGGGTTGATCGCGTGTTTTGATTTGCCGATTGAGGGTGACAAGAGGGGGAAGCCGGATTTCAGTCCGGCGTTTCATATCGGGTGGTCGCTGAAGAATGTGACGGGGAAGTCGTTTGGGGACGACAAGGAGGCGTGGGTGAAATGGTGGCGGGAAGAGGGGGAGCGTGTGATGGGGAAGTGAGGGAATCAGCAGCGCAGAGAGGGGAGCGCAAGGGGCTCAGGCAGGGGTGGCGTTTAGAGTACAGGGTACAGAGTCCCGAGTACAGAGTTTTAGGAGGCGGACACATCGCAGGCGCGGACGCCTGCAATGTGGCACCCTGATGGAGGTGGTAAAATTGCGCGGTGCTGATCTGAGGCGTTTGAAGTATTTGGGCGTTAATCTGGAGTGTGCGGCGATGGCTGAAGCAGAAGATGTGTCGTTTGACGGTGAAGGAGCAGAGTTGCCGCGCAAGAGCCTGGTGTTGGTGGCGGGGAAGACGCGGGCACCGCTGACGAAGGCGCAGATCGCGTTTAACCGGTTGGTGAAGAAGATCGAGAAGTTGCAGGCGGAGCTTCGGGAGGAGGCGGCACGGCTGGAGGAGACGTTGGCGTATGCGGAGAAGCACATTACGCCGCGCAAGGAAAAGGTGATGGCGCGTCGCAAGGAGTGGGTGATTGCGCTGGCGTCGTATCTTGAGGCGGGGAAGCTCAAGAAGGCGGAGCGGGC
>CAZGOM010000383.1:0-3201 GCA_964527265.1 uncultured Phycisphaeraceae bacterium | reverse complement strand
TTGGAATCGTCCAGCTCAATGCTCCGTTGATTTCTGACAACAAAGACGTAGCGCGTCAGACAGCATTGATCCAGGAAGCCGTCGACGTCGCCCAGGCTCTCTTGACTCAAATCACGCGCGAAGGCGATCCCTTGGAATGGAGAAAAACGCAAGAGGGGCTCGGCATTCGCTGGAATGCCTTGGCCGCCTTCAAGGACAAATCTGAGAACTTAACACGTTCTATCGCCGCGCTGAATGCAGCACTCACCGCCCCCGACCCCGAACACAGGGGCGAAGAACTTGCCAGAAACATGGGGCGTATAGGCTCGGCATGGATGGAAATGCCCTTCGACAACGACACACAACATACCCGCAACCTCCGCAACGCCATCGAAAACCTGTCAATTGGAATTTCTCTTCTCCCTCGCGATGCCGACCCTAGCCTATTGTTCGGACTACGCACATGTCTCGCCGAATGCTGGCGAGACCTTCCCTCCGCCGACAATTCACAAAAGCAAAAAAACCTGACGATCGCCGCGGCAATTTTTCGCGAACAAGTCCTCTCCGATCCGAACTGGGAAAACGGCAGTGAAACCTACCTGGTCGCCATTGAGCTTCTAGCCATCTGGGAAGATATGCCGGCCGATTCAAAAATCCAGCGCGAAGCGAATCTCCACATGCGTGCGCAATTCGCCACCCAAGCCATGAAGATAATCACCCGCACCAAAAGCCCCGCATTATGGGGAGTTCTATGCTTCTTCCTCGCCGATTCATGTTTGAAGCTCGGAAACTTCCCCGGACCGCAGCAGGCGGCTCGCCTCCGCGCGGCAGCCGCCTGCTTGAAGACCATCCAAACAATTAAAGAAATACAGGCCAACACAAAATTTACAAAAGAAATCGCCTTATCACTCGAAAAATGCAAAGAAGCATACGAACAAGTGCGCGGCAAAGACGACCCATCATTTGACGACATCAGACCCGGCCGGTGACCAATGTCACCAATCGGATTTTCTTATTTCTCGCGTTTTTCGCGATCCTGCTTTTGCTTTTCCGCCTTTTCACGATCCTTCTTTTCTTCAGATCGCGCCCGCTTCTCCTTGTTTGCTGCTATCGCCCGAATGCCTTGCTGCTTTTCCTTCTTGAACTCCGATTTAAGGCCCTTAATAAAGGCTCCTCCATGCTTCTTGGCTAATTCTTCACGAGTCAATTCTTGCGCCTCTTCCGGAGCCGCGCCTGTGCCGCGAGCCAGCGTGTTGTTGATTTCGCTGGTCAACTTCTCTTTAACATCTTCTTTCAACACATTGGTCACGCCTTTGGTTAAATAACGCTTCGCTGGCTCCATCACTTGATTAGGATTATCCAATGTGTCCAAAAGCGACTGCCCCATCTTCATTTTTTCGTCAGAGGATTTTGTCGCTTTTTTGAAGCCCTGATCCACCAGCCAATTCACCAGGGCCTCCGCCGCCGCCTGTTTGCGCGCCAGGCTCTCCTGATCCTCCCGCTTGGGTACACCGGGATCCTGGGCCAATCGCTGGCGATTCTCATAAAGGCTGTCGTAGTAACTACTGGCGACGCCGTTGATGGCGGAAGCAACGCGCGTCACGGGGTTTAGTTCATTGATGGCTCCCAACGGTCCATTTCCAATCCAATCCAAACCGTTCTCATACACCCACTGATCCAAATCGCGTGTGTGCCAAATACTTTCCTTGGCATCGCGTGACTTATCAAAACGTTTTTTGGCCTGCGCCCCTTCTTCTATTGAGTTTTCAAAGTCTTGATTTGTCGCTTCCTTTGCCGCTGTATTTTGAGCACCAAAACGTACACCATCCGTCCATAGATTGACCAACCCGCGGTTTCTTTCGCTAAACCTGCCTTGGGCGCGTTCTGTCTCCGCCTGCGGACTCGGGTCACGCCACGCAGGAAGCCCCTTGGCCACCAGGATTTCATTGACTTGGTTTTGCACATCCAACGCGCTCTTGCCTTTGTTGTTCGGATCATTTCTTACTTGAGCGATGGCTTGGGCCAGCCTTGTTTCCCTGGGCGAAAGTCTTTCCATTTGCGCCTTCATTTTGTCTTTCATCATCTGCCGCATCGGCTCGTCCTCAAAATATTCCTTACCGATCACCGGATCATTCAACTCTCTGAGTATCTTTTCTGCGTTCGCCTGCTTGTACTTGGGCATGTAGGCCCAGTTGCCCTCCGCTTCATCATCCAGATCCAAAAAAGCGAGCGTGTAATCCCGCTGCTTGGAGTTCGCATCCAAAGACACATTCCAACGTTCGTGCTCATTAGCAATGTCTTTGTTGTAAAAATGCTCCACTTCACGAGGGTTCAAGCCCATGCCCTGAATCTTTTTATCCAGTTCAAGCTTGCGCTTCTCCAAGTCGTCGCGTTGCCACTGGGAGCGCGTCACAGCAATCTCACGCTCAATGTTCTTGCGCTCATCCAAAGTTTTACGTTTTTCATTCAGATCAACCGGCTTGATGCCGGCTTGAGGATCCATGCCATTGCCAGCACTCTCCCCAGCCGTTTTGGCCTGCGTTTGATGCGGCAATGCTGCCGCTGATCCTTTACCGGATGCTGTAATCAATTGCGCTCTTCCGGGGTTAGAAGCATTGCCTGCATCCACACTCGAGCCTTGCGTTGACACGTCAGCCGCCGCCCCCTGCGCTTTCCGACTCCCTGCCACACTGCCCTGAGCCATCCCAGCCATACCCGACCCGGTGTTCGACAAAAACCTCACCGCCCCCTGGGGGAAATAATCTCGCAATCGCTCGCCAGTCCCACCCTCGCCTCCCGCACCCGCTAAACCGCCGCCCCTGACCACCCTCTCCATGGTCTTAAAATCAAGTCCGCCGGCTCTCTTCCTCGCCCCGGCCAACCGACCCAATATCTCCGCCTTCCCCAACAGCGCCCGCGGCAAAACCGGCTTATCCGTCGTCCCTTCCAGGCTCACACGCCCATCCCTGTCCACCTCGCCGCGCCGATACGCCGCCCCTCGCTCCAGCAGCTTCATCACCTCTGCCGTCTGTGGATCCTTCATCTCCTCAGACTCCTCCATTACCTCGTCCGGCACCACATTGCCTTCCAGGCTCACACGCTTGCGCGCACTTCTACCCGTCCCCATTGATCCCGAATCCGCCAACGCGCTCTCCCCCCGTCCTTTCGAGGGCGTGAGCAACCCGTGCATCGCCCGCCCTGGCGTACGCCCGCCTGTCTCAC
>CAZGOM010000382.1:0-3217 GCA_964527265.1 uncultured Phycisphaeraceae bacterium | reverse complement strand
TTCATCATGCTGCCTTCCCAGCTGTTCATGCCGTGCATGTCGTTCATGCGCATGGTCAGCCAGGGTTTGATTTTGGCCTTGCGCGCAGCCTTGCTGTACTCGGCAAGCCAGTCCTTGCCGTCTTCAACCATGTCCACATACCGGTCGAGCATGGCGCAAAAAGAGACGCAGCGGTTGACGAGATCTTTCTCGGTGAAGTCGGTGTTGTTGGTAGGGGGATAATGGCCTTTGACGAAAGAATGGTCGCCGCGGGTGTAACCCTTGAGCATGTGATCCACCCGTTTACTCGGGTACCAGGGGTGCTGGCCGTTGAAATTCACCAGCACGGCATCCACGCCGGATTTGCCCAGACGAGCGCAGTAGTCATAGAAAAATTGGGTGTTGAAGCGACCTTTGCCGGAATGGACATCTGCGGTGTAGAAGTTGCAGTCGGAGTTGAAGAGGGTGTGGGCGTTGGCAGGCTTCATGACTGGCTCCAGGAGTGATAGAGACATGATGCCACTGATATGTCAGTTTGAGAAGGGGGGAAGGGAAAAAGTTAATGTGAGCCAAGCTGCGGACGAAGCATCCACAGAAAGCCAATGCCGCCCAGGATCGCTGTGAAGACGCCAAGCGGCACCAACCCGGTATTGAGCATGAAGTCGATCCATGCACTGAGAGTGTCCGCCATCACCACCAGGGAAGCGCCCAGCAGTGCGGATGCGGGAATCAGATGCGCATGCCGCGGCCCCAGCGCCAAGCGGGCTAGGTGCGGGCAAATAAGCCCAATAAAGGAGATCGGCCCGGCGATCACCACGCCCAGGGCGGCCAACGCGCTGGCGGCCACGAAGAGAAAAAGGCGCAGACGCCTGGTGTTGACACCCAGGCTCTGCGCTTCGTCGTCGGAAAGGGTGGAGATATCCAGCGCGCGCGATTGAAACAAAAGGCCGGCTGTGAGGGCCAGGCCCAGCCCCGCCGCAGGCAGAAGGCGCTCCGGGGTAACCGAGTCGCCGATGTACCCCATCATCCAGTAGGAGAGTTTTTCCTTCAGCCCGCCTGGGCCGACGATGTAGTTCAGCAGCACGATCACCGCGCCGTTGATGGTGGAAAGCACCACCCCGGTCAGCAGCAGCCCCAGGGGGTCAACAACGCCCTTTTTCCGCGCCGCCAGCAAAACGATCACCATGCTGATCATGGCGCCCAGCAGGGCGCCCAGTTCAATGCCTGTGCCGCTCCAGCCCATCAGCTGGGTGATGAAAAGCTGCACGATGACGCCCAACCCAGCCCCGGAGGAGAGCCCCAGAATGAACGGCTCGGCCAATGGATTTCTTAAAAGCGCCTGCAGCGCAACCCCTGCCACCGCGAGACAAGCACCCACCGTCACACCCGCAAAAAGACGATTCAATCGCGTGGTTTCTTCCCAATCAGGCAGGCCAATAGCGGCTGAACCGATGTAAAGGCGCAGGAAGCAGGCGACCGCAAACACCAGGGCGATGACAACCCAGGCGGCGGCTTGGCGGGAGGATGTGGAGCGTCCGGCGTCCAGGGATTGGCGTCCTGCATCAAAGGGTAAGCGGTATCAAACTCAAGATTTCGGCGCAGTCGCGGCGGGTTGGGATTGCGGTTCAGGGTCTGCGCCGGGGATCACGGTTGTAGTCAGGTCGTCGACGCTTAATGGGAGATCCTGCGCAACTTTTGCGGCAGCGGCCATGGCCTCATCAATCTGCTTGGCCTTGTCAGGGTGAATGGCTTTAGCGAAATCCGCCGCGGCACGTGCAACATTGGTGCTGGGAAGCAAAACCAGGGAATCACCCAGGAGAATAATGCGTTTATTGGTAACAGCTGGAATGTTCACTCCACGAAGGGATTCCAGCCGCGCATCGGTCTCGAGCGGCCCCAACGCAGGAGCGCCCGGAGAGAGCAGCAGGATGACATCCGGCGCAAGCGCGATCAGCTTTTCCCGGTCATAGGTGGGCGCGCTGATCTTGGCCGTGCCCGCGGCATTCACGCCCCCGGCAATCTGGATCAACTCATCATTGACCGTCTTGGCGCCTGAAGCCATCAGCGGCGCGGTGGAGAACGCAGCAAGCACTCTGGGCTTGGCAAGCCCCTGCACCACATCGCGCACGGCTTGAATCTGCAGGTCAATCGTCCGCCGAAGGCGAATGGCCGCCACCGGGTCACCCAGCACAGTAGCCAGGTCCGGCTGGCTGGCAGCCTTGTACTGGTCCGCTTCAGGGTCATGAAGGATGTCGAGCGCTTCGTCGATGGTGTCGGGATAGCGATACGCATAAAGCGTAAAGCGCTTTTTGTCCGCCAGATCCGAAAGAACTTTGGGCACGCCGGAGGCGCCGGTCATCATCAGCACCATGGTGGGCTTGGTGGAAAGCAATGCCTCGACATTGATGTCCTGAAAATTCCCCACCACCCGAACTTTGGCCGGGGCAGAGGTGTCGTATTCGGCTTTACCGACGATATCCCCCTCCATGTGAAGATCCAGCAGCATCTGGGATATGGCGGGTGCCAGCGACACGATGCGGGGAGATTGCGAAACCGGGGTGGAACCCGGATTTTGCGCGGCGCTGGGCTGGGTGTGCGCAGTGGAAGTGCCGGTGGCCGGCTGCGTTTGGGCGGTGGCGGGGATAACTGGGTTTGACCGCGTGCGGTCAAACCCGCGTGTGATGACATAGCCCCACACCGTAAGCGCGCCAAGCGCGAGGAAGACACCAAGGACAAGGAGATAACGGGGGAGGAGGCTCATATGGGCACTATGATAGCCGTTGGCGCTTTTCGGACGGGCTCTTGAGAACCTTCGGCCTTAAACGAGCTGGGGAGTACACCAGCGGGCGGAAATCTGGTCAGGGGCAACTTGGGGATAAGCGTGGCGGATGGCGGCGGCCAGAAGACCCATGAAGAGGGGCTGCGGGCGGACGGGGCGTCCGGTGAGCTCGGGGTGGAACTGCGCGCCGACGAAATACGGATGCTTGGAGACGGGAAGCTCCAGGATCTGCATGATCGGCTGTTCCGGATGGCGTCCGGAGAAGATCATGCCGTGCGATTCGAGGGTGGCGATGTATTTCGGGTCGACTTCATAACGGTGGCGGAAGCGTTCACGAATGACAAAGGGCTGGCGCTGGTCGCCGTTGCCGTAAAGGTGCGCGGCAAGGGTGCCGGGAGTCACCAGAACGTCTTTGCCGCCCAGGCGCATGTTGCCGCCGAGGCCTTCGATTTTCTTTTG
>CAZGOM010000381.1:0-3243 GCA_964527265.1 uncultured Phycisphaeraceae bacterium | reverse complement strand
TTTGAGTTGGATTGCCATTGTTTGCTTTCTAGGTTTCAGTCGTCGTATCGGTCGCACCAATACCGTCACCCCGCTCCCCCAGATTCCCCTGCGCGGCTCAGAAATCTTCACCATCCCCCCAATCACCGGCAATTTGATCTTGCTGTCAGGCAAATCAAGCGTCACCTGATTCATCGCCGCAATGCTCGGCAAATCCACGCGTTCGTTGTACTCATGCTTCTCCCGCGTCATCGTCATCGCCGCATCCTGAGGCCAAAGATCCACCGCAAAGCCCGGAATCGCCGGTTCGAAAAACTCATCCCGCGTTGCCGCTCCCGCACTCAGGTAAACCACACCCCCGGTCTTCACCCAACGGCTTATCGCCAGGCTCGCCTTGCGCGTCAGCGTCTGCCCCGTCACATATAAAACCTTGTAATCCTTCAGTTTCCCGTCCGCCACATCTTCTTCATTCACAAAATCCGGTTGGATCTGCACATGCCGCAACCCATGCCACAACAACCGCGTCTCCACAAAACTTGCCGGGTCTTCTGTATGCCAGATGTCGTTGCTCACTGAGTAAAGAATCGCCACCGGGTCGCGCACCGGCTTGGCGTCATATAACACCTCCTCGGCTTTACTCAAAGCTTTGTTCGTCTTCGCTACCCCGTCATACATGCTTCGTAAATCTGACCAGTAATTCTCCGTCCCGATATACGTCGGACCAAACGTCCAGTAAAAAATCGTCTTGCTTCCCTGCCCCACATTCGAATACGCCTTAAGCCTCAAATACCGGTCATCACTCGGCGTAATCAAACCCATCAACTGCATCTCAGGGTGCGTCGTCATTCCCGACCGCAAAATCGCCGACATATACGCAAAGCTCTGCGCACCCGTCCATGTGTACTTGGGGCCATACATTCGATTCAGCCCCAGCCAATCCTCCGCAGCAATAATGTCCGCCGCCCGGATGCGCCCGATCTCAATCAGATCCAGCATCTTGTAGCCCATCCCCACATGTGGCGGACCCCACGCATTAAAGAATGCATGGTCGCTGGGCAAAGTCTCCGTCATCATCTCCGGAAATGTTCCGCGAATCAGGTCCGAGGAATGCTTCAGTTGCTTGGCAGACCACCACTGGCCAAACTTCGCCGCGTAATAATTAAGCCGCCGCGTCTTTAGATCCGCGTCCCGCTTCAACGCTTTCCCCTTCAGTGCCTCAAGTGGATATTCAATCGTTTCCAGCGGTCCTGGCAGTTCATCGGAACGCACGCCCATGGAACTTAAATAACCACGAAACCATCCCGAAAGCTGTTGTCGATCCAGCCCCGATAAATCCAATGCCTTCGTCTCGTCGGAAACGACAAAATGGACCATGTTCTGGTACTTCCATTTGCCGATCGCAGTCTCTAGCTCACGCGCCAGCGGCCCCTTCACAAACTGCGTCCACTCCCGTGAGGCCTCTTCGGGCGATGCCGTGTAGTTCCATGTTGTGCCGTAGGTCTTCATCCCCGCTGCTTTGATCGCCTCAGTCGCCCCGTTCCCCACAGCGTTAATTCCCAGCCACCTGAGCGCTTCCAGCGATTCCTTCTCCAACGCCGGATCATAATGCCCCCACAGGGAAGTCATTAGTGTGAATTTCCCCGCTTTGATCGGCTCACCGTTGGAATTGACCTTCGCTACCGCAGCCTTCGCCCACGCAAGTTGCCGGGCCACCATCTGGCTTCCGCTCTCAAACTGATCCTTATGCTTTCGAATGGGGTGGGGAAGCAGAAAGCCAATCGTCTGACTCGCGCTGGATTCCACAAAATCCACCACCACCCCCGCCTCGCCTGGGCTATCGGCAATCTGCACCTGCACCCTCACACCCTGCTCATCGGTCTTTGCCGGGTTCACCGCCGTGAAAGTCCCCGTCATCGCGGGCCATTCCGCCACGCCCCCCGCACGGTTTTGCGCCTTGGGAAGTTGCTTGCCAGAAAGATGAAACCACTCACTCCATCCCCCCGATACGCTCACCCCCTTCAGCGTCGGCAAGTACCACTGCGGCCCGTCATGCCGAAATCCGCCTGTCGTAATCTGGTATCCCGTCGCCTCGGGCTTAAGCACTTTAAATCGGACATAAATCTCATCTATAAACTTTTCATCCTGCCCCGGCCCTGCACCTATCCCCGTCCCAACCGGCGCTTGCCCCAGCGTCACACCACAACATCCAAATATGATGCATAAAACCGTCAACGCTTTTGCTAGCAAACCAAGCGTATTCCCCACCTGAAATTGTTTAATGGCTGCCCGGCTCAAGCCGCTCCTTTCACAAATAAACAAATCTAAAACAGCTTCAATTACTTCCCCCAGCCCCAGGAGAAATCGGCGGCACCGGCGATACCGGGGGAGTCTGCGGAACAGGAGGCGCAATCGGCACTGGCAACCCGGACTTTCCACCCGATGCCCCCTCAGGAATCGGCTGGATCGCCTCATCCAAACTCAAAACATACGCCAAAATTCCGGCCAGCATCAAAAGCACAGCGACAACGATCACCCACTTCGCAGGCCCCGACCGCACCTCGGAAGAATCACGTTTTGACTCGAGTTGGCTCAACTTGGTCCCCTTTCTATGAGTGGAAAACCACATTTCAGCTCCATCATAGTCGAACCACTATCATGAATTCCTCCATGCTCCACAGGGATTCGCGTTTTATTGTCAACACACAAGTCTTTAAAAAACATAATCTTACGATTCAATAATCCCAATACATTAAGAATATTTCACATTTTCCAACGTTTTTCGCAATAGTTGACAGTTGCGTTCGTTCGTCTTCACAGGTAGTATGTTCGTGCTTCCGGGGGAGTATACGCTTACGTACTCCCTCCAGAACCACCTGTCGACTCAATCAGTGTCGAGTTGTCAGGTTCACGCTGTATAACTTGAATGCCTGATTTTTACGAGTGTAATAGTTATTCACTTATAACATTATCACATTCGTAAAACATGCTTTCGTCGCACTTTACGTCCAAAAAGATGGAAGGAGGTCGTAAACAAGCATCGTTTTGTTGAGGCAGACTTCATATACGATGTGTGCTTATCCTGCTTGTTCTGCCATTTAAACAGTGTTTTTCAACATCAATATAAACCCTTTATCCAGGGAAGATATCTCATGCGTAAGCTTCGCGCGTTTACCCTTATCGAACTGTTGGTTGTTATCTCGATCATCGCTCTGCTGATCGGCATCCTGCTGCCGGCCCTCGGCGCTGCTCGCCGCACTGCCAACC
>CAZGOM010000380.1:0-3267 GCA_964527265.1 uncultured Phycisphaeraceae bacterium | reverse complement strand
TTGCACTTGGTGGCGCTTTCCTGGATGGCCTTGGAGGCCACGTCGGCAGCGGCGTTGATCCCACGCTGGAGGGCGGTGGGGCTGACGCCGGCGTTCATGTACTTCAAGCCTTCAAGGAAGATGGCTTCTGCGAGGACGGTGGCGGTGGTGGTCCCGTCGCCGGCCTTGTCGCCGGTCTTCTTGGCGACTTCGACGACCATCTTTGCGCCCATGTTTTCGAAGGGCTCGGGCAACTCGATTTCCTTGGCGACGGTGACGCCGTCCTTGGTGATCTGGGGGTTGCCGTAGGACTTCTGGAGGATCACGTTGCGGCCGGTGGGGCCCATCGTGACTTTGACGGCGGCGGCGAGCTTTTCGAGTCCTTTGCGGAGCTCGACGGCTGCCTCGTTGCCGAAAATCATCTGTTTCTTGGCCATATTCTTGAATCCCTTTGAAGAGGGTCTGGGGTCTAGGGTCTGGGGTCTGGTCAGAGGAAAAAAGAAGGGACCTTGCGGTCAGGCAGGGCCCCGCCGTGGACTATTTCTCGATGATGCCGAGCAGTTCGTTCTCGCGAACGATCATGTGCTTGACGCCTTCGATATCGACTTCGGTGCCTGCGTACTTGCCGTAGAGGACCTGGTCGCCCTTCTTGACGGACAGGGGGGTGCGGACGCCCTTGTCGTTGAGCTTGCCGGGGCCGGCGGCGATGATCTTGCCGATCATCGGTTTTTCCTTGGCGGCTTCGGGCAGGTAGATGCCGGACTTGGTCTTTTCCTCGGCTTCGTTGGGCTTGATGAGGACGCGGTCTTCGATCGGTTTGATGTTGGCCATGTGTGAATCTCCGTCTTTGTCTTTTGAGTTGATTTAGTGTTTTAAAGGACTGTTTGGGTTGGGAGTAAGGAGGCTTGGCCGTCCGGGGTTTCCGATTGGCCGGGGGGATTACATCATCCCGCCCATGCCACCCATGCCGCCCATACCACCCATTCCGCCCATGCCACCCATCCCGCCCATTCCACCCATGCCCCCGCCGGGAGGACCGCCGGGGCCGGCGTCCTTGTCAGCGGGTTTATCGGTGATGATGCAGTCGGTGGTGAGGAGGAGGGTCGCGACGCTGGCGGCGTTTTGAAGCGCCGTGCGGTCGACCTTGGCGGGGGTAATGATGCCCTTGGCGAGGAGATCGCCGTATTCAAGCGCGAGGGCGTCGAAGCCGAAGCTGCCCTTGCCCTCGGCGACCTTGCGAACGACGACAGTGCCTTTTTCGCCCGCGTTGTCAGCGATGGTCTGGAGGGGAACCAGCAGGGCCTGAAGGACGACGCGAACGCCGGCCTGTTCGTCCTGGCTTTCGAGCTTGAAATTCTTGAGAGTGGTGGCTGCGCGGATGAAAGAGACACCGCCGCCGGGGACGATACCTTCAGCGACCGCTGCGCGGGTGGCGTGGAGGGCGTCTTCAACGCGGGCTTTCTTTTCCTTCAGCTCAGCTTCGGAAGCCGCGCCGACACGGATCTGTGCGACGCCGCCAGCGAGCTTGGCCAGGCGTTCCTGGAGCTTTTCGCGGTCGTAGTCGGAGGTGGTGATTTCGATCTCGCGGCGGATCTGCTCGATGCGACCCTGGATGTCCTTGGAGGACCCAGCGCCTTCGACGATCGTGGTGTTTTCCGCGTCGATGGTGACCTTCTTGGCCAGGCCAAGCTGTTCGATTTCCACGCGGTCGAGCTCGATGCCCAGGTCCTTCATGATCGGCTGAGCGCCGGTGAGGACGGCGATGTCTTCAAGCATGGCCTTGCGGCGGTCGCCATAGCCAGGGGCCTTGACGGCGCAGACGTTGAGCACGCCGCGCAGCTTGTTGACGACGAGGGTGGAGAGTGCTTCACCTTCGATGTCTTCGGCGATGATGAGGAGGGGCTTCTTGGCCGCCTGGACTTTTTCAAGCAGGGGGACAAGCTTTTGGATGGAGCTGATCTTGTCTTCGAAGATCAGGACCAGGACTTTGTCGAACTCAACGGTCATTTTGTCGACGTTGGTGACGAAGTTGGGGGAGAGGTAGCCGCGGTCGAACTGCATGCCTTCGACGACGTCGACGTAGGTATCGAGGGTTTTGGATTCCTCGACGGTGATGACGCCGTCTTTGCCGACCTTATCAAAGGCATCGGCCATGATCTTGCCGATGGAGGGGTCGTTATTGCCGGAGATGGTGGCGACGGAAGCGATATCTGCCTTGCCGGAGATGGGCTTGGCGAGTTTTTCGATTTCGGCGACGACCTTCTCGACGGTTTTCTTCATGCCGCGGACGACGGCATTGGCGTCGTGTCCAGCGGTGATTTGGCGGAGGCCTTCCTTAAAGAGGGCTTCGGCGAGGACCGTAGAGGTGGTGGTGCCATCGCCTGCTTTATCGGAAGTCTTGCTTGCAGCTTCTTTTACGAGCTGAGCGGCGACATTTTCGAATTTGCAGGAGAGTTCAATTTCTTCCGCGACGCTGACGCCGTCCTTGGTGACGGTCGGGCCGCCCCAGGATTTGTCCAAAACGGCGTTACGGCCACGGGGACCAAGGGTGCTTTTGACGGCTTTCGCGAGCTTTTCGACGCCTGCGAGCAGGCTTGCCCTTGCGTCTGCTTCAAAGGCCAGTTCTTTGACTGCCATAAACGCTGCCTCCACCTATAAAGAAGGGGGTGAATTTCGGTATGCCTTTTAGAGCGCGATGACATCCGTCGCGCTTTGAAGGCGTTTCTCGATAGGGATGAAGTGCAACTTGGATACCAAAAACCGTTACTGGGATTGAAGGCCTGTCGGTTGTTGAGTTTAATCTTGTTTTATCAAGGGTTTACGATTAGAGATGAACATTGATCATTTGCCTGCCATGGGGCATGCCATCGTGACAGACAGGGGGTAGACCTGGGTGTCAGACTGCCATCGTGACAGTCTGGCTGAAGGGTGGCAGAGTTGGAGCGGGGGTGAGGCGGGTCAGGTGCTTTTTTTGGTTTCGGTCTTTGGGGCGAGAGGGGCGATGGAGGGGGTGGAGTGGGTGATTTTGGGCTTGTTTTCTGGGGTTTTACCAGGTTCTTCGAGGGTGCCGTCGAAGTCGAGGATGGGGATGTCGTTGGATTTTTTTTCGCCGGCGGAGTTGAGGATGTCGCCGATGGCGCCGTACCAGGCTTTGGCGTCATCTTGTTTGAAGATTTTGGGGCGTGGCTTGTCGGCGGTTTCGGATTCTTCTAAGAGATCTAACTGCTGGATATCACTCTTCTTAGGACCGCCTTCGGTTTTGATTTCATCGACCCATTCGGCTTCGGA
>CAZGOM010000379.1:0-3292 GCA_964527265.1 uncultured Phycisphaeraceae bacterium | reverse complement strand
TGAAGTTCGCCAACGACAACACGTGGATCGTGGCGCAGATCGAAGACGAAGGCGCGCTGGACCAGGTGGAAGAGATCGCGGCGGTGCCAGGCATCGACGTGGTGATGCTGGGGCAGGCGGACTTCTCAGTGCTGTCGGGGATTCCCGGCGAATTCGGGCACCAGAAGATCAAGGACGCATTGGCGCGCATCAAGAAGGCGACCGACGCGGCGGGCAAGGCGTGGGGCACCCCGGCCGGGACCAAGGACCGCGTGAAGGAACTGCTGGACATGGGCGCGCTGTGGATTCCCTGCGGCTGCGACCTGATCTTTGTGAAGACGGCGCTGGAGAAGCTGCAGGCGGAGTTTGCGCCGCTGGGCTTCACGTACAACAACCAGTTGGTGAAGCACGAGAGCTATATGCAGAAGAGCTGAGATTGATGTCGGCCCTTTGTGGGATTATTTCGGCATTGAGGCTTAGCGGCTTCGATGCCGGTTTTTGGAGTTTGGGTCTTGGGTTCTGGGTCTTGGGTCTTGTCAGAGGAAGAGGTCGGCTGGCGGCGTTTTCGCTTTCGACTAGACTTGCGGGCTCGTGGAGCCTGAGCCTTTTTTCTTTCCAAGGGAGGGTTCTATATGAGCCAAAAACATAGCGTGCTGATCGTGGGCGTGGGTTCGATTGGTGAGCGTCATCTGCGTTGCTTTGAAGCGACGGGGCGGACGGAGGTGGGGCTGGCGGAAGTGAATCCGACGCTGCGGACAACGATTGCCGACCGGTATAAGACCAAGCGGGTGCATGACTCACTGGACGCGGCTTTGAGCGCGGGTGGGTTTGATATGGCGCTGATCGCAACACCTGCGCCGTTCCACATCGCGCAGGCGACGCAGTGCGTGAATGCGGGTGTGAATGTGCTGATTGAAAAGCCGCTGAGCACTTCGCTTGATGGGGTGGAGGGTTTGCGGACGGCGGTGGCCAAGTCGGACGTGATTGTGGGCGTGGCGTATACGCACCGTTCGATCGCGGCGCTGACGGGAGCGCGGGAGGCGGTGATGTCAGGGAAATTTGGGACGGTGGTGCAAGTGGTGGTGAACTGCGGGCAGCATTTTCCGTTTTTCCGTCCGGCGTATAAGGATATTTATTACAAGGATCGCAAGAGCGGGGGCGGGGCGATTCAGGATGCGCTTACGCACATGGTGAATGCCGTGGAGTGGGTGGTGGGGCCGATGACGCAGGTGATCGGGGATGCGCAGCATCTGGTGCTGGAGGGGGTGAGCGTGGAGGACACGGTTCACCTGCTGGCGCGGCATGGGAAGACGATGGTGAGCTACCAGCTGAATCAGCATCAGTTCTGCAATGAAGTGAGCGTGCAGTTCAACTGCACCAAGGGCGTGGTGAAGTATGAGGCGCACAACGGGCGGTTCATGACGTGGACGAGCCCGTCTGAGCCGGGCGTGGAGACGAAGTATCCGGCGATGGAGCGGGACACGGCGTACATCAACCAGGCGAATCTGTTTCTGGATGCGCTGGAAGGAAAGGCGCCGTTTGTGTGCTCGCTGGAGGAGGGGATCCAGACGTTGAAGGCGAACCTGGCGATTCTGGCGTGCGCGGATGTGCCGGCGTGGAAGAGCGTGTGAAAAGTGTCCGGGGCTATTGAGCCATAAGCCAGGGGACATGCTTGGCACCCGGTGTAGCATTGGGGGCGTTGGTTGTGTGCTGGATGGTGCGCATTCATCGAACAGGAAGCGGATGGACGATAAGGGAAAACAGGAAGCCGATCGAAAGAAAGACGAGGAACGCGTCCTGGGGTTGTTTGATCTCCACACGGCGGAGAAGAGTTATTTCGGGTTACGGTGCGGCGGGTTTGGGCGGGCCGACATCAGAGCGCTGGTGAAGGGGCTCAAGGATCCGCGCTGCAGGACGATGGTTTATCCCAAGGGGCTTGAGCCGGAGTATAACCAAACGGCGTTTGATGCTTTGTGCCGGTTTCTGGATGACCGAGATCTGGATGCGGAGGTGCTGGAGATTCTGGCCGGTTTTGCTAACGATCCGAGCCCGGCAGTGCGAAAGAACGCAGTGGGGTTACTAGCCAAGAGCGGGAAAGCGCGGTGGGCCGAATGGGTAATACGGGCAATGGGGGACAAGGGGGAGAGCGTGGCGTGGTATGCGTTGTTTGGAGTTCATCAAGCCATCCTCAAAAAGCGGATGGAGCCGACTTGCGCCATGGCGGTGCGGGACAGGATTGCCGGTTTGCTGGTGGAGGAATGTGAACCGGTGATCAGCGAGTACGCCCCTAAGACGATGATGATGATCGACGAGGGGTGGGCGTTGAAAGTGTTACTGAGCGAGGGGGTTTTGTCGGCGAAGAATCCGAATGTGGGTGAGATCCTGTCTGTGCTCAACCGTGCAGAGGCAAAGGTCGAGCGTGCCAGGGTGATGGAGATATTAAACAGCGTCCAAGGCAGGAAAGACCAAGGGGTGTACTACCTGATTTATGTCGCATGCCTTCTTGCCCTGGCGCGAGATCCGGACGAAGAAAGCAGAATGCTTCTCACGCGATGTCTGAGCGATGCGAATAATGGGGTTCGGCATTATGCCCGCATGGCGCACGCGATCATGAAGGGGTTGGACCAGGACCCGGCGGCGGGACTGGTTGAGATGGCGCGTGAAAAACGCCTGGAGGAACTCAGCGCGGAACAGCGAATGATCGTCGCAGTGCGGTTTTATGATGTGGGAGTCTACAGCGGCGGACACCTGAATTACATGGATCTTCGATCCTCGTGGGCGGCGGACAAATATCGTCTGGCGCGGCAGGGTATGCGGCTCATTGGAGCCAATGAATTTGAAGATGTGTTGCTTAAGGCGGTGGATGTGATTGCGGCGAGTGGACTAGATGTGGAGGTCGATGAACAAGCCGATGGGGGCGAGGAATCGATGACGGCCCGGAAACAGGCGATTGAAGCTCTAGAGGCGCTGGATGAGACATATCACACACTGGGGAGTAAAAAGTCGTTGAGTGTTTATGTGTTTGAGTATGCGTTGGCGAATCCGGGCCTTTTTCCCAAGGCCAGGCATCGTGAGTAGTGTTGGACGGCCAGGAATCAGACGCGAGAGAAAGAGGCGGAGCGGCGGAATTGGTCATGCAGGCTAATTGGAGAAAGGGATGGCGGCCTGATCGCGAAGATCGGGCCGGGCTGGTAAACTTTCCGGCTCAAAATTGCACCTCCTTATTCAAGAAAGAAGCCAGCCATGAGCGATCAGGTTAAGTACCGCAAGGAAAAGGATTCGATGGGCGAGATGCAGGTGCCGGAATGGGCGC
>CAZGOM010000378.1:0-3304 GCA_964527265.1 uncultured Phycisphaeraceae bacterium | reverse complement strand
TCCCCAATTTCCCCGCATTGCGCATGTACGCAATGGGCTGCACGCCCACAAAACAATCCTTTGACGCTGAAAATCCAAACGCAAACGCCCCAATCAGCCGCCCTCCCTGGCCGATCGTTCCCGTCTTCCCCTCATCCCACAGATATATCGGCGACCCGCTCATCCCCGCCACCGGCCCGGTCAACTGCATCCGCGGGTCCGTGCTCCTGACCCACACCACGCCCGAATTGGGATTGAAATCCGACTGAATGCTCACCACTTCCACTTCAAAAGGCTCAATCTTCACCCCATGGAAAACCGTCATCCCATAACCCTTCATCCCCACCCGCACATCTTTGATGTCCATCGACATCTGCACCTTCGCCGGCACATCAAACCCCACTTCCCCAGTTCGCGCATCAGCCGCTGCGGATACCCCAACCCCCAACCCCAGCGCCAAGGCCAGCACCGCTAAACGCAACCCCTTCAAACGCTTACGACCACACCCACCGCCAAATCCTGCCGCACAAAAACCGCTAAAAATGTGCCCAAGTCCGGACACTGATAAGTCAAAAGCGTTCAAGGGGTGGTGTCCTCTGCTGTAAAGCCGCCTGCGCGGCAACCATTCGAATCACCCGTACACCTGAATCGTACTGGTTTTATGACCCGCCGGTTCACTCAAAAAACATATACACTCGACGAGCATCTTAGCCATCCACTCATGCAATGACCACACAACGCCATTCAACCCCGCTCATGCGAATAAATACAATAAATTTGCAACGGTAGTTGTCTAAATAAAATGTTATCGTATAAATGTAACTACAGCGAATGAATAGCCCAATCATTACCAACATCCTCGGCTACGAATTCAGGGACCCCGCCATTTTGGCAGAGGCCCTTCGTCATGCCTCCGTCGCACACACACGCAAAAACAGCAACGAACGCATGGAATTCCTCGGCGATTCCATCCTCTCTTTCGTCGTCTGTGAGCACCTTTTCCGCGAATATCCCGATTTTCTCGAAGGTGATCTCACCAAAATCAAGTCCGCCGTCGTCAGCCGCAGGATCTGCGCCGTCGTCAGCCGCGAAATCGGCCTCGCCGACCTCATCACCCTCGGCAAAGGCATGAGCCGCGGCTCCGAAATCCCTGAATCCGTCACCTCCGCCGTCTATGAATCCATCATCGCAGGCATTTACCTCGACGGCGGCATCGACCCCGCGCGCGATTTCATCGCCCGCACGCTCTTTAAGCACATCGTCGAATTAAACAAACCCGGCTCCATCCACGACAACTATAAGAGCACGCTGCAAACCGTTTCACAGCGCCAATTTACATCCAATCCTCAATACACTCTCCTAAGCGAAACCGGCCCCGACCACGCCAAAAGCTTCGAGGTCTGCGTCATCATCGCCGGTCAGCGCTTCCCCGCCGCCTGGTCCAACACCAAAAAGCAGGCCGAACAGACCGCCGCCCTCCACGCCCTTGTCGAACTCGGCTACGCCACCAAAATCGGCGACGGCCACGTTTTCCTCAGCGATACACCCAACAGCAAGCCTACCCCGCCCCCCGGCCAGGACGCTTCAATCTAAATTACACAAAAATTCAACACCTGAATGGCTAAGCCGCCCCGAGGTTCGCATGTAACGAAATCAGGTGTGTCAGGAACCACCCCAAACACCTATTCCCCAGACGTTCCAAATCCTTGCTTGGGCCACAAAACCGCACCCCTCTCCCCATCTTCCCTGCATCTTTTCGTATCATATTCTGAGCATTGAGCCCCGTCATTCTGCGTCCTGACGACTGCCCAAAACCTGAAGACCATGAAAGACGAAACGCGCCAGGCACTGGCAAAAATCATCACCACTCACGGCCAGCACATCGCGCAGGACCCGCGCCTGTGCCACGCTTTCTTACGCGACTACTGCCCCTGGGATGATCTGGAAATCAAACTTCTCGTCACCGCCGTGAAAAGCAATGTCCCGGCAGCCCTCCGCCAAGTCCCCCCCGCCGACCTCCCCCAAACCAACCAGCGTCTCGCCCACGCCCTTAAATCCGAACACGGCCATGACCTTGCCCACGCCCTCTGGGCCATCGAGACCTGGGCCATCGCCCTCAAGCTCATGCATCCATCCAAAGCAGGCCAGGGTTTCCAGGCTCCGCCTCGGCCCCGCCCTGCTCCCGCGACCCAGCGGCCAAACCCCGCCACCCCTGCCGCAAACCAGCCCAACGACCCACCCCCCAACTGGCTCCCTCCAACCTCCACACCGGCCCCGGCTCAAAACAACAACCCGACCGATCTCTGGGGCCAGACCGGCTTTGGCGTTCCCACCAATCCAGCCCCCGTTGATAACCCCATCCTCTCACTTTTTTCCTTTGAAGGCCGCATCAGCCCCTCCCGTTTCCTCTGGCTCGCCATCCCTACCGGCATCATTTATCCCCTCTTTTGCCTGGCTGCCCTGGCCATCACCCATCTACTCGTCGCCCAAACCCTCGTCACAGCATGCCTCTTTCTACCCTTGGCTGCCGTCATGCTCCCCGCCACATGGATTTTTCTCGCCGCCACCGCCAAACGCTGGCACGACATGGACATCACAGGCTGGCGCGCTCTTCTCATCTTTACCCCCCCAATCGTCGGCCACCTCTTCACCCTATTCATCGGCGGCTACATCGAAGGCACCACCGGCAACAACCGCTTCGGCCCCCCACCCATCGACTGAATAAGCCGCGCTACAACTCTTCTTTTCAACCCTCTCCATCTTCGACGCTGGACACACGATACTGCACGCAAAACTCCGCCGTCCTCGGCGGTATTCACGGCTCCAACACCACAATGTCCGTTAAATCCAGCGGCAATTCAATCCGCACCCCGCCGTCCTTCAGCGTCTCCACAATCTTCACTGCCGCACCTTCTGTGCTCCATGCCTTGGTCACCGGATGTTTTACCCGCACCGTTACCGTCAGTTTCGCAATCGGTTGATACGTGTAATTCGCCAGCACCACGCACGATCCCTTGGGTCCTGTTAAAAGATTCGTCTCCACTACATCCCGATCCGATTCCGCCACCGGCTGCACTTTCCCCTGTTTCAGCGGCATGCGGATCAGCGAACGCGGCCCCGCCGGCCATACCTCTTCAAGCGCCATCGGCTTGAAACCCGCCATCTGCCCATATGCCAGCATCGGGAAAAAACCATTCACGAATACATAGCCCCCTCCACGCTTGGCCACGGCCGATGCAATTCCCCCCCCCCCGGCACACCCCCCCCCCACCCCCCCCCCCCCCCCCCCCCCCCCCCCCCCCCCCCCCCCCACCCTCCCCCCCCC
>CAZGOM010000377.1:0-3312 GCA_964527265.1 uncultured Phycisphaeraceae bacterium | reverse complement strand
GCGCGCAGGGGATCGTGATGAAGGTGGATGAGCCTGGGGATTTGAAGCCCTGGGGGTGAGCCAAACGCGCGGACGCGTTTGGAGTCTCGCGTCCAGGGTTCTGAGTCCTGCGTCGAAGAGTTGAAGACGAAGCGTTTGTTGTTTCAAGAGTTATGGAGTGGCGGGCCGTGAAAGGCCCGCCACTTTTTTGGGGGGTGAAAGGGAAGGTTCTATTTATGGGGCAATCAATGAATCGTGTGTTGGCTTCGCGGCATCGGGTGGCGATTTGCTCGTGGCCGACGATGATGGGGCCCAAGGACCCGCGGAGTGCGACGCTGGATGGGCTGCTGGGGTATGTGAAGGGGGTGGGGTTTGAGGGGATTGAGTATTCACACGCGGGTTACGCACACTTTTTCCCCGGGGAGAGCCTAGCGGCGCGCGGGGCGAAGTTGTCGAAAAAGCTCAGTGGGACCGGGCTGGAAGCGTTTGGCGCGACGATCCACATCCGGGACCAGGCGATGCGAAAGCTCGGGTGGTTCAACGGGGTGCTTGAAGACATTCGATTCCTGCGCGACCTGGGGTGCGGGTTTGTGAGTTTTCAATACGAACTTCCGGAAGAATATCTCTCAACCGGCGGGGAGTATCGCCACGATGAGGCTTACCTCCAATGGTGCAAGGAAAATCTGGAAAAGATCCGGTCAGCGGTGTGGGGTGAAGGGATGAATTTTTACCTGGAGGTTCACATCAACATGATCACGGAGGACCCGACGGGGTGCTGCCGCGTGCTGGATTTGTTTGATTGTGAGATTAATGGTGATCTGTCGCATTTCCTTTTTAAGGGCTATTTGAAGGGCAAGTCGGTTGAGCGGGTGATATCCAAGGTGGGGCATACGCATACGCGGATGGCGCGACGGTATGGGGATTTGTCGGCGGTGGTGACGGACCCGAAGACGGACTGGGAGGCCAAGGGGATGACATGGCAGCTTTTTGAGCTGATGAAGCCGGCGTTGGGAAGAGGGTTGAGTTCGCGGACGATTTCAGGCGAGACGGGCCCGATGCATCTGGTGGTGGATTCGCTGACGCAGGAGGCGGTGTTGGTGCCGCTTTGGCGTGCGATGGCGCGGTATGCGGATGCGGGGGCGCAGGGTGTGGTGATGAAGGTGGATGGGCCTGGGGATTTAAAGCCGTGGGGGTAGGCCAAACGCGTGGACGCGTTTGGAATCGCGCGTCCAGTGTCCTGAGTCCTGCGTTGAAGAGAAGAGGTTGAGGAGGGAAGAAATGGGGCGGTTGAGTCCAACAGCTTCCAGCCGCGCAGGTGAGTTGCCCTGAGTCGCCTATGCTGGAGACTTGTACGGGGGAAATGAGTCGGTATAATGAGGGGCCTGTTTGGGCGAGAGCCTGAGCGAGATGGGCCATTGGCGCAGTTGGCTAGCGCGCATCCTTGACATGGATGAGGTCACTGGTTCGAGTCCAGTATGGCTCACTTAGTAGAAGAAAACCCCGCGGAAGACGCGGGGTTTTTTGTTGGGTTTATCTTGGATGGGCCAGGGTTTACCAGCCGGCGGGGAGGGAAAGGGTGCCAGGGGAGTCATCGATATTGATGTCGGAGCGCTCGCCTTTGCCGATCAGGGCGACATGGCCGTCGAGGAACTGCATGTTGATGCGGGGGTACTCATGGACACGTGGGCCGGTGTTTTCAACGATGCTGGCGTTAAAGTCGCCAAAATTCATGAATGAATTGATGTAGCAGTCGGCGGTGAGGATGATGTTGCTGGGCATCCATTTGATGGTGTACATGGTGCGGCGTCGTGGCCAGACGATGGCGTTAGCGGCGGAGTCGTCTGGGCGGCCGGAGGTGAGGGTGAGGTTGTAGCCGTAGGATTGGCCCCAGTAGCCGGGGCGGGGGAAGCTTTTGGTGGTGGGGCAGGAAAAGATGGGGTATTTACGGTCTGGGCATTCATTGTCGGCGGACCAGCCGGAGAGGCGGCTATCGAGTGTGTAGCGGGCGGAGTTGATGTTGTCGTAGCCGCTTTTGTAAGGCCAGCCGAGGTAGGGAGTCATGCGGACCATCCATGCGGCGGACCAGCGGGTGGATTGGGGGAAGGCGCCGTCGCGCTGGTCCTGAACGTAGCTGGTGACGAGGATGAACTGCTGGCGGAGGTTGGAGGCGCAGATGGCTGTGCGGGCGGCGGCGCGGGCTTTACCGAGGCTGGGGAGGGTGACGGCGATGAGGACGGCGATGATCGCGATGACGACGAGGAGCTCGACGAGGGTAAAGCCTTGGGAGTGGCGCGGAGAGGCGTTGCTCATAAAAATCAGCCTGTCGGAAGGGGAACCGATATCGCAAGTTAAATACTTATGTTTATTGTATTAGACCAAATAAAGGAACAGTGGATTTGTGCGACACAAAAGTGATAAACGCGAGTGAAAGATGTGATCTTTGGAGGGCTCGGGCGGGTTTTGGGGCGCGGCAATATGCAGAGGGGTGAGCGGAGAACAGGGGGACTAGAATGGCGCGGCTATGATTCTGATCGGCATTCGGATGCTGCTTGGGGATGTGACGAAATACCTGGGTTTGGTGTTTGGGGTGTCGTTTTCGTGTTTGCTGATCACGCTGCTTCTGGGGATGTACAACGGAATCATGGTGCGTGCGTATGCGTTGATCGAGGATACGCCGCAGGCGGACATCTGGGTGATGGACCCGTCGGTGGAATATGTGGATGAAGTGGCTTCGCTGTCGGACACGGCGCCGCAGCGGGTACGCGGGGTGAAGAGCGTGGAATGGGCCGTGCCGCTTTACACAGGTGTGCTGCGGGCGCGGCTGGCGGATGGGCGGTTCCGGCGCGTGATTGTGATCGGGATCGACGACGCGACGCTCATTGGCCTGCCGGTGAAGTTGGATCCGGGAGTGACGGGGGAGGAGTTAAGGTCGGCGGATGCGGTGCTGCTGGACCGGATTTCAGGAACGAAACTGTTGGACAGGAAGAGCCCCAACACGGCGGTCTCAACGCCGACGAAGGTGGGGGATGCGCTACTTGTGAACGACAAGCGGGTGATTGTGGCGGGTTTTTGCGAGGTGTCGCCACGGGTGATGCCGCAGCCGACGATGTATACGACGTATTCGCGTGCGATGAGTTTGGCGCCGCCGGAGCGGCGGCTCATGTCATTTGTGTTGGTGAAGACTCGGCCGGGAGTTGACCCAGTGAAGGCGGCAAGGGAGATCGAGGCGCAGACGGGGCTGCGGGCGCGAACCAGCAAGGAGTTCTCCCAGGACACGGAGGACTATTACAAGAACAACACGGAGATCCTGACGCAGATCGGGATGATGGTGGG
>CAZGOM010000376.1:0-3314 GCA_964527265.1 uncultured Phycisphaeraceae bacterium | reverse complement strand
GCGGCGAAGGCGACACGGTCTTTGAATTTGTGTTCGAGCAGCTTGCGGACCTTGTTCATCTTTTCGGCCCGCTGCATAAGCATGAGCTTGGTGATGGGGTGGGTGAGGAAGCTTTCGATATTTCCGATCTGGTCGGGGGGGAACAGCTTGTCGGTTTCGGTCTGGAGGGTGGGATCGACGCGGTCGGTGAATGAGCGGTCGAGGTCTTCCATGCTGACGACGACGGAGGGTTCCTTGGCGCGGGCGGCTTTGATGACCTCAAGGACGACGTTGGGGTCGAGTTGGAGGTGGAGGAGCGTGTGCTTACGGCCTGGGTCGTAGATGAGTGCGCCGTTGTAGTTGACCTGGAGGGTGTTTAAGCCAAGGATGCCGTAGATTTCCTTGACGGAGCGGGGTGGGCGTGCGGTGGCGAGAATGACTTTGACACCCTTTTTCGCGGCCATTTTCACGGCGGTGACGACTTTAAGCGAAAGCCGTTTGTCGTTGCGGAGGATGGTTCCGTCAATGTCGATGGCGACCATGCGGATCTTTGAAACATCCCAATTGCTCATGAATCCTCGCGTGAAGCCCGTTGGCGGTTGGGCATATGATACGGTGTGGAGGAAGGGTCTGGGGTGCGGGGTGCGGGGTCTGGTCAGAAAAAGAAATGTGATTAACAGTTGGTTATGTATTTAATTTGTTGTTGGAGGATGTTTAAGGAATTGGGGACATGCTTGCCCGAGTGAAAGGGTGCCGGACCGTCGGTGGGGCTTGGTGGTTGGGGTCGGGGGTATGATCTTGCGCGCTGACCAGACCCGAGGCCCCAGACCCAAGACGCCTATTGTTTCGCTTAAAGCTTCAATATTTTCTGGCGTTTGCCGTGATCGGGAGCCTGCTTCCGGTGTTTACGGTGTTTTTGAGTGACCGTGGACTGAGTCGGTCGGAGATCGGCTGGGTGATGGCGATGACGTCGGTGGCGTCGCTGATCACGCCGGTGATGGCGGGGTTTCTGGCGGATGCAAGGATGGACCCGCGGCGGTTGATGATGCAGGTGTTCCTGGTGGCGGCGGTGCCGCTGCTGGCGCTGTACTACACGACGCCGATTTTCTGGGTGGTGGTGTTTACGGCGATTCATTACCTGGCGATGGCGCCGATCACGTCGCTGCAGGACGGGATGAATTTTTCAGTTCAGCGGGCGCGTGAGGCGACGGGGCAGGCGCCGGTGGCCTATCAGAAGATCCGGATCTGGGGATCTCTGGGGTTTATGGTGCCGAGCGTGATGTTGTATTTTTTGCTGAGTTGGGGGACTTCGACGGGGGTGATTTTGTTTATCGCGGCGGGGTTTTGCGCGTTGGGTGTTTATAACGCGTGGCGGCTGCCGGCGGAGTGCGGACGGGTGAATGTGGTGAAGGCGGCGGAGGGAGAGAAACGGAGCGTGCCGACGTTTGCCGCGCTGGCGATGCTTAAGTATCGGGATGTGCAGGTGATTTTCGTGGCGATGGCGCTGACGCACATCGCGGCGACGGGGTATTACAGTTACTACCCGATTTACCTGGCGGAAAGCGCGCATATTGAGAAGAAGTGGATCGGGTTGATATCGCAGATCGGGGTTTCGGTTGAGATTGGGTTCATGCTGGGTTTGCCGTGGCTGATCAAGTGGATGGGGCTGCGGAGGCTGCTGGCGATCGGGGTGTTCTCACTGGCGGTGCGTCTGGTGCTGATCGGGACATTTGTGTCGCCTTGGGTGGCGGTGGGGACGCAGGTGTTTCATGGGGTGAATGTGCTGGTGTTCCATGTTTTGCCGCAGGTGTATCTAAATCAGCGTGCGGGGGACACGTATCGGATTTCAATGCAGGCGGTGTTTACGATGATTGTGGCGGGGGTGTGCCGCATCGTGGGGAATGTGGTGATGGGGGCGCTGGCGCAGCAGAGCCTGCAATTGGCGTTTTATGTGAGCGCGGGGCTGACGGTGGCGGCGGCGGGGCTGCTGTTCTGGCTGTTTGCAGAGTGGGAGGGCGGGGAAGCCAAGAAGGTGGATCAAGCTTAGAGCCGGGAGGCTCAGGCCTTAGGACGCCGGTTGCTGCGGTTTTGGGGAGGCTTGTTTTTGGTGAAGTCGATGAGAACAAAGGGTTTGGGCACGCTTACGACAGTTTTTCCGATGTTGACGGGCTGGGGGGCGGGCAAGGCGAAAGGCTGTTTATGGCCGTCGGTTACCTCATAAATGAACATGACGGAAAACAGCAGGCCCAAAAAAATAAAAGCAAATGCGACGTTTGGCATAAAGCAACTCCTCGGGGGGAATACGGACGGTGGCGGGGGGTACTACGGGGAAGTCAGGCGGGGGGTACAACGGGGAGGGCAGGCAGGGAGGACAAGGGGGAGAATACGAGTCGGCTGTTACAGAGCAAAATGATTTGATCGCGGATGTGGAAAAGTGGAAGAGAGGACGTTTTTAATACGAAGAACAGGCCTCTGGGGAGAGGATAAGCAAGTTGCTATTTTTTGATTGGACTTTGTTGGATGGGCGGGTTGGAGGATGAGAGATTGAGAAGCTGCCTGAAAAATGGAGTGGTGATGGCGGGCAAAGCGTACAAGTGAGTGGACATGGGAGGGTAAATCCGGGAGAATTACGGGCCAATCAGGAGTCATCATGGCTAAGCCCAACCTCGACCATCCCACGCTGCCGCTGATTAAGACGCAGTTTCCAGAAGTGACGTTTTACGCGACTGAATTTCGCGGACAGACGACGCTGGTGGTGCCGCCGGGTGATCTGCATAGGGTGATGCAGTTTCTGCGTGATGATGCTTCATGCCGATACAACTTTTTGTCGGATGTAGTGGGGATCGATTATTTGAATTACCCCGCGGCCAAGGCGATGCCGGGCGCGGGCGGGCGCTTTGCGGTGGTTTACAATCTGGTGAGCTACCCGTTTAACCGTCGACTGTTCATCAAGGTGCTCTTGTCGCCTTCACGTGACACGACTGGCATTGAACACGACCCGGCGTTGCATGTGCAGAGCGTGTGCGATATCTGGGCAGGCGCGGAATGGACCGAGCGCGAAGTGTATGACATGTTTGGCATCGTTTTCGACGGGCACCCGGATTTGCGCCGCATTTTGACGTGGGAGAAATTCCCCGGGCATCCGCTGCGCAAGGATTACCCTCTGCGTGGCCGCGGCGAACGCGAGAGCTATAAGGTGACGGCGCGGGAAGATGCTTGAAGAAGGGTCAGGGGTCTAGGGTCTGGTCAGATCAGAGATTTGGTCAGAACGTGTTTGCGGTGGGTGTAGTCCAAGTTTCCGGCGAATGTCGATAAGAGTTGTAGTAGACCGGCGC
>CAZGOM010000375.1:0-3323 GCA_964527265.1 uncultured Phycisphaeraceae bacterium | reverse complement strand
ACCTGCTGGGATAACGACTTCCTCCCCACCAGCTACGCCATGAACATCAGCGTCATCCCACGCTCCAAACCCGGCGCCTATCTCTACGGCCAGCCCCGCGCCCGCTGGGCCGCCGGCACCCCCGCCGTTTCCCCCAGTGAAGCCCGCTTCCTGGCCGACAGCAAACACTGGAAATGGGGCTCCGTCATACCCTATTACTCCTCCTCCATTGACACCTTCCCCGGCGACAGAAACGGCTACTTCGACCAATACTTCCACGGCTTCCGCCACAACGGCAGCCAAAACCTCTCCAACTTCGCCTACATGGACGGCCACGTCGACGCTCGCGAGCACATCGCCTACTCCGGCCAGACCAACTTCCAGATCCTCTTCCCCGCCGGCGTCCCCTGAGTCGCCCATCCTTCATCCTTCTTGTGCTCTTCCTCCCCTTTGGTGTGAAACAAGGCCCGCGTGAGGGCCAGTTGTTTCATTGACACGCTTCTTCACCCAACGGCTCGGCAGCTTGGCCAGGCGTGCCGCGATCAGATCGCCCGGCCACACATCAAAGACCATTTAACCCGCTCCAAATCTTGTTCCCCGCCGAATTGCAGCCCTTATTAATCGCAACTGTCAACATTTCCATTCCATTGAATCCTCTCCGCGCTCCACTTGAATCCCCTATACTCTCGCGGCCCCAAAAATCCTCTCTGCTCTCCCCAAAGGTATGCAATGCTCATCAAAAAATCCCTCGCCCAGCGCGTGGTCGCCCTCGCCCTTCGCCCCGCTCTTGAACCCCTCGAATCCCGCCAGTTCCTCTCCACGACATACTTTCCTTTGGGCAATCAGGCCATTTACGCCCATGAAGGCCAGGGCGCCGCCATCGCACACGACAGCCGCCCGCTGGATCCCTACTCCTTTGTCATGGGCTGGGTCGGCACCAACAACCGCACCGTCATGGTTCAGGACAAACGAAACAACGACCACGATTGGGGTCCGCCTATTAATTTGACCACCGAGGCGTACCGCTTCATTGAGGCCTCAAATGTCAAAGTCACTCAACTCGACTCCGACCTTTTCGCCGCCGTCTGGATCGTCGGCTCTTCCAACATCGTCGGCCGTCTCTTCAACTCGCAAGGCGCCATCGGCGATATTTTCCCAGTCCTCACCCGAACCCAGCAGCCAAACGCCGGCGTCCGCACTGATGACCTGCAAATCGCCGTCACTTCCGACAAACACTTCGCCGTCACATGGTCCTCCTTCGCCATGTCCCGCACCGGCACCTCCAGCAGCGTCCGCGTCCGCCACTTCGACTCCACCGGCGCGCCACTCACCGACGACCTCCTCGTCGATTACGGCTACAACAACGTCAATTACAACAGCTCCGACATCGTCTTCACCCCAAACGGCTATACCATCGCCTATGAAGCCTCCTACCCCGTTCAGGGGAGCCAGGTCATCAGCGTCCAGTCTTTTGACAACGCCAACCAAAAAGTGGGCAACCCCCTCAGTTTCTCCGTCAACCCCGGCGCATCCACCTCCCTGGACTTTGCCTACGACACCACCTCCAATTCTTACTTTATCGCCTGGGAACAGCGCAATCTTCAGACCTCCAAAAACGAAATCGCCGCTCAATACCTTGATCAGAACCTGGTCGCCATCGGCGCTCCTTTCGTTGTCAGTGAAGCCCAATTCGACTCCGATCACCCCTCGGTGGAAATGACCGCCCCAGGCCGAGCCGCCGTCGTCTACACCTCCTCTCAAAACAACGGCGCCGTCGTCATGGCCTCCGTCTACGACTTGATCAATCACACGACCCAGGATCATTTTCAAGTCAGCACTCAGCCCGACGCCTACGCAAACCTCGCTCCCGACATCTCCCCGGACGGCCGGGGCGGCTTCACCGTTCTCTGGACCGGCTACAACAGCACCACGCAAGGCGACCCCAACATCATCGGACGCACGTATCTCTACTTCCATGGAAGCATTCGTCTCGCCGGCAACGGTCAGGAAATCACCCCCGGCCTCCTGGGCGCCTCTCAGAACAATGGCACAGACTTCGGCTTCACCACCCTCGGCTCATCCATCAGCAAATCCTTCACCATCTCCAATCCCGGCGACACCACCCTTGAGCTGGGCGCCATCACCGTCCCCGAGGGCTTTTACGTCGCCCAGTCCCCCCTGGAAATCCTCCCCGGCGAATCCTCCACCGTCATTATCAACTTCCTTGCCGACCATATCGGCAAATCCACCGGCAACGTCTCCATCGCCTACAACTCCAGCGAGTCCTTCACCTTCCACATCCAGGCCGAAACCAAGGTCGCTTCCCTCACTTTCACCCGCGCCACCCCTCGCGCCGACCGCACCTTCATCGACGCCACCGGCAACTCCGTCCTCTTCACCCTCACCGGCCTCGGCTCAGGCACCATCGAATTCAACCCGCTCACCCGCGAGATCCTCACCCTCGCCCTCGACGGCACCACCTCCTCCTCCTCCCTCGCCATCGACGTCACCCAGACCAACGGCAAAGGCTCCGGCCTCACCTCTATCAACGACATTCAGGTCCACGGTGCGCTGAATGTCTTCAACGCCTCACGCGTCGACCTGCACCACAATTTCATCACCGACGGCTCCATCAACGCCATCACCCTCAACGACATCAACGGCGACGACAACCACTTCATCAACATCCGCGGCGCAGTCGCCTCCCGCACCGACTTCACCCTCGGCCGCATCAACGACCTCAACATCGAAGTCAACGGCATTATCGGCCGCTTCACCGCCATCCACTGGCTCGACCAGAACGAAACCGTCGACACCCTTCACGCCGGCTCCATCATCGCCCTCAACATCACCGGCAGGTCGTCCTCTTCTCCCGCGTTCGCCTCCCCTGGCGACTTCCAGCCCGATCTCACCACCTTCGGCACCGGCCGTCAGGGTGCGTTCTCGCTCGGCACAGTCAACATCGCCGGCGCCGTCGACAGCGCCAGCTGGACCATCTTCCGCCACACCGGCTCCATCACCCTCAGCAGCGCCGACAACACCGCCTTCCAGTTCGAAGACGGCATCGACACCCTCACCATCAAAGGCCAAGCCAACAACGTCAACATCCTCGCCGGTTATCTCGACTCCGACGAAGCCGACGGCTTTGTCGGTAACCGCATCGGTTCCCTCACCACCGGCCAATGGACCGGCGGCTCCATCAAGGCCAACAGCATCTCCAGCTTCATCGTGAGCGGCCGCGCCAAAACAGCCTCTCTCCCCGCCCTCGCCGCCGATCTCTCCTCCGCCGCCTTCATCATCGAAGGCTATAACGCGCCCGGTCCCATCCCCGCCGTCAATCTCTT
>CAZGOM010000374.1:1580-3340 GCA_964527265.1 uncultured Phycisphaeraceae bacterium | reverse complement strand
CGCGTACAAAACTCAAGCACCTCTATCCGTCAATTCAAACTTGAAAAACCACTAGTGGCTGAATGCACGTCATCTGATTCTGAAGCTGTTGTAGGAGACGAGTGTCACATTATTTCAGGACAATCCAATGGTCCAAGATATGACCCATTAATTCCCGCTAGTGAGATTGATGATTACACCAATTTATTGGTGTTGTGTCGTGTTCATCACAAAATAATCGATGATCAACAGAAAACCTACACGGTCGAGAAGCTGCAAGAAATCAAAGCAAAGCATGAAAATTGGATTCTCAATTCACTTTCAAAAACCAATGATAGACCGCGTCTTCGTGTGCGGCGTATCAAGGCACACACTCCATCGGTTCTACCTCGAATCAGGTCGGGCTCTGAACTCTTTGCGATCATCGACAAAACGCACGGGTCGGAATTCGCTAATGACGAACCACTGACAACTCAAGAGATGATGTTGATAAGGGATTTCTTTCAGGATGCACAGGATTATGGCGACTTATCAGGTGATCTTGAAGCGGGTCAACATGTTGAAGTCATCTTCAAAATGAACCAATCATTGAGAGATTTAGAAGTCGCGGGTTTTTGGGTATTTGGTGTTAGAGAAACTCGTCAAATTGAAGGTGGAGACTTACAGCCAGCTCCTTGGTATATGGCTGTGCTTCGAGTCGTTCGTGCTAAAAATGATTCAATTACGAAAGCTACTCCAACTTCGAACGAAGTGTTGATTTTAGAACCTTTTTGATGGCGTCGAGGCGGGAGGTGTTGGGGGTGTTGGGATTTGTGGGGTTGAGGGTGGGGGTAAGCCAGCCGCCTTCGTCGTGTTCGTTCCAGGCGTAGAGGAGGAGGGTGTTGGCGGGGTTGATCTGGGGGTTTTGCTGAGTGAAGGCGATGGCGCGGGCGAGGTGGTGGGCGATTTCGTCGGGGGTGGCGGGGGGCGTGAAGAGGGTGTCTTTGTGATAGCCGTGGTTGAGTTCCCAGGCGACGGGGTGGTCTTTTCTGGGTTGTTTGTTCCAGCCGGTGGTGACGATGGGGATGTAGGGAGTGTTGGTTTTGAGTGCGGATTGCCAGGGGCCGGATTCGAGGTTTTCGACCAGTTGGTTGAAGGTGGGGTGATTGCCGGGGTGGGCGTAGGCGGAGACGGCGTGAAAGCCGAGGGGGGATTGGGCGGCGTAGTCTGCGGCGGGGTTCCAGCCCATGTAGACCATGTAGGGATCGGTGCCCTGGGCGCGGGCGGCGGTGAGGAATTCGGTGAAGCGCGCGCGGGGGAATTTGTCGCCATCGCCCATGGCGAAGGCGTAGACCAGGGGGCGGTTGTTCAGGACGGTTTGATAAGCGGTATGTTTGAGGAGGGCGAGGGTGCGGTCGCGCTCGGCGGGCCATTGGGCGTCTGGGACGCTGAAGGAACTGTGGAGGATGAGGGAGAAGTTGAGGCGGGTGTTGTGGGGGCTGGCGAGGTAGTGGTCGAGTGCGACTTCCATGGATGTGCCGCGCGCGTAGAGGACGAAGGCCCAGTAATCGAGGCCGGCGTCGGCGGCGTAGAGGATTTCCTGGTCCATGATGGATTGGTCGGCGTGGATAGAGAGTTGGTCGGGTGCGAGTGGTTGGGCAAACCAGGGGGCGCGGTCCTGGTACTGGCGGGGGCTGAGGGTGCGTTCAACCTGAGTGGTGATGGGGCCGCCGGTCCAGGCGTCCCAGCGGATGGCGCCGATGGTGGTCATGGAGGAAAGGTACAAGGAATAAGGGATAAGG
>CAZGOM010000374.1:0-1480 GCA_964527265.1 uncultured Phycisphaeraceae bacterium | reverse complement strand
CGCCAGTGGCAGTGGGCGGATGGCGCCGATGGTGGTCATGGAGGAAAGGTACAAGGAATAAGGGATAAGGTAAAAGGCAGAGGGGGTGTCGGCATGTGGATTGATGATGGTTTTCTTCGTGCATTAATCGGCGCAATGGGCACTGGCGCAGACGCCAGTGGCAGTGGGCGGATGGCGCCGATGGTGGTCATGGAGGAAAGGTACAAGAGGTAAGGGTCTGGGGTCCAGGGTCTGGGGTCTGGTCGGAGGGAGGAGTGGTGACGGTTTTTCGTGAGTTGTCGGTGTAACGGGCACTGGCGCAGAGGCCAGTGGCAGAGGTGGCGTGGCCTATCCGTGCATCAGGCCATCCGAATGAGGAGAGTGCCGGCTTACGGTTTCACTTATGTCGGGGGAGGGATGTGATTGGGAGCCGGCAGGATGCCGGCGCTCCCGGTGGGGTAAGATGCAGGGTTCACACCCTTTAAGGATGGTTTATGGCTAACGACTCGCATGCGCACCCGCATCACAAGGACCTGGTCAATGCGGATGGAAGCTGGAAATATACGAATCATCTGGCCAAAGAGACGAGCCCGTATCTTTTGCAGCATGCGCATAACCCGGTGGATTGGCATCCGTGGGGTGAAGAGGCGTTTGAGCTTTCGCGGAAGCTGGGGAAGCCGATTTTTCTTTCGGTGGGTTATTCGACGTGCTATTGGTGCCATGTGATGGAGCGGCAGGTGTTTGAGAATCCGGAGATTGCCGCGCAGATGAATGAGCTGTTTGTGAATGTGAAGGTGGACCGAGAGGAACGGCCGGACATTGACGATATTTACATGGTGGCGGTGCAGGTGATGACGGGGCGGGGCGGCTGGCCGATGAGTGTGTTTCTGACGCCGCCGGGGACGCAGGGGGAAGAGGACCGGGGCCTGAAGCCGTTTTATGCGGGGACGTATTTCCCGCCGGAGCCGATGCATGGGATGCCGAGTTTCCCGCAGATATTGACGGGGTTGAGCAAGGCGTGGAACGGGCAGCGGGCGGACATCATCACGCAGGCCCAGGAAGTGGCGGAGTCGGTGGAGAAGCACCTGGCGCATATGGATGACGCGGGTGAGCTGAATGTGCAGCTGGTGCAGACGGCGGCCAACGCGCTGCTGCGGAGCTATGACCCGGTGAATGCAGGGTTTGGCGGGGCGCCCAAGTTCCCCACGCCGACGAATCTGCTGTTTCTGCTGAAGGTGTATCAGAACAACCAGGATGCGGATCTTTGGAAGGCGATTGGAACGACGCTTGAGAAGATGGCGCGCGGGGGGATGTATGACCAGGTGGGGGGCGGGTTCCACCGGTATTCGGTGGATGAGAAGTGGCTTGTGCCGCACTTTGAAAAAATGCTGTACGACAATGGGCTCCTGGCTGAAACGTATGCGATTGCGCAGGCGACGCATCCGAATGAAACGGAGCCGACGTTTTACGGGGACATCGCGCGGGAGACGTGCGATTACGT
>CAZGOM010000373.1:0-3356 GCA_964527265.1 uncultured Phycisphaeraceae bacterium | reverse complement strand
CGAGGCACATGTCGAGCTTCATGCGGACGGGATAGCCGCGGATCTGGAAGTCGCGCTCTTCGAGGACGTTGAAGAGGCCGACCTGGATGCGTGGGGCGAGATCAGGGAGTTCGTTGATGGCGAAGATGCCGCGGTTGGTGCGGGGGATCAGGCCGAAGTGCATGGTTTCCTCGTCGGAGAGGAGTTTGCCCTGGGCATGCTTGATGATGTCGACCTCGCCGATGAGATCGCCGATGGAGACGTCGGGGGTGGCGAGTTTTTCGTTGTAGCGCTCGGAGCGGTGGAGCCACTTGATGGGTGTGTCGCCGGCTTTCTCGGCGATGATGCGTTTGGCGGCGGTGGTGGCGGGGGCGAGGGGGTCGTCGGGGATGTGGGCTTCGGCGACGGTGGGGACCCATTCATCCAGGAGGGAAGGGAGGATGCGGATCATCTGGGTTTTGGCCTGGCCGCGCAGGCCCAGGAAGAGCATGTCGTGACGTGAGAGGACGGCGGCGATGACGTCGGGGACGACGGTTTTGGCGTAGCCGACGATGCCGGGGAAGAGTTCCTTGCCGTCCTTGAGGCGTGAGATGAGGTTTTCCCGCATTTCCTGTTTGACGGAGCGGTAGCGGTAGCCGGAGGATTTGAGCTGGTCGAGTGTGGCGGGGGAGGGGTGGGGCATTGGGATGGGTTCTGGGTCTTGGGTTCTGGGTTCTGGTTCAGAGGGAGAAGAGTTTGTCCTGTGTCCTGCGTTGAGAGGAGTTGGGAATGGGGGCCAGAGCCGGGCGTGTCCGCAATGGTTTGGTTTCGTATATATTAGGCAGGGTCTAAGCGACGCGTTTTGGAGAAAGCCTTGGCAAAGAGCAAGCTATTGATTGCGGTCAGTTCGCCTTGGGCGGCTGAGAAGTTGACGAACCCCATCGCGGACCTTGCGCGGCGGCTGGAGGGGGATGTCATTGTGGCGCATGTGGCGCAGTTCACGGATGACGATGAGAACGAGACTGATGCGCGTCAGCGCGGGGAACAGACGCTGAAGCTGATGACCGACAGTCTGGTGAAGGCTGGGGTGCATGCCGAGGGCGTGATGTTGTTTGCCGATGATATTCCGAAGGCGATTTTGAACACGGCCAAGAGCCGCGGGTGCACGATGATCATTCTGGGGCTGACGGGGAAGGGCGTGTTTAAGCGGCTGATCGCGGGGGATGTGCCGGGGAATTTGATCCGGATGTCGGACTTGCCGGTGCTTTTGTGCCCGGCGAACTGGCAGGGGCAATTGTAATCGCGGAGGACCGCGATTAGTGGATAGAAAGTAGTGAGTAGAAAGTAGATTAGACCCGAGGCACCAGACCCCAGGCCCTTATCCCATGAGCGATACCAGGCGACTGATTGAGTTGGACAAGGCGCATGTGTGGCATCCTTTTACGGCCATGCGGCAGTGGCGGGAGAATGAGCAGTTGATCATAGAGGGGGGGGAAGGGCCGTATTTGATTGATACGGAGGGGCGGCGGTATATCGATGGGGTGTCGAGTTTGTGGTGCAATGTGCTGGGGCATCGGGTGCCGGAGATTGATGCGGCGATTGTGGGGCAGCTTGGGAAGATTGCGCATTCGACGCTGCTGGGGCTGGGGAATGTGCCTTCGATTGAGCTGGCGGAGCGGTTGGTGAGGGTGGCCCCCGGAAATAGGGGGATGTCCCGGGTCCAGAATCCCGAGTCCCGGGTCGAAGAGGGGGGAAAGAAAAAGCTCAATAAGGTGTTTTATTCGGATGCGGGGGCGACGGCGGTGGAGGCGGCGTTCAAAATGGCGGTGGGGTATTGGTTCCACAAGGGGAAGCCGGAGAAGAAGGGGTTTATTGGATTGGCGGGGGCGTACCACGGGGATACGGTGGGGGCGATGAGCGTGGGGTACAGCGAGCTGTTTCATAAGCCGTTTGTTTCGATGGTGTTTCCGGTGCGGGCGATGGAGACGGTGGATGCGCTGCGTGCGCCGGAGGGGGAGTGGGGGCTTTATAAGGCGCAAAAGCCAGGAGGCGGGCATCAATGGCCGAGTGAATGCAGGGAGTTGGAAGAGGTGATGATGGCGCGGTGCCTGGCGGGGCTGGAGAAGATGCTGCAGGAGCATGCGGGGACGACGGCTGCGGTGGTGATCGAGCCGGTGATGCAGGGGGCGGCGGGGATGGTGTGCCAGCCGGCGGGTTTTGTGCGGGGCGTGGCGGAGCTGGCTCGGAAGTATGGGGTGCTCTTAATTGCGGATGAGGTGGCGGTGGGGTTTGGCAGAACCGGGCGGATGTTTGCGTGCGAGCATGATGGGGTGACGCCGGACATTTTGTGCGTGGCCAAGGGGATCACCGGGGGTTATTTGCCGCTGGCGGCGACGCTGGCAACTGATGAAGTGGAAGAGGCGTTCTGCGGGGAACTGTCGGAGCGAAAGACGCTGTTTCACGGGCATACGTACACGGGGAACCCGCTGGCGGCGGCGGCGGCGAATGCGACGATTGATCTGATTGAGTCGTCGGAAATGATTGCGCATGTGCAGGAATCGGCGCGGATTATGAAGACACGGTTGGATGTGTTGCGGGATGAGGGGCGGTTTGGGCATGTGGTGGATGTGCGGCAGCGGGGGGTGATGGTGGGGATTGAGCTTGGGAAGGACCGGGGGGCGCGTGTGCCGTTTGATTTTGCGAAGCGGACGGGAGCGGCGGTGTGCATGAAGATGCGGCCCAAGGGGCTGATCATCCGGCCGCTGGGGGATATTCTGGTGCTTATGCCGATCCCGGGAATGGGGCATGACGTATTGAACAGGATGCTGGATGTGGTGATTGAGACGGTTGCAGAGAAGATTTTTTGACTGGGATATAAGAGGAGTTGGGATGATTAAGAGGATGGGGAATAAGGGGTTAGGAGTTGCAATGATGTTGGGACAGGAAGGATTTATTATGATTAAAACGACGATTTGTGGGTGTTTATTGATGGCGGTGAGCCTGGGGCTTTGCGGGTGCAGCGAACCTGTGAAAGATGAGCCGACACCGAAATATCAAGGGAAGGACTACAAATACCACTCCAAGGGCGCGGATGGATATGGGCCGCCGAATGCGGTGAGGAAAGGGGATCAGTAGCGGTGGAAGTGGTTGGTTGGAGGGTTGGTGGATTTGCCTGTTTGGGTATATGTGTATATCTTTTGGGGCTCGGATTTAACATGGCAGAGTCTTGGCTGGGGTAATCCTGGCCGGGATTACGGAGCAATCAATATGAACGAAGCAGCAGTTGCAGTGCAGGAACGTGACCCGGTTGCCGCAAAGAAGGCGCTTGATCAGGCTAAGGGCCTGGAAGCCAAGGGCGAGCGCCTGGGCGCGATCAGCGCTTATGAGACGGCGTATGA
>CAZGOM010000372.1:0-3366 GCA_964527265.1 uncultured Phycisphaeraceae bacterium | reverse complement strand
AACGAGAAGGAGAAGTACATCGTGCATTTCCCGGAGACGCGGGAGATCATGTCGTATGGGTCGGGGTATGGGGGGAATGCGCTTTTGGGGAAGAAGTGCTTTGCGCTGAGGATCGGGTCGGTGATTGCGCGGGATGAGGGGTGGCTTGCCGAGCACATGCTGATTTTGAAGCTGACGAACCCGGAGGGGAAGTTTAAGTACATCGCTGCGGCGTTTCCGTCGGCGTGCGGGAAGACGAACATGGCCATGCTGACCCCGGCGCTGAAGGGGTGGAAAGTGGAGACGGTGGGGGATGACATCGCGTGGATGAAGTTTGTGAAGGATAAGAACGGCGTGACGCGGCTGCGGGCGATCAACCCGGAGGCGGGATTTTTCGGGGTGGCGCCGGGGACGAGCGTGGAATCCAACGCGAACGCGATGAAGACGATCACGCATGATGCGATCTTTACGAATGTGGCGCTGACGGATCAGGGGGATGTGTGGTGGGAGGGGATGACCAAGGAAAAGCCCGAGTATCTGGTGGATTGGACGCGGCGGGTGTGGACACCGGGCTGCGGGAGGAAGAGCTCGCATCCGAATGCGCGGTTCACGGTGCGGGCGGGGCAGTGCCCGGTGATCGCCAAAGAATGGCAAGACCCGGCGGGGGTGCCGATCAGCGCGATTTTGTTCGGCGGGCGGCGGGCGGGGGTGGCGCCGCTGGTGGTGCAGGCGAATTCGTGGCAGCACGGCGTGTTTTTAGGATCGATCATGGCGTCGGAGAAGACGGCGGCGGCGTCTGGCCAGGTGGGCGTGCTGCGGCGCGACCCGATGGCGATGCTGCCGTTTTGCGGATACCACATGGGGGATTATTTCGGGCATTGGCTGAAAGTGGGTGCGGAGAATGCGGGGGCAGGACTGCCGGAAATTTTCCATGTGAACTGGTTCCGGCAGGATGAGAAGGGGCGGTTTTTATGGCCGGGATTCGGGGACAATGCGCGGGTGCTCAAGTGGGTGTTTGAACGGCTGGAAGGGACTGCCAAGGGGACGGCGACGCCGATCGGGGTGCTGCCGCCGGTGACGGGAGCGGGGGCGCTGGATGTGAAGGGATTGAAGATCAGCAAGGCGGATTTGGCGGAACTGCTGGCGGTGGACAAGGAGGGTTGGAGCGATGAGGTGCCGCTGATCAAGGAGCATTACAAGCAGTTTGGGGCGAAGCTGCCGCGGGAGTTGAGGGAGGAATTGGCGAAGCTGGAGGAGGCGTTTTGAGGTGGGAGGTTGGGGGGGCTATGAACGCATTTTGAGGAGATTTTTTTTACAGGATCTGCAAGATTCTCAAGATTTACACGATGGTTTTCTCGCGCTGGGGCGATGCTTTGCAATTGCGGGAGGCTGAGAGTGTGTGGCGGATGTTTGGGAAGCGAGATTGCATCTGCGGCGATTTGGTGCGTAAAAAAGAGTTGGGATTGGAGGGGGGGCGATCTAGAATCAGGGGTGAAGGTTCCTGTTGCTGCAAACTTAATTAGAGCAGGAGGCTGGCCATGCCTGACAGAAACGAACTGGGCCTTTTGGGCCACGTGGGGTATGTGATTTTGTCGGTGCGGAATGTGCCGCGGAGCACGGCGTTTTATCGGGATTTATTGGGGCTTGTAGTGCGGTCGGAGAGCCCTGGGTGGGTGGAGTTTGACATGGGGCAGATGGTGCTGGTGATTCATCCTTACCCGGGGATGATGCCGTTCAACAATTCAAATGCGATGCCGGAGATTGCGTTTGAGTGCGAGGATGTGATGGGTTCTTATGCGCGGCTGCGGGAGAAGGGGCTGTTTTTCAGTCATCCGCCGGTGAAGGTGAGCCAGGCGGGGGATGCGGATGGGATGAGCGCAGAGTTCCGGGACCCGGACGGGAACCGGCTGTCGATTTTTGGATTGGTGCGGCGGGTGGAGCGGGAGGCGGTGGGGGCGAGGGGGTAGGGGGGGGGAAAGGGATAAGGTAAAAGGGATAAGGGATAAGTAAGAAATACAAGGTGGGGAATGGGGGCTCGGCAGGGCTTTCGCATCTAAATCATCATGTTTTCAGGGGGGCGAGTGGGAAGTGCGACCCCTTCGGGGCCGGCGGACAGGAAAGAAAAATCAAGGGAGCGATGACCGTGGGTATCGCGTGGGTACACGCTCAACCCACGGCGGGCTGTCATCCCTCCGGGATGAAGATAAAGATGTGGGGAAAGATCAGGGCTTTAAAACAGGCCTCTCTCAGATGCCTGCGAAGAGCTTGGTTTTTTCGTTGAGCTTGCCGTAGAACGCGCGGGTGGCGGGGTCGGGGTTGTCGCGCCAGAGCGTGGGCGGGACGTACGAGTCGTTGCTTAGCACGCTCCGGTCAGCGTGGCCGTAGTAGATCTGGATCGACTTGCGCTCGATGTCCGATGTGCGCGTGGTCGCGGTGTGGAGCACAGAGGTGTTGAAGAGGATCGCCGTGCCTGCTGGGCCGTGGAGGTCGACGATGCCGCCCCGGGCGATCTGCTCGTTGTGGTTGTTGATGATGGGCTCGTCGTGCGATTCGGGCGAGATGGAGAAGCAGTGCGTACGCTCGTCGACGTCGGTGAGGTAGACCATGAGCTGGATGTAATCCAGCCTGATGGGATGCTCGACAAAGTGTGGGCGATCGCGGTGCCAGGCGCGGTGGAGCTCGGCCTTGCGCGGGCCCATGTAGCGCATGCAGATCTCGGAGAAGACGACCGGGCCGCCCATGAGCTCGACGATCAGCGGAAGGATGCGCGGGTGACGGATGATGTCGTCGACGGCGGGGGAGGTCAGGAGTGAATCGCAGTTGATGATCTGCGTCGCGCCGAAGGGGCGCCAGGCCCAGTCTTTGGTTTTGCGGTCGTGGTCGAACATCTTGACCATCGCGTCGAGTTCTGCCGGGGTGATAACGCCCGGGAGTGCGATGTAACCCTGTTTGGCGAATTGTTCGTACTGGGCGGACCTGGCGACGGCTTGGGTAATCATGTGCAGGCTCTTGGAATTGAGGTTGAGGTTAGTGGAAGCGGGGCGATCGGGAACCAGCGGGATGGCTGTGGAAGGGGCGCTATTAAAGGGGTTGTTGGGGAACAGTTCACTTATGTCGGGGAGCGAGGTTGGGGTGGATCGATTAACACTAAGACACGAAAGTCAGATAAGGGGAGGATTAAAGAGGAGGGCTTGGGATTGGAGAAAGGTGGTTGGCGTAGCAGTTCACTTATGGCGGGGATGGTGGGCTATTGGGAGCCGGCGGGACGCCCCCCCGAAAGCGCTCCCGGTGGAAGAGGTTATTGGCGGACGGCCATGAGTGCGGTCCAGTCAGAGCCGTCGTGCCAGGAGAGGGAGGATTCGCCGATGTAGAGGTATCCCCAGTAGA
>CAZGOM010000371.1:0-3388 GCA_964527265.1 uncultured Phycisphaeraceae bacterium | reverse complement strand
AAAGCGGGTGAAGGGACTTGAACCCTCGGCCTCTTCCTTGGCAAGAAAGCGTTCTGCCGCTGAACTACACCCGCATATGCAGACAAAAACATGGACGGTCGGGATCGAACCGACAACCTGCGGTTTTGGAGACCGCGACTCTCCCAGTTGAGCTACGTCCATTCGAATGCAGAGGGGGGCCCCGGAGGCGTTAGAAGCGACACCTGTTTTCCGGGGGGCCCCCGGGACAAAATAAAGCCGCCAGCGGGAGTTGAACCCGCAACCTCCACTTTACGAAAATGGCGCTCTGCCAATTGAGCTACGGCGGCGTGGGAACCAAACGCGCGGACGCGTTTTGGAGAAGTCCTGAGTACAGCGTCCTGAGTCCTGCGGCGAAGATGGGGATGTCAGGAATAAAAGCGAGAGGGCATTGAAGGGCAATGGCGGCTGTGGGGGTTGAACCCACACGAGTCGGTGTAAAAGACCGATGCTCTGCCGGTTGAGCTAAACCGCCGTGTGTGCCAAGCGCGTGGACGCGTTTGGCGTCTCGCGTCCTGAGTCACGGGTCCAGCGTCGAAGAGCCGGAGTCCTGAGTTGGAATTGGAGATCAAATGCGCGCGGCGGGGGTTGAACCCGCAGCCTGAAGTTTGGAAGACTCCCGCTCTGCCAATTGAGCTACACGCGCGTCAAACAACGCAGACGCGTTTTGAGTTTCGCGTTGCGTTCCTTTCGAGAAGACACGGGCCGGATTCGAAATGCCGGCCCGTGCCACCCGCGATCAGCGCGCGGGATTTCAAGGTGACCGATGGGGGTTGAACCCATGCTCCGGCTTCACTTTCGGGGGTGCCGGTACTCTGCCTGTTGAGCTACGGTCACAATCAGCGTAGAAGGATTTGAACCTTCGGCCTCCTGGTCCCAAGCCAGGCGCTCTGCGCAAACTGAGCTATACGCTGTAAATGGGGGGCCCATTCAAGCCCCCGACTGATGAGGAGCCGTGTGGTCCTGCACATGCAGGCACAGCACGGCTCCAACATTGATGTTTCGATCAGGATTCAAGTTCGACCATCCAGTAAGCCTGGTCGACAAAGTGCTGCCACGACTTGTGAGGCAATGGCGCCACATCCGCCGGGAAGGGCAATGCCCTCGGCTGGCGGATGAGCTTCATGCCCGCTTCCTCCGGCGTGCGGCATCCCTTTCTGGTGTTGCAGGAAATGCATGAGCAGACGATGTTGTCCCAGTACGACCGCCCGCCGCGCGCACGCGGAAGGACGTGGTCCAGGTTAAGATCTTCTGTCTTGAATTTCTTGCCGCAGTATTGGCAGATGTTGCCGTCGCGGGCGTAGATATTGCGGCGGTTGAAGCGCACTCGATGCTGACGGGCGCCCCCGGAACGGCGCACCGTCAAACGCACCACCGCAGGCACCACCAGGCGCGAGCGGATGGTCTTGACGAAGCGGTGGCTTTCCGGCTCGTACTGCGCACGCAGGGAGCTGAGTTCCTCCCAGGATTTGATGTCGTGGCCGGGAAAACCGCTGGTGTCCGTATCGATCGCCTCGGCGATGCCACGGACGATGTATCCAAGCGCGCGCCACCCGGGAACAACTCGGATGGCGGACCAGTGACGGTCCAGCACAAGGACTGGCGACGTGAGCTCAGACATGGCCCACCTCCTTTCTACATTAACGAAAATGGCTGAATGGAACCTGCCGGAGTTGAACCGGCGCCCTCACTTTGCAGGAGTGATGCGCTCCCAATTACGCCAAGGTCCCTGGGAAAAGTTAAAAGTGCGGTTGAGAGGACTTGAACCTCCAGCGGGGCTATCGCCCCCTGCCTTCTCAGGGCAGTGCGTTTGCCGATTTCGCCACAACCGCGATTGAAAAATACCCCCGCCCGGATTTGAACCGGGACATCTAAATAGACTGCGCGTTCTGAGCGCGCCGCGTCTTCCAATTCCGCCACGGAGGTGTGGATGCGAGAAGCCACCGTCATGGGAGTCGAACCCATAGCCTCGGCCTTCGGAGGGCCGCACTCATCCAGTTGAGCTTCACGGTGATGAAGATGCGTCTTGGGTTCTGGGTCTTGGGTTTTGGGCGGAATAAGAAGCCCCAAGTTATGCGTTCCTGGCCTGGGGTCAGGAGAATCGCAACGATCCCAGGCAAGCGCACCCGCCAGGACTCGAACCTGGAACCGACCCGATAGAAGCGGGTTGCTCTGGTCCATTGAGCTACGGGCACGTTGGTTTCAAGAAGCGTCCCCCGCGGGAGTCGAACCCACAGTCTCCAGATTCGTAGTCTGGTGCCTCATCCAGTTTGGCTTGAGGGACGTGTGTGAAAAGCAAGGCGCGTGTCGGGGCTGTACCTGCAATCGATTCGTCGAAACATCCCTCGTGGGAGTCGAACCCACACCGTCTGGATCAAAGATCCAGTGCCGCATCCGATTGGCATGAGGGACGTATAGGAGAACGATAAGCCGCGTGTCGGGATTGAACCGACGGCCTTCCGCTTACAAAGCGGCGGCTCTACCGCTGAGCTAACGCGGCGGCTGCATAGGAAAAAGCGGTCATAGCGGGAGTTGAACCCGCGGCCTCTCCCGTGACAGGGGAGCGCTCTTAAACCAGGCTGAGCTATATGACCTAGGGAAAATGCACCCGAGAGGACTTGAACCTCTGACCCCTCGGTTATCAGCCGAGTGCTCTGCCGCTGAGCTACGAGTGCAAAAGGGGGCTGTACGCGTCGTGGAGCGGGCGCGGTGGTCACGCCGGTAAGGAGTCTCCAGCCGCGCCCGGGCATGGGTGCCCCCGGAAGGGCCCAAGCCGACAGCCCACCCAAGACCGGCGGGGGCGTTTAGACCCCGGCCGGCGTGTGTGTGTGAACAATCAATCCGTCTCTTTACTTGTCAAAGATCGCGGTCTCCATCCCTTTGCCAGGCAAGCCCGACAGGGGGACAAAAATCCAGTCGATAGCCGCTGTAACCGGGGTCGAACCGGTGACCTCCCGCTCTTCAGGCGGGCGCTCATACCAACTGAGCTACACAGCGAAGTTCAAAGCATTTGGAAGGGCCAGGGAGGGACTCGAACCCTCAACTTCCTGCATGTAAGACAGGCGCGCTGCCGATTGCGCCACCCGGCCGGTTTTCCAATCCGAGTGTCGTTTGGGGCAAGACGCAGCCTTTTGACATTGATCGGATTTCAATGCCTTTGGTTATTGTGCGTCATATCTATTTTGAATATCAAAGATATAGATTTGATATCAAATGGTTGATATGGCGTCCTGCTTTTGTGTATTCATACCGGAGGAGGGATTTGAACCCCCACCCACCGAGTTATGAGCCCGGTGCTCTGCCCTTGAGCTACACCGGTAAAGTATGTCGTTGAATCATGCGAATCTCCGGAAAACGATTGTTTGGTATT
>CAZGOM010000370.1:0-3411 GCA_964527265.1 uncultured Phycisphaeraceae bacterium | reverse complement strand
CAGGGGGGTACATCACCTATCGCCCTGGTGAGAACGCCACTTTCCTGGGCCCATGTTGCGCCATCAGCCAGGCCGCGGGGTCTGCGCTGCTTTACCATGCCGCACGCCTCAACGCGGGGCAGCGGGTGTTTATCGATGTTCCTCTGGATAACCAGATGGCCGTGGATATCGTGACGGCTCTGGGCCTTAAGCCGCAGCGCCCGCTTCTGCGGATGTATAAAGGCACGGCGTCCGTCACGGATTTTCCCGCCTGCATCTGGGCGACGACGGGGCCGGAAAAAGGCTGAGATGTTCCCCCAACTTGACCCCTCCAGCCTTTCTGTTACTATTTCGGACCCTTACGACACGCGGTCGTGGCGGAATTGGCAGACGCGCTAGGTTCAGGTCCTAGTGGGGTTAAACACCTCGTGAAGGTTCAAGTCCTTTCGACCGCATTAAAAAAACACGCTCACTTGAGCGTGTTTTTTTGTGCCGTCATTTTTCAGCTTATTTACTGCCCGGTCACCATCGAAGGCCGCTTGCCGCCACCGGTTTCCACGATAGACATTGAGTCTGTCCACGCCTCTGGACCTGTGTATCCCACCACCAGCCTTGATGACTTGGCTTCGCCGATGTTCACGCCGTACACCACATGCAGCAGCGTCACATCTTTGACCGGCTTGCTGTATCCCAGGTCGACGAAAGATTTGCGGACGTCTTCGGGCACTTTGAAACTCTGCGTCCGGGTCTGCACTGCCGTGCCGCGCTTTTTGTCGCCAAGGTCCCAATAGGTTTCCAGGTTTCCTTCCTCAAGCGAGGTGTTGGGCGCCCAGATCAGAAGGTAAGCCTGTGTGCCGTTTGGATGCGCGCCCACGGCCAGCAGTTCAAATTTGCGTTTATCCGATACCCATGCCTGGGATGGCGGGGGAGTGGTTTCGCTGCGCACCGTGGGGTTTTCCCCTGCGGGGGTCAGCGACCGCACCCATTCGGCGGCCTGCGGGGTTATCACACGCTGCATTGATCCGGGCAGGTCCATCGGGTCCACATAAATCGCCACTTTGCGCACCGGGTCGCGCATGGTGATCGGTTTGGCACCAGGCTGCATTTTCTTGATAAACAGCATCACCATGCCCGGCGTGATCACTGCCATGGCGATAGCCAGAAAAATCAGGTTGTACTTGGTTTCCTTGTTCATAAGCCACTTATTGTAGACCGGAGCCCTTCCCCCAAAGTGCGGCAAATGGGCTCGCAAGCCTGCCCGGCTTGGAAGCCGGGAATCGCGTGTCCAGGGTCAATACAAAGAGGCCTGGAGTGTTCAACTCCGGGCCTCTTTCACTTCTGTTCTTCGACCCAGGACTCGGGACCCTGGACACGCGACTCCGTCTTCTTAGACGGCGGCCCATGTCATCACAAAATCCACCACGCCTTCGCGCACAGGCGCCTTGGCATCAAACCGCGCATGAATGAACTTCGCGCGTCCGGACGACGAGGCATAGCTGTACACCACCTTCGTCGGCTGGGTTTGTCCCGCAAGAGCCAGGGGTGTCACCGGGTTGATCTTGATCTTCCCGGCAAGGGTCGGCGAAATCCCATCCCAGGTGATCCCGTCGGTTTCCTTCACATGAAACAACCAGCTTGGCGTGCGGGGTTTATCAAACACGAACCGGTCGCGCACGATCAGCTTGCTGCCCTTCAAAATCAGTTCGCGCGTGTAGACCAGCACGCCCAGATCTTCCGTGTATGACGGCGCCAGTTTGAATCGCGTGTGCGCCGTCTGGGTGGCTTCATCAAACCGCCCAAATTCGATTTCCTGTCCGCGCTGTTCAAACGAAGGAATCGACATGGGGTATCCGATATCGCCGTATTGCCCCTTGCCGTCCACCAGCATGCACGTACGGCCGATGGTCTGCAGCTTGTATCCCGAGTCGGGTGAGCAGAGGATTAGCTTGCCGCCAAGCGTGAGCGAGAAATGCCCGTCGCCGGGTGTGGGAGACATACCCATGCGGTCGCATGGGCCCTGCGCATAGCGATATGCGTGATAGCCCGACCATGGCCCGACCTGCGCCGAAAGCAGCAGCCCCTGAGAATCATCGCGGGCGATCACCACCGCTGAGTCTTTGTAATGGAACAACGCCTTGCCGGGCCGGTCCTTGCTGGTTGCCACCGGGACTGCCGGGTCGTAGGAAAGGGGAGCCAGAACCCGGTTTTCGAAATAGCCGTGTTTCACATTTTCGTGATAGGAATAGTCCAGGTTTGTCGTCATCGAGCGGTAGGCCACCCATTGCGCCTTGGGGTCTTTGTGCTTGGCCGCCAGGCGTGCGTAAAGGCGTCCGCCGCCGTAGATGGGCATCGGATCACCCAGAGTGCCCGGAAGCCAGGGGCGGTCGTCGTGCAGAAGTGTTTCTTCATAAATGGTGTGGCCACAGGCGATCACTTCCGGGCGGTCCAGCGGGTCCACGCCGGTAATGGCAGCGCTCAATTCCTGATACATCGCGATAGGGTCGGAGTGCTGCCATGTGGAGTTGTAGCTACCGGAGGGCAAAAAGCCGTCGCGCGGCATGGCGTCAAGCGCACGCTCGGCACGCGGCAGGATGTATTGCAGCCATCGGTCAGCATCAGGGAGCACGCCGCGCAGGTTCAGCGCGGTCGCGGCAAAGCCGAAGGTCGACTTCCACCCATGGTCCTGAATCACCGATCCGCCCCAGTAGTCGCGGTTGAGCAGCATCAGGTCGATGAAAATGTTCCCCTGCAGCGTGAGCTTGGCCTTGATCCTGTCCTGAAGGTCTTTGCCTAGTTCATCGGGCATGGCTTGCAGCGCCACCGTCATGCCATACAGCGTGTAGGCTGCGCCAAAGTCGCCGTTGTGGCTGTAGCCATCGGGCGTTGGGTTGCCGTAATACTGCTGTTTCACGGCGGCTTCGAGGGTTTTGACCAGGCTTTCTTTGGTCTTTGCGTCGCCCAGGTAGCGGTAAGCCGCGACCACCGCCGGCAGGTAGGAGATGTTTCCTCCGCCTTTGGCCAGTTCACCCGCCGCGGCTTCAAAGTTCGCTTTCAGCGCCGGGTCAAAGGTGCCAAGTCGTTCCTTAAACGCCGCCCAGAATTTCGGATCCCGCCATTTGGCGTGGGGCGAAACTTCGCATGCGTCTTTGGTTCCCGGCGGCAGGGGGGCCAAGGTGTCTTCCGGATCAGGTTCCAGTGTTGCGCTGAGCCATTGAATGTTGATCGGGCGGAAGGGGGTCAGTTTCAGGGTGTGCGTTCCGGGCGTCTGCAGCCACATCGCCATGCGCCCGCGAAAGCGCTTGTTTTCAATGTCTGGAATCGACACGCGCTGGAAGAACCACAGTCCAATGTATTTTCCATCCACCGTCACGCGATATGTGGGCACCAGCGGCATGTTTTTGTTGCGCCAGTCAAAGTCCCACGGGCCGGTCC
>CAZGOM010000369.1:0-3475 GCA_964527265.1 uncultured Phycisphaeraceae bacterium | reverse complement strand
AGGGCAACAACCCGCCCTTCACCCCCGACGACGCGGACAAGGTCGGCGAAGAAACACGCCTCAAATACCGCTTCATCGACCTGCGCCGCCCACGCATGCAGCACATCTTGAAGACCCGCCACCGCGTCTCCAAGATCGTGCGCGATTACTTCGACTTGAACGGCTTCCTCGAAATCGAAACCCCCTTCCTCTGCAAATCCACCCCCGAAGGCGCACGCGATTTTCTCGTCCCCAGCCGCTTTCAGCCCGGTTCCTGGTACGCCCTGCCCCAGAGCCCCCAGCTCTTCAAGCAGATCCTCATGGTTGCCGGTTACGAACGCTATCTCCAGATCGTCCGCTGCTTCCGGGACGAAGATCCCCGCGCCGACCGCCAGGCCGAATTCACCCAGATCGATCTTGAAATGAGCTTCGTCGAGCAGGAAGACGTCATGAAGCTCGTCGAAGGCTGCATCGCACGCATCTGGAAGGAAGTCCTCAACGTTGAAGTCCCCGCCCAGATCCGCCGCATGACCTATGCCGACTGCATGGAAAACTATGGCAGCGACCGGCCCGACCTCCGCTTCGACATGAAACTGGTCAACATCTCCGACCTGGCTGCCACGGTCGACTTTGGCGTCTTCAAGGGCGCTGTCGCCGCCGGCGGCATCGTCAAAGCCGTCTGCGTCCCTGGCGGCGCAGCCATGACCCGCAAGGAGACCGACGGCCTCGCCGAATGGTCTAAAGGCTTTGGCGCCAAGGGCCTGGCCGTCACCAAGGTCACCGCCACGGGCCTCGACACCGGCATCGCCAAGTTCATCGCCCCCATCGCCGCTGAAATCATCCAACGCACCGGCGCAAAGGAAGGCGACCTCATCGCCTTCGCCGCCGACTCCTCCAAAGTCGTTCATAAGGTCCTTGGCGAACTGCGCCTGAAGCTCGCAAAAGACCGCGGCATGATCAAAGACGGCGACTGGCAGTGGCTCTGGGTCGTCGACTTCCCCGCCGTCGAGTGGAACCCCGACGAAAAACGCTGGGACAGCCTTCACCACCCCTTCACCGCACCCCTCAACGAAGACCTGGAACAACTCGCCTCCGGCGATCCCAAGCAGATCTCCGCCGTGCGCTCCAAGGCCTACGACATCGTCTGCAACGGCTCGGAACTTGGCGGCGGCTCCATCCGTATCCACCGCCCCGACGTCCAGCAGCAGATCTTCAAGCTTCTGGGCATCAGCGAGGAAGACCAGCGCGTCAAGTTCGGCTTCCTCCTGGACGCCCTCAAGTTCGGCGCACCCCCGCACGGGGGCCTTGCCCTGGGCCTTGACCGCGTGATCATGCACCTGTGCAACACCACCAACATCCGCGACGTCATCGCCTTCCCCAAAACCCAGACCGGTGCGGACCTCATGCTCGATGCGCCCAGCCCCGTCGACGAGAAGCAATTGCGCGACCTCCATGTCCGCAACCACCTCCCTGTCAAGGTTGCGGCCCCAGCCCCCGGAACCCCTCCGACCCAGGCCTGATTACCAATACAATCCAATCATAAAAACAGACGCCGTAAGGCGTCTGTTTTTGCATCGTTCTGTTCTCTGATTCTTAAATTTCTGTGTCTTCGACCCTGGACTCAGAACTCTGGACCCGCGACACCTTTATTAGGCGGGAAGCAACTTCGCCAATCCCTCATGCGGCCGCGCGATCACATGTGCCGCTACAACTTTGCCCACCTTTTCTGCAGCAGCCTTGCCGGCTTCGATCGCAGCCTTAACCGCCGCCACGTCGCCACGAATCATGATGGTCACGTGCGCAGCTCCGATCTTCTCTTTGCCGATCAGTTCCACGTTCGCAGCTTTAAGCATCGCATCAGAACCTTCGATCACTGCCGTCAGGCCCTGGGTTTCCAGCATTCCAATCGCTTGCATATTCGGTCCTTTAGGAACTGCGTCCTTGTTGGTCTTTTTCTTACTGTTTCCGTTACCTTGCGTAACACCGCCCGCATCCGCCCACATCTTGTGCCGCGGGTCTTTCGGGTCCGGCAGCATGTGCAGGTATCCATCGGTGATCGCACTGAACTCCTGCGGCGCATGCACCATCGGCACTTTGGATGATTCCATGAAGTTCAGTCGAAGCGCCGTCACGCATCGCGCGCCAAGCTTCCTGGCCACTTCCTCCGCCACCTGCACCGCCACACGCAAGTCACCCGCGGTCCCCGTGAACTTCACCAGCGTATCCTGCCCGGCATTACCTTCCGCAGCCACAAGCTCAACGTCCGCGGCTTTGCAGATCTCATCGGCAATCACCAGTGCCGGGGCCAGCCCGAACACCTCAATGGTTGCCAAATTGATTGCTGTCATCGCCATGCGTTGAACCTCGCCTTTCTCACCTTCCTGCAAATCAGAAAGCTCAAGTGAGTTTTATTCCTAACTTCAAACCCATTACTTCAACGAAGCCAGTACCTTCGCGACGATCTCCTGCACAACCTTGGGGTCGATCCCGCCGCCAGGCTGGCCATCTGCCACCATATCCGCAGCCGAAGGCAGGTTCGGGCAAGAGCCGGAACCTGGCGCCACCAGGCCATGCTCGGAAATCAGGCAACGCACCGAATGCGCGATCTTCTCAATACTCAAACGGCTCGACGCAGACTGATGCTGCCGACCGCGACCGGTCTTAAACCCACGCACCGCCAACGCTGCGCGGAACCCTTCCGGGAAGTCCGCACCCGTCAGCATCACTTCAATCAGGTTCAGCAACTCGTACTGAATGCGTGTCGCCTCAGCAATGTCGCCGGCCTTAAACAGGTGGTAAAGCTTCATCACCAGTTCAGGCACAATGCCGGAAGTCGCCACCGTGCCGCCATCGCCGCCCATCAGCATCGAAGCCAGCAGAATCTCTTCGCAACCGATCAGAAACGAGAACTCGGGGCGCAACGGACGCACCTTGTTGATCGTGTTCATGAAACGCGGCAAATCGCGCTGCGAATCCTTGATCCCCACAATGTTGGGGTGCTGGCACAGCGACACAATTGTCGGAATCGAAATCTCGTTGGCAAACTGCGGGATGTTGTACATCACCACCGGCAAACGTGAACGATCCGCCAACTCCTGGAAGTATTCACGCACAGAATCCTGGCTCATCTTGTAGTAGTACGGCGCAATGATCGCGCCCGCGCGGCAACCCAGGTCCGCGTAGTAATTCATCGTGTCAACCGTCAGATCGATGTGCGCCTCATACGCACCCGCCAGCACTGGCACCTCGCGCCCAGCCTTGCGGGTGCGCTCCATCGCGATCTCAATCACGCGCTTGCGCTCTTCATACGTCAGCCGAACAAATTCGCCCGTCGACCCATTGGGGTACAGCCCGGAAATTCCCTTTTCGATCAGAAAGTCGAACACACGACGAAGCTCGTTCTCGTTGATCGCGCCACGTTCATCAAAGGGAACCAGGTTTGGACAAAAGACGCCTTGGATTTTCGAGCTCACTGCGGTGCTCCGATATGTGTGCT
>CAZGOM010000368.1:0-3485 GCA_964527265.1 uncultured Phycisphaeraceae bacterium | reverse complement strand
ATGGCCAAAGCGGGCAACTAAGGGGTTGGCCGGGGATGGGAACAGCCTGTGAATTGATGTGACGGGTGGGTGAATCGATGGTTTACGCGCCCGGGTTGCGGGTGATCAGGTCATCGGGGGGCTTCGACAGGGCGGATGCCATTCCAAGGGTGACTGCCCTTTTGAATGCATTGATTTGCTTTATGAGGCCCTCATGGACACCCGGCAACCCGGCTACCCGCAATCCGGGCGCAGGTGTGTTTTTGCAACTTGGTGGGGCGTTCAGCGCTCTTCGTAATACTTCCAGAGGGCGAGGTTGGCGGCGCTGTTCATGCCGTTGCTGTAGGCGTAGAGGGCGTCTGAGCCATAGGTGGCGTTGGTTTGGGTTTGGCCGCCGAGGGTCATGCTGAAATAGATGGGTGGGCGGACGCCGCCGAGGTTTTTGGCGCCGAATTTGGCATGGCCGTCGAAATAAAGGAGGTTCATGCCGTCGCCGTGGACGTCATAATCGACGTTTGCACCATAGTCATAAGCGCTGTAGTCGAAGAATTCGCGTTCGGCCTGGATGACGTTTCCGGGGGACCAGTCGTCGGAGCGTTTGGCCTGGAGGGTGTTTTGGTAGCGTGTGCTGTCGGTGCGGTACCAGCCGCGGTACATGTAGGCGATGGTGCCGCCGGCGACGCAGTCCCAGCTTGCGCCGGCGGGGTTGACGCCGGTGTTTAAGGCTTGTCGAGCGTAATCGTTGGTGATGAGGCTGAAGCCCTGGTACTGGTTTTCGTTGTATTGGGTGACGGTGTCCGGGAAGAGGCGGAATCGCGGTGCGTCGGGGCAGTCCATGAGGGTGACGCGTGCCTTTTGCGAGTAGATGTTGTACCGGCCCATGATGGGGACGGCGGGGATGTAGCCCATGTAATAAAACCAGCCCATGCCGGTGGGGAGGGCGCGCGGGCTGACGCCTTCGGGGCAGGCGGTGCCGGCGGCGCCGACGGACATGACACAGATGTTGGAGCCGCCCATCCAGTCCCGGGTGCTGCCGGACATGCGGTGTTTGGAAGAGGGCATGGCGACGGCGTTTTTGCAGTCGGCGGAGTATTGGGCGTACATCTTGCCGTGCTGGCTCATCTGCGCGGCGCAAAGCAGGATTTTGGCCTGCGCACGGGATTTGGAGAGTGCGGGCAGGAGCATCGTGGTCAGGATGGCGACGATGGCGATGACGACCAGGAGCTCGACAAGTGAAAAGGCCTGATCACGGCGGATGAAATGGTTGCGTGGCATGAGATCCCTTGGAATTGATAGCGACAATGTGGGGCGAAGCGTTGGAAAAAAGGAACCAGGAGAGCAATGGCGGCATCAGGGACGCGCTTTCCATTGTTATAACATGGATTTGGAGGTTTCCAAGTGTTTTTTTGGTTTTGACCGCAGTCGAGTGGATGGCGGGAAGGGGATTTGGGAGAGCGCTATGCTCTATGGAGTCCACCCCAGGCCCTGGTGAGCCAGGGTGTTTTAAAACACGTCAATCGAGGAAACTTTATTCATGGCAACTTCTCCGGAACACAAGTCGTTTGCCGCGCAGGACCCGTCTTACGCGACGTATGTCGAAAAGCAGTTTGCGCCCATGGATCCAGTTTTGGCCGAGATCCGCGAACGTGCTGGAAAAGCAGGGCTTCCGGTGATTCATGTGTCCAGCTTTGACGGGCGGATATTGGAAGTGATCGCGCGGGCGGCGGGTGCGAAAAAGATCGTGGAGATCGGGACATTGGCGGGGTTTTCGGGTGTGTGCCTGGCGCGTGCGCTGCCCGAAGGAGGCGTGCTGCATACGTTTGAGTATGAGGCGAAGCATGCCGCGGTGGCCAAAGAGAGTTTTGAGAAGGCGGGTGTAGCGTCGAAAGTGACGATTCATGTGGGGAAAGCGCTGGATAACCTGGTGAAAATCGAAAATCAGGGGCCGTTTGACCTGGTTTTCATCGATGCGGACAAGGAAAATTACCCAAATTATCTGGCGTGGGCGGCGAAGCATTTGAAGCCGGGTGGGACAGTGCTGTGTGATAACGCTTTTGCGTGGGGCCTCTTGGCGCTGAGCCCGGAGGAACTGAGCAAGCAGGATGCGCACCGGCAGGCGTCGGCCAAGAGCTTGGGGACGACGAACAAGGAACTGGCGACCAATGGAAAAGCGTGGCGGTCGGCAATGCTGCCGACGGGCGAGGGATTGGCGATGGGCGTGAAAGTGGAGTAAGGCATGAAATTCCGGGTTCAATCGATGGTTGTGATTGTTGGCGCCTGTCTCCTGTGGGGAGTTGAGGCGTCGCATGGGCAGGTGGGGACGACCGGGCAATCAGCAATGCAGAAGTCGGGAGAGGAGAAAGCGCCTTCACGGGAGGCGTTGTTTGCCTGGTTTGATGGGTTGGGATATCCGGATGTGAAGGGAAAGGCGTTTGTGCGCCTTGTGGTGACGTATCGGGGAGGGACGGGAGTTGACCCTGATGAGAAAGCAGAACCGACCTACAAATATGGATGGGTGATGCGGGAAAAGAAGGGGGAATGGGTTGAGATTTTTGAAGTGGATTTGGCGAGCCAGGTTTATCCGCTGAAGCCGTCGGATGCCGAGACAACTGATCTGTGGGATTGCAAGCTGGAGCCCGCAAGCGTGGAGGGGTATGCCCGCGAATGGCTGAAAGCGGTGCGCAAACTGAAGGAGGAAGCGGAGGGGACTTGGCAATTTGAAGTTGCTTATACCGGTTACGGTACGAGGCCTCTGTCGGCGCGCGGACAGGCGTTTGTGCTGGCGCGGGTGTTGTCGGCGCAAGGAGAGCCTCAGAAGGAGGCGTTGTCGCGCGAGATTTTCGAAGAGAGTAAGCAGACCCCCGATTATCAGGACAGTGAGAAGAAGAGCTACCGGGAACACCTTTCCGGCGATCTGGGGTATGCGGAATTCTGGCATGCGGTTTCGTCGATCAAAAATGAAGATGTGAGCCGTGAGGAATTGCTGGCGCGGTTTGAGCGGCTGGTGAAGAACTATCCCAAGGCGAAAGAGGTGAAGGAAGCAGAGGAATACGCGGGGAAGATCAAGGCGATCATTGAGGCGGACAGGAACAGAGTGGTGAAGGATTGGGGGAAGATGTCCACCGATGAGCGGGCACGGGAGCTGGTGCATCGGCTGCGGATTCAGAATCGTGTGCCGGGAGAGATCCAGGCCAGTTCGCATGTGGAATTGATCAAGATGGGGCTGGAGGCGGTACCAGCGCTGATCGACGCTTTTGATGACCCGGCATTAACACGGAGCATGATGGAAGAAGAATCCACACAGTGGGTGGGAACGGTGGGGGAGAGCGCAGGGGGCATTCTTTTCTCAATTGCGCGGCGGGAGTTTTTCCCGCACCCAGGGCCTGACGGAACAATGATGACCGCCAAGGAAGATGCCAGGGCATGGTGGGCACAGGTGCAGGCCAAAGGTATGAAGCAGATGGCGATTGAAGAGGTGGAGAAGAAAGGCGCAAATGCACGGGAGC
>CAZGOM010000367.1:0-3504 GCA_964527265.1 uncultured Phycisphaeraceae bacterium | reverse complement strand
TTCATATGCCGCATGTCATGGTCCAGCAGGAAAATCTCATCCTCCCCATCACCGTCCCAATCCCCCGTCTGCGGCACATGCACCCCCTCCATCCGCGCCCGCAAGCCACCATCCGCATCCAGCACATACGTCTGCGATCTCACATTACTCAACTTCCGTCCACGCCACACCACAAATTTCCCCGCATCATCCGCCTCCGGCATCGCCGTAAACGCCATCCGCACGCCCCCCGCATGTTTCAGTTCCCGCACAGACTGCGCATGCCGCACCAACTCCGGCCGCCGGAATCGCACCTTCCCATCCGCCTCCAGCACAGTCGCACCCGTCGCCACCACCAGTTCTGCCTTCCCATCCAGATCGATATCCGCAATAAATTGCGAATCCGGATGCGTCTCCCCCGTCCCCAACAGCACTTCCATTCTCGCCCACGCCAGTTCCCCGCTGGGCTTAAACAAATGCGTCCCCGTAAACATCCAATCCAACCCGCCCCCATCCACATCCCCCAGTGCCGTCGTATGCCCCATCGACAGCACCGGCCTCACAAACCTCAAATTCAATCGGCAGTCATACACCTCCACCCGCCAATAATCCCGGCTCACCACCAGGCTCCACTCCCCTCTTTCTGCAAACCCCTCCAGCCTCGCCGGCGCCACTGACACACGCGTATCCTCCGTCATCGGATTCGGCTCAAACGGCACCGCTCGAATCAGCCCTCCCGTCCGCGCATTCACCAGGCAAAAACACACCTCCCCCCCAATCCTCCGGAAACACGCCAGTTCCACCACCCCATCCCCATCCAAATCCATCACCGGGCAATTTGAATCCTCCCGAATCGGCGCGAATCCCGTGCATTCCGGATCGAAATACCGCCACATCATCTGACCATCCAGCTTGTAGCACACCTGCTCAAAGCACCCCTTGGCATAAATCACTTCCATCTCCCCGTCCCCATCCACATCCCCAAACCGCGCAAAGTGATACACATGCAGATGTTGATGCCGCCCCCCGTCATTCCAAATCCACGAATGCACCCCCGGCTTCGCAGCCGACACCTCAAACCGCACCGCATCAATCGTATTGGTTGTCATAAACGCAGCATTATAAACCGATTCATGCAAAATCTCTCCCATCGACTCACAGCCTCAAACACCACACCAGCATCACCTCATGCGCAATCTCCGCCTGCCGGCGATAAGCCTCCCGCTCCACCGCATTCAATTCAAACCCCACGCCCGCATAAAAACGGCATGCCGCCACATTCACGTTCTGCGTCTCCACCATCAGCCGCCGGCACCCCTTCGACCTCGCCCACCCTGCCGCCTCACCCACCAAAGCCGTTGCCACCCCGCGCCTCCGATGCGATGCCCGCACCCGCAAATCCCACAGCGCCGCCACACTTTCCCGCCCTGGCGTCAACCCCACCTCCGGCGTCTTCCACGCAACCGCCGCCCCGCCGATCATTTCCCCATCCTCCCGCGCTGCCCACAACCCCCAATTCGAAAGATCAAACAACTTCCCCCAGTTTCCCGGTCGTCCCTCCTCAAACGCATCATAGTCCTTCACATAAGGCACATCGATCGGCTCTTCCTTCAACACCACCCGCCCAACCCCCGCCGTCAGCCCCTCCATCGACACCCTCGATCTCACATCGCAAACCAGTGGCACCTGCCCGTAAGCAGCCAAATCTCCTGGCCCGATCCTCTCAATCACAACTGCCATTTCGCCCTCCCTCGTTCTCGGCTCCGCCCAGTTCTCTCCGCTCCTCAAACCGCTCCTATAAGTTTCACCGTTTTCTCATCCTCTCCCTCCGGAAAATACTTCTCCAGCACTCTCTCAAACACGCTCCCCTTCTCTGAAACCCGCCCAAACAGCGTCGCACAAGACCGCAGTTTCTGGTCATCCGGCGCCCCGAAAATCTCCAGCGCGCACTTCCCCTCCACACCCAACGCCGCCTCCGCACAGCCCTTTAACCGTTTCCCCAGCACAGGATGCGCCAGATACGCCCGTGCTTCCTCCACGCTCTGAATCGCAAAATACATCGATGTCTGGCTCGATCCCAACCCCTTAAACTGCGGGAAAATAAACCACATCCAATGCGTCACCTTACGCCCCGCTTTGATCTCCTCCAGCGCTTTCGCATAAGCCGCTTCCTGCGCCGTCAGAAATCGTCCCAAATCATGCGTCTCCATGCATACCTCCCTTTCCTCTCACTCTATCGCATAACCCTTGCTTCATAGCGCATTCAACCCATCTTCATCCTCTTAATCATCCTCAATCCTCTTAATCCCAGTCAAAAATCCGCTCTTCCTTCCCAAAAAACAAAGGACGCCCAAAAGGACGTCCTCTGCATTCAATTCAAACGCAATTCTTACTTCTCTTCGTCGAACTTCTCGATCAGCCAGTATTCCAGCTCGATCGGTGTTGCGCGCCCGAAAATCGTCACGATCACGCGCACCTTGCCCTGCTGGGGCAGAAGTTCGTCCACCGTGCCTTCCATGTTCTCGAACGGGCCTTCCTTGATCTTGATGTGGTCCCCCTTCTGGAACTCCATCTTGACGGTCGGAGACTCGTCCACAGGCTTGGAAGCCTGGTGCATCTTTTCGATTTCTGGCAGTTCCATCGGGCTCGGCCGGCCGGCCGTACCAATGAAGTCGCCCACACCCGTGGTTTCCTTGATCAGGAAGAACACGTCCTGCGGAATGCGGCCGTCCGGCTCAAGGCGCATTTCCACAAATACGTAGCCCGGGTACAGCTTCTTGAGCGTGATCTTCTGCTTCCCGCCCTTGATCGTCTTCTGCTTCTCCGTCGGCACCAGGATCCGGTTCACCAAATGGGTGAGCCCTTCGATCTTGATCTTGCGCAGCAGCGTGTTGCGCACGGAGTCTTCCTTGTTGGAAGCCACGCGCAAAACAAACCAGTTCATCCCTTCGTTCACCAGGGGCTCGTCGCCGCCTGCGGTCGTCTGGTGCTTCTCTTCGGACATTGCGAAAGCTCCTTGATCTTGCTTGCTTAGGTAATCCCCGCGTCGCGGCATCTGCCGCAAACACGAAAACTCAATTCATCAGGAAATTCTGCTGCAGCCACGCGAACACGATGTCGATCACAAACAAGAATGCCGCCATCATGAACGTTCCAGCGATCACGATCCACGTCAGCTTGATGGTGTCGCTCCGCGGCGGCCAGTTCACTTTCTTCATCTCACCTTCGGTCTCGATCAGAAAATCCACGATCGAAGGTTTGTTGAAAAACTTGAAAAACGCCAGGCTCAACACCGCCACCAGCCCCAGCACAATCCCCACCTCAAGGTAGAGTTTGTAGCTCAGGGTCGGCGAAATCTTCGCATCCAGCTGAGCCCACAGCCATGCCGCGCCCGAAAGCAGCAACATCGCCACGCCCAGCGCCGAAAGCCACCGCGTCATCCCAGCCTGATTCGGTTTATAAATCTTCAGCGACACTGCAAAATCCCCTTTGTACAAGGCCACAAGCGGTGTCCCGCCTGCGGCC
>CAZGOM010000366.1:0-3542 GCA_964527265.1 uncultured Phycisphaeraceae bacterium | reverse complement strand
GGAGGGAGAGGCCGGCGATGATCATGTTCTGATAGATGACGGAGGTGGTGGTCCGGGAGAGGCGGATGATGAAGGGGATGCGATTCAAGTTGTTGTTCATCAGCGCGATGCGTGCGGACTGAATGGCCACGTCGGAGCCGGCGGCGCCCATGGCGATGGAGATATCGCCGGCGGCGAGGGCGGGGGCGTCGTTGACACCGTCGCCGACGACGGCGACGCGGTGGCCGCGGCCCTTTAGGAAGTCGACCATTTCCAGTTTTTCCTGGGGGAGGACTTCGGCCTTGTATTCGACGCCCATTTCGGCGGCGACCTTCTTGGCGACGCTTTCACGGTCACCGGTGACGATGATGAGGCGCTTCATGCCCAGGTCGCGGAGCTGGTTCATGGCGTTCAAAGCTTCGCCACGGGTTTTGTCTTCCATGCCGAGCCAGCCGAGATATTTGCCGTCTTTGACGACAAAGAGGAGGGACATGCCTTGCGCTTCAGGGCTGGTGAAACCGACCTGGATTTTGGCTTTGCAGTCTGCGGAGAGGTTTGCTTCGGTGGATTCGCTGAGCCAGGTGGCGCGGCCGACGAGGATGGTAGAGCCGCCGACGACGGCGCGCACGCCGCGGCCTGCGACTTCCTCGAACTGTTCGGGCTGAGGGGAGTTCAGGCGTGCCTTCTTGGCGACTTCCATAACGGCGCGGGCGACAGGGTGGCGGGAGTTTTGTTCGGCGGCGGCGGCGGCTTTAAGGAGGTCCGCGCCGGGAACGCCGTCAACGGGGGTGAGGCGGGTGACGGAGAGCTGGCCGGTGGTCAGCGTGCCGGTTTTATCGAAGATGATGGCGGTGAGGTTGCGGGCGGCTTCAAGATCAACGACCGACTTGATGAGGACGCCAAGACGGGCGGCCGCAGAGAGCGCGGCGACCATGGCGGTGGGGGTGGCGAGGATGATGGCGCTGGGGCATGCGAGGACGAGCATGGCGATGGCGCGTTCCCAGACGGTCTGGGTTTCGGGGATGAGGCGCATGGCAAAGAAGAGGTAGATGCCCACGAGCATGAGCGCGGTGGGGGTGTACCAGCTTGCGTAGCGGTCGATGAGCTTCATGAGGGGGATGCGGGAATTTTCGGCATCGAGGATGAGTTTCTTGACGCGGCCGAGGGTGGTGTCGGAGCCGGCTTTGGTGACTTTGATGTCCATGACGCCGGTGACGTTGATGGTGCCGCCGAAGGCTTCGTCGCCTTCGGTTTTATCGACGGGGAGGGATTCGCCGGTAATGGAGGCCTGATTGACGGTGGATTGGCCTTTGGCGATGACACCGTCGGCGGGGATATTGTCGCCGGGGCGGACGCGGACGATGTCGCCAGGCTTCAAGTCTTTGGCTTCGGTTTCGGTTTCGGAGCCGTCGGCATTGATGCGGGAGGCGCGAGTGGGGGTGATGCGGATGAGGGATTCGATACTGGCCTGAGCGCCTGCGGCGGTGCGGCTTTCGATCATGACACTGACGTACATGATGAAGGCGACGATGGCGGCGGCGGTGTACATCTGGATGGCGAAGGCGGCGAGGACGGCGAGGGCGGCGAGCTCGACCATCTTGGTTTCGCCGCGGAACATGTCTTTGGCGGCGACGATGATGAGGGGCACGCCCAGGCAGATGGCGGAGGCCATGGCCAGGAGTGCGGAGTATTCATCGTTGGTGTAGAGGAACTGAGCGAGGAATGAGCAGATGAGCAGAACCCCGCCGAACATGACGAGGAGGATCTGGGCGCCGATTTTGCCGGTGCCTGCCTCGCGAGCGATGGATTCAAACGATTCCTGGTGACCTTTGGCCATGCCGATGCCTCGTCTCTCTCTTCTTTGGTTTCCGGGCGCTGCTTCCGTCGTTGTTTCCAGTCGACGTTCCGATCGACAAATCCTTCATAAACCGTTGCTGGCTTTGGAAATGATAGCGAGCAACCCCCCGTTTGATCCACCCGGTCTGCCTTGGGGCATACCGTTTTATACGCGGAATGACCCTGTCGGGTTCGGGTGGGCTTGATCTTATCGTCAAAAGTTAAGGTTGAGGCGTGGTTCCACGATTTAACCACGGTCTATCCACGCAGGGCAACCGCATATAAGTGAATTCATCGCGCCCAGGATGCCGGGATATCGGGTTGCCGGGTGTCAATGAGCAGCCCTTGTGTCGGCAGGAGCCTAAACGGGCATTGGTTGCTGTTGGCTTCTGTGACGCCATTCATAGATTTCTGGCTGTATGCGATTATCCCGTTTATCCACGATTGCGAGCGGCTTTGCGGTAGGCGCCTGGGGTGGTCCTGGCATAGCGCTCGAAGACGGCATGGAATTGGGAGAGGGAGCCGAAGCCGGCGGCATGGGCGATATCGGCGATTTTGGCGTCGGTGCAGGCCAGGAGACCCTGGGCACTGGCGACGCGGTGCTGGTTGATGAAGTCCAGGAGACCGGTGCCGGTGGCGCGCTGGAAGAGGCGGGAGGCGTAGTCGGGGTGGAGATTGACGCTTTGGGCGATCTGAGCGACGGAGACGGGCTGGCCGGCGTTTTGGGACTGGGAGATGAAGGTGATCATCTTCTGGACGGCATCGGGCGCGCCTGTTGTGGGGTGGGGCTGGGCGGGGGCGGCAGGGTCAATGTCGAGCGCGAGGCGGTTGATGCGGGCTTCAAGCTCGAGGAGGACGATGCGGCGACGCTCCGGGGTGGCTTCTTTGAGGTCCTGGGCCCAGGAGGCGAGGAGGGGTTTATCGGTGGCGAGGCGGGCGGGATTGGGCTCAAAAAGGGTGCGTCCGGACATGATGGCGCGGGTGAAAGCCGAGGGGAGATTCCAAGAGAGGAACCAAGCCAGCGGGAAACTGATGCTGAGGAGTTCGTTGACGGGGGCGAGGTAATTGGCACGGTGGGGGATGGCGCCCCAGGAGATGGCGAGATGGCCGGGGATGATCATAAAGCTTTCGCCAGTCGAGACTAAGACCTGAACTTGGCCCTGGAGGACGAGGTGAAGGGCGATTTCATTGCGGCGGACGAAGCCGGGCATCTGGTACTCGGCAAGGAGGGAGCGCCCTGCCGAGAAGGGGATGTTCATGAGGGGGGCGGTGAGGGTGGGTTTGGGCATGTGAAGAAGTCCCGAGTCCTAGGTCGCGAGTCCCGTGTCGAAGAGGAGTAGTGAATAGGGGGCGGAGTTAAGAGAAGTCGGAAAGTCGGATGAAAGAGCGTGATAATCGGAATATTATCGGGTTAACCGAGGGTAGGGTGGTTGTATCAGATTTTGATCCTTACTCAAAGGCTTATTTATGACAACGGCGACGACAACTCCGGCAGCAGGCAGGACTTCGGCGATTCTGGCGGGTGAAAAGCTCAGTGATGCGGCTTTGGCGCAGGCGCTGGAAGTGTTTTATCGGGAGGGGGTGTCGGTGGTGAAAGGGGTGCTGACGGCGGGGGAGGTGCAGGCGCTGAGGGATATCACCGATCGGGCGATTGAAGGGGGGAACAATGAGGAGCGGAAGTATTACGTGGGGCCGGTGTTTAATGCGCCGGTGCTGCGGCATACGCA
>CAZGOM010000365.1:0-3544 GCA_964527265.1 uncultured Phycisphaeraceae bacterium | reverse complement strand
ATATGCGGAGTGTATGGAAGAGGAACTGGCGAAATCCGGGGAGATCAAGCTTAAGCCGTGGGCGCGGGTGGAGGGGGAGATGTTCATCGGAGACAAGCCTGCGGTGAAGCAGACTGCGACGGGGAATCTGCTGCGGGGATATGAGGCCAAGCGGGGGCACATATTCCATATGATCTGGGCGACGACGGATGAGCAGGGCCGGTTTGCGATGACGCGCGTGCCGGCGGAGATGATCGGAATCGGGCGGCAAGTCAATGTGGGGCCCAATACGACGACGACCACGCACATGGTGAAGATCACGCCGGAGGCGGGGCAGACGACGCGGGTGAAGATCGGCGGGTCTGGACGTGCGGTGGTGGGGCGGGTGGAGATGACGCCGGAAATCAAGGCGTTGGGACTGGTGGCATTTGGGATGTCGCGGATGATGGAGAAAGTGTCGTTTGATTTCCCGAGGCCGGAGGGATTCAACGAGATGACGGCGCAGGAGCAGAGGGACTATCAGGTGAAATTCTTCCAGACGCCGGAGGGGAAGGCGCATGTGGAGGCGATGCAGAAGCGGCAGCAGGATCGCAAGAACTATCCAGTGCGCGTGGAGCATGACGGGACGTTTCGGATCGATGATGTGCAGCCGGGGACCTACGATTTGTCGCTGTCGATGGAGCAGGCCGGGGAAGGGTGCTTCATCGGGGAATCGCTTGGATACGGAGCGACGACGGTGGTGGTGGCGGAGCTGAAAGCCGGGGAGAAGCAGGAGGCGGTGGAGTTGCCTCCTATTTCCATGAAGCTGGAGAAGCAACTGAAGGTGGGCGACCTGGTGCCGGTGGTGAATGTGAGCACACTGGACGGTGAGAAATTGAGCCTGGAGCAGTTTGGGGGGAAGACGACGCTGGTGGTGTTCTGGGCGACGTGGTGTGGTCCCTGTGTGAAGGAAGTGCCGGAGTTGAAGGCGGTGTTTGGGGCTTATGGGGGGAATGACAAGTTTGCGATGGTGAGTTTAAGCCTGGACGAGAAGGCGGAGACGGCAAAGGCGTTTGTGAAGAAGCAGGAGATGTTATGGCCGCAGGGGTTTTTGGGGTCCTGGCAGTCATCACCGGTGCCTGGGGCGTTTGGGATCAAAGGGATTCCGTCGGTGTGGCTGATCGGGCCGGACGGGAAGGTGCTGGTGAAGAATATTCCGGCGGGGCAGTTAAAGGAAACGGTGGGAAGAGTGTTGGGGAAGTGAGGTGGTGCGAGGACGCTTCTGAGTCCAGGGTCCAGGGTCCAGGGTCCAGGGTTCAGAGTTCAGAGTTCAAGAAGAAGAGGTTATAAGCAGCTACATAAAAAGCAAAAACCCTCCGGCAGGAGGGTTTTGCGGGTGGTATTCAATTTGGGATGGGCGTTATTTCTTAGCTTCGGCAGCGTTGGCTTCGTCAGCGCCGTCGAGCTCAGGGCGGCCGACGGTGACGCCGGCGTTGTGAAGGCGTTCGACGACGTTTTCGGGATTACGGCACTTATCGACCATGTCAGTGGCGTTGATGATGCCTTTGGAATAGAGCTCCCAGAGGTGGTCATCGAGAAGCTGCATGCCGAACTTTTTACCCGTCTGGATGGCGGAGTCGATGCGGTAGGTTTTGTTCTCGCGGATCATGTTGGCGATGGCGGGGGTGACGACCATGAACTCGTACGCGGCGACGACGCCTGTGCCGTCGGCCTTGGGCATGAGCTGCTGGCTGATGACGGCGAGCAAGCTTGTGGAGAGCTGAGCGCGGATCTGAGCCTGCTGCTGGTTGGGGAAGGCGTCGGTGAGGCGGTTGATGGTGCCGGATGCGCCGGTGGTGTGGAGCGTGCCGTAGACAAGGTGGCCGGTTTCGGCGGCGGAGACGGCGGCTTCGATGGTTTCAAGGTCGCGCATTTCGCCGACGAGGATGGTGTCGGGGTTCTGGCGCAGGGCGCGGCGGATGGCTTCGGAGAAGCCGGGGACGTCGACGTGGACTTCGCGCTGGTTGATGATGGAGCGGTCGTGGGGGAAGTAGTACTCGATGGGGTCTTCGATGGTAATGACGTGCTTATCGAGGTTGATGCGCGTCTCGTTGATCATGGAGGCGAGGGTGGTGGTTTTCCCTGAACCGGTGGGACCGGTGACGAGAAACAAACCACGCGGCCGGCGGATGAGATCGCGGCACATCTGCGGGAGACCGATTTGTTCGAAGGTGAGGAGCTTGCTGGGGATGCGTCGCAAGACGAGTGCGACGGTTCCTTTTTGCTTGAAGATGGAGACGCGGAAGCGGGCTTCGGTGCCGTAGGCGAAGGCGAAGTCGGAGCCGCCTTTTTCCTGGAGTTCGATTTCGGCGCGCTCAGGGGCGATGGACTTCATGAGGGCGACAGTGTCCTGGGGTTCCAGGGCGCGGGTCTTGAGTTCGACGAGGCGGCCTTTTAGGCGCAGAGTGGGGGGCTTGCCGACGGTCAGGTGAAGGTCGGAGCCGCCTTGGCGGATGGTCACGTCGAGAAGACGGTCGATTTGAATTGCGGACATCAGTCACTCCGATTTGAATGCAATGGAAGGGGCGGACGCGAAAAGGCAAAGCAGACGGACGGGTTCAGGCTTCTTCTTCTTCAACAATGCCCGACTGCTGAGCGATCTTGGAAACTTCGTCGGCGGTGGTGCCGCCGTCCAAGATCTTGAGTTTACCGTCCCCAAGGAGGGTGCGCATGCCGTTGCGGACGGCAGCGGCCTGAAGATGGTTGAGAGGAGCGCGTTTGAAAGCGAGATCTCGGATCTCGGTGTTCATCATCATCATCTCATAGATGCCACGGCGGCCCTTGTAGCCGGCGTTGCCGCACTTGGGGCAGCCGACGGGCATGTAAAGGGTGCGGCCGCGGAGTTCATCGTCGGTAAAGCCGCAGAGTTTCAGGAGGCGGCGGTTGGGGTTGGTGTCGGGCTTTTTGCAGTCGGGGCAGAGGATGCGCACGAGTCGCTGGGCAAGGACGGCCTGGATGGAGGAAGCGACGAGGAAGGGCTTGACGCCCATGTCGATAAGGCGAGTGCATGCGGAGGGAGCGTCGTTGGTGTGGAGGGTGGAGAACACCAAGTGACCGGTGAGGGCGGCCTGGACGGCGACGTCGGCGACTTCCTTATCGCGGATTTCACCGACGAGGACGATGTTGGGCGCCTGACGGAGCATGGCTTTCAAGACGAGCTGGAACTTGAGGCCGATGTGTTCGTTGATCTGGACCTGATTGATGCCCTTGAAGTTGAATTCAACGGGATCTTCGGCGGTGATGATCTTTTTGTCGGGACGGTTGAGGAGGTTGAGGGCGGAGTAGAGGGTGGTGGTTTTGCCCGAGCCGGTGGGACCGGTGACTAGGAAGATGCCGTTGGGGCGCTTGATGACTTTGTTGAAGACTTCAAGGGTGTCGGGGCGAAAGCCGAGGTTTTCCAGGCCCAGACGCACCGCGTCGGGACGAAGAATACGCATGACGATGCCTTCGCCATGGTAGTAGGGGCAGACAGAGAAGCGGAAGTCGACCATGCGGTCGTCGATGCGCATGCGGATGCGGCCGTCCT
>CAZGOM010000364.1:0-3548 GCA_964527265.1 uncultured Phycisphaeraceae bacterium | reverse complement strand
TTGGCCGGCGTCCGCCCCTGCACACCCAGCAGCGCCTCCATCTCCGCAATCGGCTCGCCCGCCTCGTCATAAGCCAGCCCGCCCGCCCCCGTATACAACACGCCCCCCTGCTCCACATACTTCTTCAGCGCCAGCGCGGCATCGCGCGAAACCATCCCCCCCGTCACATAAATCACCTTGTATCTCGACAAATCATTCGTCGTCAGCATCATCTGGTCCAGCGCGTCCACCGGCACATGGCTGTGCTGCAATGCACTGTAAACCCATTTCCCATCCTCCCACTCCGCCGAGTTCGGCGTTGAATTCCTCACCACCGCCACCTCAGGCGCTTTCAAGAACTTCGCCCCCACGATCAACTCCTCCGCCTTTCCGATCAGATGCACCGCCTTGCTCGTATTCGTCAGGTGATACTCACTCGTCGAAAAGCTGTCTCCCTTGCTGTAGTCCGGGCCATACGTGTACAAAAACACCAGCGTCGCCCCGCGTGAAACCGCCGCCAGCACCCGCTGCACCGGTGCCCCCCGGTGAGGCTTCACATACACCCCGAACTTCTTCCCCATGTTCACCTGCAGTGACCGCCCCACATCGCACAGATAGCTGTCCCACTGCCACACCCGCGCATCCCGGTTGGATGTCTCATAAACCATCGCGTTGTCGGCCTCGCGATAAAAATCAAAGAAATCCAGCGTCGCGTCCCCCATCAAAAAGGTATTCCCCCTCAGCGCAAACGTATAAATGAATGGCTTTTTCGCCGCCTCGCTGGTCGTGTCCCCTTTGTCCAACGCCTCCTGCTTCGCCTTGTTGTTCGCCTCCGCCGCCATCCTCAGCGCCGCGAACGTGTGCCCCGTCGTGTAGTTGTTGAACTGGTGCGACCAATACAGCAGCCGCCTCTTGCCTGGCGTCATCGGAGCCGTTTCCGCCCCCTTCTCATGCGACGCATCCACGGCTTTCTCCGCCTCATTGTCCTCCAGATCAACCTCTGCTCCTGCCGCGCCCCCCTTGCCCGCCCCCTTTCCTCCCGTTGCTGCAACAACCTTCCCCTTCCCCTCTTTTGCCACCGGCGTCGCCTGCTGCAAATCCTCCCCACGCTTCAACGACACCATCGGGTTATTGTCTTTCACCCCCGGCAGGGCCTCCAGTTTTTCCCGCGTAATCCGCTTCTCCTCCGCATCCGTCTCCGCCCATGTCCGCGCATTGGGATACGCAATGTTCTTCACGTCATCCCAGGAAGCGCAGTCAAAATCCGCAGGCTTAAACCCCTTGCTCTTGATCCACTCCTTAAACGCCTTCTGGCAGTCCGGGCATGCAGACATATGCGCCTTCCCCTCCGGCGCTCCGTTGAATACGGAACCGATCTCATCAATCGTCAGCCCCCACACCTCCTGCTGCTCCGTGAATCCCGCCATCTTCTTCACAGACTCCGCCGCCACAATCTTCGCCCGCTCTTCCATCCCCGGCATCCACGGGCACCCGCCTCCCGGCGGCACCGACCGCGGCTTCCCCGTCTTCCTGTCCACATCAATGCCAATGATCGGATTTCCCCCCGAATGCGTCTCCACCGCCCTGCCAAACCGATCCCTCGACGCCGGGATCTCCTTCATATACTCCGGCATGATGTCCCAGCCCGCCCGCAGTGAATTCACCCCGATCTGGCTCAGCACCCGCGCCTCCGCCTTCAAAATGTCCGTATTCGTATGCCGATTCTGATACCCCCCACAATCCGTCAGCACCGTCACCAGCTTCGGAATCGCAAATCCCGCCCACGGCAAAGCCTCCAGTTTCTTCGCCCGCTCCTCCGCATACTGCGAAATCCCCATCGTCCCCTCCGCCCACGCCGGCAATGCCGGGTCCCCACCCCCTATCACCATCGTCACCCGATTCCCCGCATCAGCCTTCTCCTCAAACGTCCGCACCACCTTCCCATCAATGCTGAACTCAAACGCAAGCCGCATCTTCTGTACCGGCTTCTCTTTCCCATCCGCAAAACACTCCAGAAATCCCGTCGTAAAGCTCGACATCGCATTCGCGCGGCTCCAAACCCCCGGCTTCAAATACACTCGCCCCGCCGCATCCTTCACCGTCTGCGAAGCCGCCGGGTCAGATCCCAACTCATGCGGAATATCAAAATCATCACCCTTACCACCGCCCGTGTCCCCCATCAGCTTCGCCTTCGCCGGCTCCATCAGTTGCATCGCCACTGTCGACACCTCTCCCCCAAGCCCACGCCCGCCCCACTGCATCACCAGCGCCACCGGCTGCTGCGGCTCAACCGATACCACCTTCACACGCAAACTCACCTTCTTAAGCGTCTCCTTCCCCGCTCCTTCAACCCGTGCCGCAAATACCGCCAGAAAAACAAACACCAGCGCCCCGCCCCATCCGCACCGCACCAAAAACCCGCCCGCTCGCATTTCACGTTTGAACATATGCGCTCCCGATTTCTGCTTAGAACCATCTAAACGTAGACTTTTTCAGCAATATCAATCCCACTAAACAGACAACATCAGCACAGGGATTGTTCCCTCATGCACTCTCGAATAACCGTAAAATACTCAAAACAAAAGCCAGCACGCGAGAACATCAAAACCTAGGTTGATAACTCTCTGTCGGCCTCGTCCTCAAAAAATGCCCCCCACGCATCAATACATCGGCGAGTTATACGCATACATGAAATTCACCGGGTCAAACTCCGTGTTCAAATCCCCCACCACACCGCTGATCGTGATGTAGTTGTTCCGCTCCCGATGCAGCTTGTAGTTCGGCAACCGCCCCAGCATTCCCGTCACCCAGAATCCCGGGTTGCTGTCCGCCCCGCGGCCCGCATAACACGCCTCAAACAGCATCGCATACGCCGTCGGATTCGGGATCGATGCCCTCTCAAACGACTCCACATTCCCGTAATACCCCGGCCTCTGCGGCCAGGCCGAGTACCACTTCCCCGTTTCGTTATAAAGCTGCCACGACACCCCCGCATTCGCGCTGTAGCTCACCCAATAATTCGACCCCGACGGATCCCACAGAAAATTCGTCGCCGGCGCCGCATTGCTCGGGCACGTGAACGGCGCTCGCCGCCACACGCAGTCCGTCGGTCCCGGCGCTGATACGTGGTAATAATTCCCCTGCCACGCAGATTGCTCCGGCATCAACCCCAGGTACGGCGCAATCAAGCCCATCCACCTCGCATCCGTCGACGTCGCCGTGTTGGGCACCACATAGCACGGCTGCGTCAGGTTATCCGAGTTGTACATCGTGATCGCAATATGCACCTGCCGCATGTTGCTCTTGCACAGCACCGCCTGCGCCGTCTCACGTGACTTGCCCAGCGCCGGCACCAAAAGCGACATCAGCACCGCCACAATCGTGATCACCACCAGCAGTTCGATCAGCGTAAAACCCTTAGAGTAAATCCGCATAGCTCAATCCTCCGGCGAAATGGGTAACCCTAGGCTAGTTTAACGCCATGCTTTGTCAAACTTATTTTTACCCCCGCCCTTGTTAGTACTACAACGCTAGAAAGAATCAAAGTGTGATAGCCCAAAGAGCCGATA
>CAZGOM010000363.1:0-3596 GCA_964527265.1 uncultured Phycisphaeraceae bacterium | reverse complement strand
TCTTCACCCCCCCTGCACCACCAGCCTCCTCATCCCTTTCCCCAAAACCCAACGCCCAAACAACACCAGCAGCACCGCCCATCCCACCTGAAGACACACCACTCCCCATGCCTGCTCAACCGGAATATGCCCCGAATAGACCCGAAACGGCTGGTCCCTCATTGGCGCGAAAGGCATCGCCAGCAGCCACGACTGCGCCCAGTCCGGCAACATCACCAGCGGCACCAGGCTCCCTGAAAACAGCGTGATCACCGCCGCCGCCACACGCGTCAGCCCTTGGTTAGACAATGTCCACAACAGTGAAATATTCAGCAGCATCGTCATCGCGCAGCACAAGATCAGCGCCCCCGCCATCGTCAACGCAAACATCACCCCGCTGCTCACGCTCGGCGGCAACTTCAATCCCAGAAACAGCCACGCAATCACCAGCATCGGCACGGATCTCAGCAGCGTCGGCGCCGTCCGCCACGCCAGCGCCCGCACAAACCACAAGTTGTACAAATCCAGCGGCTTTAATAACTCATTGGCGACCGACCCCGTCCTCACCATCGCCATAATCTCCTTGTCCACATTCCACGGCAGCATCCCCAGAAACGCCTGATTCAACCAGATGTACGCAATCAGCGCCTCCATCCCCATCGGCTTGGCTGCCGTGCTGGAAGCATAAAACGCCTCATACACCATCATGAAAATCATCCCCCAGAACACCTGCGTCCCCAGCCCCGCCAGCGCCGCCGCGCGATACTGCATCAGCATCGAAAAACGCGCCCGCAGCACCGCCGCATACCCCCGCGCCTTCTCCGCAAATCCAGTATCTATTGCCGCGCGTCTCATCGCTTCACCTCCCCATAAAGTTTCGCGATGATCTCCTCGATCGCCGGGTCCTCCACAAACAAATCCTTCACCGGATACCTCGCCGCCAGCCGCCCGATCAGCGCCGCCGCGCTCGTTCGCGTCGGGTCAAATGCCAGTTCGTACCGCAGCCCCTCACGTTTGACCACCACCGCCTCTTCATCTCCCATCTCTCCCTCAAAGCCGGTCTCCGCCAGATCAATGATCAGCCGCCGCTCCCGAGACACTTTCGCCCGCAGCGCCTCCAGCGGCCCGTCCGACAAAATCCGCCCCTCGGCAATCACGATCACGCGCCTACACAACGCTTCAATGTCATCCATATCATGCGTCGTCAGGATCACCGTCACCCCACGCTCCTGGTTCAACCGCTTCACAAAACCCCGCACCGCCAGTTTCGAAACCGCATCCAGCCCGATCGTCGGCTCATCCAGAAACAGCAGTTCCGGCGCATGAAACAACGACGCCGCCAAGTCGCACCGCATCCGCTGCCCCAGGCTCAGTTGCCGCGCCGGTGTCTGCAGAATCGGCCCCAGATCCAAAAGCTCTATCAACTCCTTCGACCGCTTGGCATAGTCCCCCGCCTTCACCCCATAAATATCCCGGATCATCTCAAACGACTCGATCACCGGCAGGTCCCACCAAAGCTGCGTCCGCTGCCCGAACACCACACCGATGCGCCCCACATGCGCCACCCGCTCCTTCCACGGCACCCTTCCCCCCACGCGGCATTCCCCAGAATCCGGCACCAATATCCCGCTCAAGATCTTCACCGTCGTCGACTTACCCGCTCCGTTAGGCCCGATGTACGCCACCAGTTCCCCAGGTTCAATCGAAAAACTCACCCCCTCCAGCGCATTCACCGTCTTATATTCCCGTTTAAACAAGCCAGTAAACGCCCCCACTACCCCCGACTTCCGTTGGGCGACATAAAAACGCTTGACCAGATTCTGGGCTTCTATCAGCGGCATACAAACTCTTCAATTGAGAACAAAACCCCAAACACAACACCGCCCGCGGACTCACCAAGCCCGCCAGGGGGGAACCGCGCACTATATCAAACACCACGCCCCCACGCTGGCCCACACCTCTCTTAAACTTCTGCAGCTTCTGGCTCTTAGACGCTGGACCCAGGACGCAGGACCCTGGACGATCTTCTACATCACCTCTTCCCCATACTTCTTCCAAACCTGCTCCGCCTTATCCGAATCTTCCTCCAACCCCTCATCCTCTTCCCCTTCTACAAACGCTCCCGTCTCATAACACTCCACCACTCCCGCGATGAAATTCCGCACACTCGGAAAAAACATAAACACTCCATCATCCCGCGCCCCGGCAAAAAAAGAACCCTCGGCTTCGCTCCTTGCCGGGTCGTAAAAATATCCCCCGCCCTCATCGCTTCCCACGATGCACACCCATGATTTCTGATACCGGGTGATGAACATCTCTCCTGCGATCTTCGCCATCTCCTGGTGCGCTGCCAGCGTTTCTTCCAATGAAAGAAATTCGTAGTAAGGCACAAGCGAAGCCCCCTGCTCCTTGTCCACCGCCCCGTTACGCCACAAGTAAAGCTGCCTCAGTTCCGGTGTCAGCACCACGCCATACTTCTTCTCCAGTGCTGCAATCTCCCCCGTCGAAAGCCCCGGCCCCAACGCCGCCAGCGTCTTGGGTGCATTTTTCGCCATCGCCGATTCCAGCTTCCCAAGCAGCGCCGGCATCTGCGGCCCTACGACCGCCGGCATCGGCGGCGCCTTGGGATAAACCGCATTTTCAAATGCCTTCATACCCCCCCAGATCAGGCCGCCGCAACACAACACCAGCAGCGCGCACGTAACCAGCGCGATGGCAATCAACCATTTATAGATCGGCTTCATAAACCCATTGTAAACGCCTCCAAATAGCGGGGGCCAGGTCAGGCATAACACAAGCAGTTCATAAAAAGCCGAAGACCACGGCCCTAAAGCCGTGGTCTTCCTGGAGTCTTGTCTAAAATATCAGACACTCACAATCGCCTCAATGCGGCATGAACGCCTGCAAGTAGCTCATCATCCGCCGAGGCCCGATAATCCCAGCCACCTTGTCATTCATATCCAAAATTGGAATATGCCGGAAACCACCCGTCGACATCAGGTTGATCGCCTTCGCCACCGGGTCGGTCTCATACACATACAACGGGTCGCCGGTCATGAACTGGCTTACCGGGCGCGATGCCAGGCGCTCGTAGTTCTCGCCGATCTTCTCAAGCAGATCACGATCCGAGAACACGCCCAGCAGGCGTTCATCCCGGTCGATGATCATCACACAGGAGATGTTCGATTTGTTCATCTCCTGCGCCACCTGGCCCATCGGCGTCTCGGGCGTAAATCCCTTGAACGGACGGTACTGCACCGCTGTCACCGGGTCTTCCGCCAGCGACTTCTCCAGATCATCGCTGTATTCACGCTTGTCGTAGTTCTTAAGTGGATCCTTGAATTCATCCGTTTGGGATACAAGGTCCGACGAACGTTTGGGGCGCATGCTACTCATGGTCAAGCTCCTTCCGGTTGGTCCATGCCCACCAGCGGACGCATCCGCTGGACCATGACGATCCGTGGGAAATATTCGGAAATGTAACGCATCAGACCTTTCTGTCCGGTGATGCCCATCACCCGTCCATTGCCGTCGGTCACGCAGATGTACCGCAGGCTCTTGGACTGCATCAGCGCCACCATCTCAGACACGCTCGCATCTTGCGAAATCGCATCCGG
>CAZGOM010000362.1:0-3670 GCA_964527265.1 uncultured Phycisphaeraceae bacterium | reverse complement strand
CGCTGTCAGTCGAGCTATCAATGGCCGCTCCTCAAACGCATGGTTAGAACCCACCCAAACGACCGCCCCCTGATGCTGAGATGCTTTCCGGCCGCAACAATCAGGTCCCCAATATAAGCCGTATTGGGTTTGTGGCAATGGATGTTAGATAAATGTTTTAGGGAGCGTGTGATGTGGCCGGGTGAAGCGAGGTTTGTTCAAGCCTGAGTTCAAGGATGTGCGCGGCGGATCAAGGGTATGGGGCTACAAGGGTGATGGTGAGGTTTTTGTTGGCGGCCCTTGCGTTGTCGACATGTGGCTGGAGTGCGGTGGGTTTTGCGGTGCAGAAGGTGAGGGCGGTGATTTTTGATTTTTCGGCCAACAGGGCAATGGCTTCGGGCGCAGGGTCTTTGAAGCTGATTTTCGTGAGCTTGGGGAACTTGCAGAGTCGGGAAGCGATTTCGAGGGTGAGTGGCGTGTTGTTGCATGTTAATGAGATGACGTTGCCTTGCCGGGCGAGGTCTTCAAGGGACTCCATGGGGATTGGAGCGCGGGAGAATGTGTATTCGATAGGGAGGGAGGTGGGTGAGGCCTCATGCAGAGAGACGTTTGCCAGGTTGAGTTTTTCGAGGTTGGGATTTGCGGCCAGGCGGTCCAGGAATTTGCCGGTGAGTTTGGGACCGTTAATGAGGATGATTTTTTGCGCGGTGAAAGCGCAGGGGGGAAGCTGGTCGTCGGTGGTGTCGCCGAGGTTGAAGAAATCCAGAGAACGAAGGCGGGGAAACACGGGGATTGAAGGGTATATCCCCTTCATGGTCGGCTCGCTGCCGATACTCAGCCTTTCAAGCTCCCCACATTGTGACAGGGGGGAGAAGGAGACGGGTTCGGAGGTTGTATTGCCAGTGATCAGACTGGTGAGATTTTCAAAGCCGCCGATGGTTTGAATGATATTGGGTGTGAGGTCGAGGATGCTGACCGAAACTGCCGGCGGATGGTCGAGTGTGAGGGTCCAGTCGAGGATGGATTGCAGTTCTGCTTCCATTTGGGGCGTGTGCTTGCCGAGGTAGTCGATGCTGAGATGTTGGGCTGAGCGGACACCGAGGGGAAGCTTAAAAGGCACCTCACTTTGATGGTTGCCGAACATGATGACTGAGGTGACATATCCAGGGCCAAGACGAGCCAGATGGGCTCGGGGAGCAAAAAAGAGAGTGGTGAGTTCCGTGAGAACAGCACCAGTGAAGGTGGTTTGCTCAGGGCGATTGCAGTATTCGGTGATTTCTTTTCTGTTGAGGCGGGCGAGGTTTGGAGGGGTGGTGGAATTGATCCATGCGAGGCAGCGTGCGAGGTTTTCCAACTGCGGGCGGGAAAGGGCATTGATGGCGAGGTTGGGTTGACGCTCGGAATATGAGATGTCGGGGGTAATGGCCAGGGAGCGGCCGAATTTAAGGAGCGTGGTGCCGCGCCATTCGGAGGGACGGTTGGTGTCATCAGGGGAGATAGCGGGAGTGGTAAGTGCGCGGCCTGCGATAAAGAAGATGCCGAGCATGGGGAAGGCGAGTAGGAGAAGTGCGAGGGCGACCATGCAGGATGGGGGAAGGCGGCGGGCTTTGGGGGGGTGCTCGGCGCGGCGGCGGTATTTTCGCAGTTCATTGGCGAGGATGAATGCGGCGGCAAGGATGAGGAGGAAGGGGATGAGGATGTTGATGGTGTAAAAGGCGAATGCTGGAGCGTTTGCGGCAGAGAAATAGGGGGACGTGAAAAAGGGAAGATGCGAAGCGAACATGTTGACCACCCGAAAAAAAGAGAATCAAGGCATCTGGCAGGCGGATGATCTTAGGCGTGGAATGTGGAAAGGCAAAAGCGATGGGAGAAATGAGATCGGGAAAGCGTGGGTGAGTGGAATGAAAGATGAGGTTTACTGCCGATTAAGACACTGGCGCAGACGGCAGTGGTATGGGGGGAGAGTGTGGGTTAGTCGCAGCAGGTTTGGAGGAGTTGACCACATTTGGCACAGTGCCATTTTTGTTTGCGTTCAATGCCGTGGCCCTGGCAGATGGGGCAGATGATGCGGCATTCTTTTTGCGGGGTGGGTTCGGAGGGGGTTTGGGTGTCTGGGGTGGGGGTGGGCATGGGATTGGGAAAGGTAAAAGGGATAGTTGATAAGGGATAAGGTACAGAGAAAGAGTGGGATGGTCGACGGACACGGTTTGGAAGCAGAAGGGGCCAGAGTCAGTTGCCATTGGCTTGTTTCTGGTACCAGGGGTGGATGTACCAGAGGATAGAGGTGAGGAGGAGGGTGGTGATGAGACAGGTGAAGGCGATGGGCTGAGAGTCGGTGGTGCGTAGGGAGACGATGTAGAGGTCGCCGGCGAGGCCCAGGGAGAGGGGTATGCCGGCGAGGATGACCATGTTGTTTGCGAAGCGGTAGGCGCGCTGGGTGATTTGACCGCGCTCGGCAATGCGGTGGAAGGCGGCGGGGGAGATGAGCATGATGATGCAGACGCCGATGGAGAGCAGGCTGGCGAGGTGGATCCACTGGGAGGCTGGGGGAAGGGTTTGGAAGGAGTCCATGAAGAAGCCCACAAATTGAAAGCCCAGAAGGGCCTGCGCGCCGGGGAGGACGACGCGGGCCTCTGTCATAACGTATTTGAGGCGGGCCTCCATGGGTGTGTGTTCATGTTCGGGGCCTTCGGGGGCCGGAGGGTCGGGTGTGGGCTCGACAGTGGGAATGGCCATGGCAGAGGCCTCCGGCGTGGGGGAGAGGGTTGAGCGGGCAGGGCGTGATACCCAAGGGACGACGTACCACATGATTGCGGCGAGGAGGACGATGATGGCGGCGGGGATGGCGGCGAAGGCGGGGGGCGTGAAGCTGTTGGCGGCGCGGAAGATTTCAATGCCGAGGCTGAGGATGAAGGGGAGGAGGGCGCATTGGATGCAGAAGTTGATGTAGGAGACGACGGTTTTACGGCGTTTGCCGTCGAAGGTGATCTGGTGATGCATGCTGGGAGCGATCAGCATGGTGAGAGTGAAGATCATCAGGAGGAGTGCGGTGAGCTGGAGGTACTGGTTCCATTTAGGCAGCTCAAGGAAATGATCCTGGAGGATGGATTGGTATTGAAAGCCGAGAATGACTTCAGCGCCGAGGATGAGCATCCTGGTTTCGTCGAGCGCGAAGGAGATTTTGATGCGTGACTGAGGTTGCTCCATGCGTGGGTTGTCGCATGAATGCGGGGCGTGGGATATCGGGGGAGTGCCGAAGGCAGCACCGATAGTAGAAAATAGTGAGTAGAAGGAAAAAAAGGAATCAGCCTTGGGGGGAGTCGAAGGAGGGGCCGGGTTCGGAAAGGTCGTCGGTATGTGTGGGTGGGTGCGCGGTTAGCGCGTCGGCGGCGTAGTGCTTGAGGGCTTGTTTGAGCATGTCGCTGACGCGGGCGCGCAGTTCGGGGGGATGGATGACGCGGACTTGGTGGGCGTAGCCGCAGATCCACCATGCGATTTCCCCCAGGCCGTCGACTTCAAAGGTGACGCGGAGCGCGCCGTCGGGTTGGAGGTGGTTGTGCTGGCTGGGGTGCCAGCGGACTTCCATGACATTGGTGGCGACGCGGGGGGAGAATTCCAGCTCGATCTGGTGGATTTTGCCTTCGGGGATGAGCTGCCAGGCGCGGCCGATTTTGTCGGAAACCTTGAATTT
>CAZGOM010000361.1:0-3673 GCA_964527265.1 uncultured Phycisphaeraceae bacterium | reverse complement strand
GCTGGCGGGAGAAGCCGCGGACGACGCGCATGCCGCCGAAGGTTTCAGTGGCGTGTGCGTCGATGCCCTGGCGGGTGGAGCGGATGTCGTTGAAGAGGGGGCGGATCTTGGAGATCCAGGTGCGGTGGGTGAAGTAGACGAAGGGGATGAAGATCATGGAGGCGAGGAACATGCGCCAGTCGGTCCAGGCGAGGATGAAGAGGATGCCCAGGAGCTGGACGATGGCCTGCCAGGGGTTATAGAGCATGCCGAAGACGAGTTCGCCGACGCCGCCGGCGTCTTCGCGGAGCATGCTGACGGCGCCGCCGGATTTAAGGTCGTAGACGCGATGGAGGGGGAGGCGCATGACGTGGTCGAAGACGCGTTTGCGGAGGCGTGCGCGGAGGAGCTGGCCGATGCGCGTCATCTGCCAGCGTCCCCACATGCCGACGGTGACGGAGGCGGCGGCGACTCCGATCATGCCGAGGCAGACAAAGAGGAGGCCTGTGCGTTTGTTTTCGGGCATGGTGACGTGAACGGCATCCCAGGGGAGGACGAGGGGTTTGCTGCCCAGAACGGAGTCGATGATGATTTTCGTGCCGTAGACGGGGAGGAGGCCCATGAGCGTAGAGGCGGAGAGTGTCAACAATGCGAATGCAATGATGACCCACCACTTGCGGAGGATCTGGATGAAGGCGAAGAAGAGGGTGAAGAAGGGGCGTGCGGTCTGGTGCTTGCCGCCGGAGCGGGTGGTGTCTTTATAGATGGCGTCCTTTGCGGCGGAGCTTTTGCCGCTGGACATATCACCTTTTTTAAGGCGTTCGCGGAATTCCTTGAGGTAGCTGGAAAAGCGAAATTTACTGCTGGTTGGCTCTGGCTGGGTGGGCATTGAGCGTTCTATCGTAATGAAAGCTGGGTGGAAATGGTCCCTGGTGAAGATTTTTTGATGGTTGGGGCTTAATCGTGAGTAATGTTTTGGCTGGGTTACGTTGATATTTCAGATTTTGACTTTATAGTGAATCCGGTCTGGAGCGCATGTCAGTGTTGGACCCGAGTGTCGGAAGAGCAAAAGCATTCACTTCTGTCTGCCCGGGTGGGTCAGAGTCGAGAGATGGTTCAACGGGGATCAATGCTGGATCTCGCGGGAGTAGTGTCGAACCATGGAAGCACGCAGTACGATTCTGCTGGTCGATGATGACCACTTTTCTCGAAGTCTCATGGGAGAACTTCTGGAATCGGATGGACACCGCGTGCTGCATGCACCCGATGGCGAGACGGGGCTGGCATTGGCCAAATCTGATCCGCCGGACCTTGTGTTCATTGATCTGGATATGCCGGGGATCGACGGTTGCGAGACGACGCGGCTGATGCGGCAGGACCCGCAGTTGTCGGAGATTCCGATTGTGATGCTGTCTGCGATCGATGAGCGGGAGGCGAAGCTGCGGGCGATTGAATCCGGGGCTGATGAGTACATCATGAAGCCGTTCGACTGGGATGAGATCAGCGCGCGCGCACGGGTGACGACGCGGCTCAATCGTTATAAGAAATTGCAGGAGGCGCAGCGCACGCGCCAGACGATCGCGATGGCGGCGAAGGTGCAACAGCACTTATTGCCGAAGTGTTCGCCGAAGATGGAAGGGTTGGATATCGCCAGCGGGAGCCGGTATTGCGAATCGATGGGTGGGGATTATTTTGATTTTTTGCCGCTAGGGAAAGACAAGATGGGGGTGGCGCTGGGGGATATTTCGGGCCATGGGATCGTGGCGGCGCTGCTGATGGCTTCGGCGCAGGCGATGCTGCGAACGACGGCACGGTTTTACGGGCAGAACCCGGCGCAGTTTCTGGGCGAACTGAACCGCGAACTGATGCCGATGCTGGGGGAATCGCGCTTTCTGACGCTGTTTTACGCATGGGTGCATAACCCGCATCGGCATGTGACATGGGCCTCGGCGGGGCATGAGCCGGCACTGTGGTATCGGGCCGCGCTGGGGGAAATGGAACAGCTTGAGAGCACGGGGCTGCCGCTGGGGGTGCTTTTTGAAGAGGAGTATGCGCACGGGGGGACGATTGAGTTGAAGGTGGGGGACGTGCTGCAGATCGGGACTGACGGGATCATGGAAGCGCGGTCACCGGATGAGGAGATGTTCGGGCGAGACCGGTTGAGGGATTTGATCATCAGGAACCGGCACAAATCCGCGCAGGAGATTTATCAAGCGATTGTCGACGCGGTGGACAAGTTTCGTGGGGATGGAGATCAACTGGATGACATCACATTGATTGTCATTAAAGCGGTGGAAGTGACGGAAGGAGCTGGGGTCTAGGGGGTGGGGTCTGGCCAGAGCGGAGGGGAAAAGAATCGCAGTTAGTTTGAAAGAGTCGTAAGGCGGCTTGATCAGAATCCGATCAGCGGCTCCGGATTGCCCGGAATGGGTAGAATGACGGGCTTTTCCCCCTTGGACGGATGACGTTTTGGACCCGCGGCTTAAACCGATTGCGCGCATCATTGAAGACTGCCCCACGTATGACTTGCATCGGCTGCGGTCACGGCTGAAGGCGGCGGATGCGCTGTTGCGTGACGGGAAGGATGCGGACGCGGCATGCCGCGCGCTGTTTGACGCGGCGGTGAAGGCGCAGGGGCTGGTGGAATTGAGAAGGAAGACGCTGGCGGGGAGGATCGAGTATGACGATTCACTGCCGGTGGTGCAGAAGAAAAAGGAGATTCAGGAAGCGATCCTGAAGAATCAGGTGGTGGTGATCTGCGGGGAGACGGGGTCGGGGAAGACGACGCAGATACCCAAGTTCTGTCTGGAACTGGGGGGCGGGATATTCGGGCAGATCGGGCATACGCAGCCGCGCAGGATCGCGGCGCGGTCAGTGGCGGCGCGCATTGCCGAGGAATTGCATGCGGAGCTGGGGCAGGGTGTGGGTTACAAGGTGCGCTTTGGCGACAAGGTGACGCATCGGACGCGCATCAAGCTGATGACCGACGGCATCCTGCTGGCGGAGACGCAGTCTGACCCGCTGCTGAAGCATTACGACACGATCATCATCGATGAGGCGCATGAGCGGTCGTTGAACATCGATTTTCTGCTGGGATATTTGAAGGAGATTTTGCCCAAGCGTAAAGATTTGAAGGTGATCATTACGTCCGCGACGATCGATCCCAAGCGATTCAGCGATCATTTTTCAAATGCGCCGATCGTAGAGGTTTCGGGGCGGACGTATCCGGTGGAACTGCTGTACAGGCCGCGGCAGGGTGAGATTCAGGAACACAACGACCGGTCACAGAAGCAGGCGATTACAGATGCGCTGGATGAACTTTGGCGGATGAAGGGAAAGGGAGACACGCTGGTGTTTTTGTCGGGGGAACGGGAGATACGCGAGACGGCGGAGGCGGTGCGGAAGCATTACGAAGGAGGATGGAAGGGGGAAGTGGAAGTGCTGCCGCTGTTTTCACGGTTGTCGAATGAGGAGCAGAACCGGGTGTTTGCGCCGCACCGGAGTACGCGGGTGGTGCTGGCGACGAATGTGGCGGAGACGTCGCTGACGGTGCCGGGGATCAAGTATGTGATTGACCCGGGGACGGCGCGGATCGGGCGGTATAGCTCGCGCACGAAGGTGCAGAGGTTGATGATTGAACCGGTGTCGCAGGCGAGCGCGGATCAGAGGAAGGGGCGGTGCGGGCGCGTGGGGC
>CAZGOM010000360.1:0-3701 GCA_964527265.1 uncultured Phycisphaeraceae bacterium | reverse complement strand
CCCGTCTCCACCTCGATCCGCTTGCCGCTCTTTGCAAAGTGATACCAGTACAGCAGCATCGATCCGAGCGACGCCAGCAGTCGATCCGCCACATCACGCGCCGCGCCCACGCTGTGGTCATGCCTTTCCGGCAAAATCGTCGCCATCGCCGACACGCCCAGCCGCATCACATCCATCGGATGCGCCGTGGCCGGTGCCTGCTCCAGCGCTTTTTTCACCCCATCCGGCAATCCCCGCATTCCCTTGAGCCGCGTCTTATACGCCGCCAGCTCACTTTTGCTGGGCAGTTTTTCATAAAGCAGCAAATAAGCAATTTCCTCAAACTCGCACGTCTCGGCAATCTCCAGAATGTCATACCCGCGATAGTGCAGGTCGTTGCCGCTCCGGCCCACTGTGCAAAGCGCTGTGTTCCCGGCCACAACGCCGGACAAAGCAACGGATTTCTTCGGTTTAAACGCACCTTGGGGTACGGAAGTCGATTCGGTCATTGCAGTCTCCTTGCTTGGGCTGATTCAAAAAACATGAAAGTCATTTCTTGGCGCGAAACAGTTCATCCAGCTTGTTCTCATAGCTGTGGTAATCCAAAAAGTCGTACAGTTCCGCACGCGTCTGCATGATCGGCACAACGCTCTTTTGCGAACCTTCCTTCTGGATCGTCTCATAAACCTTCAGTGCCGCGGCATTCATCGCCCGATACGCCGAGCAGCAATAAAGCACCATATCCACGCCCGCTCCCCCCAGTTCCGGAGTCGTAAAAAGCGGCGTCTTCCCAAACTCCGTGATGTTCGCCAGGATCGGCACCTCCACCGCAGCCTTAAAGCGCGTATACATCGCCAAGTCCGTCATCGCTTCCGGAAAAATCATGTCCGCCCCGGCCTCCACATAGGCCTGCGCACGCTCAATCGCCGCCTCGATCCCCTCCACTGCCAGCGCATCCGTCCGCGCCATGATCACAAAGTTCTGATCGCTCCGGGCATCCACGGCCGCCTTCACGCGGTCCACCATCTCTTCCTTGGACACCACTTCCTTCCCCGGCCGGTGTCCGCACCGCTTCTCCGACACCTGGTCCTCCATATGCACCGCCGCCGCACCCGCCTTGATCATCGACCGAATGGTGCGTGCGATATTGAACGCCCCGCCCCACCCCGTGTCGATATCCACCAGCAGCGGCACCGTCGTCACATCCGTGATCCGCCGGATATCGATAAGCACATCCTCCATCGAACTGATCCCCAGGTCCGGCATGCCCAGAGAATTCGCCGCCACGCCCCCGCCCGAAAGATAGATCGCCTTGTGTCCGATCTTCTGCGCCATCCGTGCCGTGTACGCGTTGATCGTCCCAACGATCTGCAGCGGCCTCTGGGTTTTCACGGCCTCACGGAAAAGCGCACCAGGCGTAGCGACAGCGGCTTGACGGGTCATGGGTGAATCTCAACTTTTCGGGTTATACGGCAAGGAACCAGGCAATGACGTCATATCTTAATCGCGATGCTTCTCACGCAACCGTGCGCTCAAACGCAGCAACAGATGCACACGCTCAAACTCAGGCAGCATCTCATTCAACACTTCCCGCACCGGGTCCTCCGGCGCGGCCGCCAGCACATTCGCCGCCGGCCCAAGCGCCTTGCGTGCCATCGACCGGTACCGGCTCAGCGTCCGATCCCCAAACACCGACACAAACTCGAAATCCTCCGCCATGAACCACGTCACCGGCACCCGCAATCCCCCGTTGATCTTCGCCGCCACCAGCAGGTCCGCATGTTCTTCCCGCTTGGGCAAAAATCGCAAATGAATCTTCGGGTTCGCCTCTGCAATCCGCGCCAGCGCCGCCCCCTGAAGCGCGCAATCCCCACACCAAGTGCCCGTAGCGCAAAGCACATTGATCTCTCGCGTAAATCCACCAATCAACTGCGCCTGCTCCGGCGTCAGCGTCAGCCTTCCATACCGCTCATTCCACTGTGTGTGGTGCCCTTCGCGCTCCCCGCTGGCCACCAGATCGGCATAGCTCAAACCCGCTTCAAACTTCTTCTTAAGTAATTCAATGCCCAGCATGAAAAAATCCTTGGTTAAAGTCCACATCCCGCAGTAAAAACATTTGACCCTGATGCCAGCGCGCATCCGGCAATCAGACGCCACTGTAACACTCTCCTCTTATCCGCACCTTATCTGACCTTCGTGTCTTGGTGTCTTAGTGGTAAATGATCAACCCCAACCTCTCTAAACCCCAACACCCAGGGTGATAAAAAAACCGGGCGCATGTTGTCATGCGCCCGGCTCTTATTCAATCTTAAAGCTGAAGCTAAAACCTCAGGCTGCGGCAGCGGCCTTGGGGGCCTTGCCGGCGGCAGTCAGGGCCTTCTTGGCCAGTTCGACGATCTGGTCGAACGCCGAGGGGTCCTGAATCGCCAGGTTGCTCAGCATCTTGCGGTTGACGGAGATCGCCGCAAGCTTCAAGCCGTGGATGAGGCGGCTGTAGTTGATGCCGCGGGTTGCAACCGCAGCGGTCAGACGGGTGATCCACAGCGAGCGGAAGTTCCGCTTCACATGGTGGCGGTGAATGGTCTTGTAGACGTCCGCGCGAATGACGGACTCGCGAACCTTGCGCCAGCAGCGGCTGCGTGCGCCGCGCTTGCCGCGTGCCTCGCGAAACCAACGAACCTTAGCCTGGCGTGACGCTGCGCCTTTACGTGCCCTTGTCATCGATCGATTCCTCGCATTGGCGGATCAGGGGGTCGGCTATGCCGATCTTGGAGGTCCCCAGCCGCGGGTGATGAAAACCGGACGCCAAACATGGCGTCCGGGAAACTAACAGTGTAACAGCCTCTTGCTGTTCAGCCAACCCTTAGGGCTTGGCTTCAACAGCCACCGCTGCGCGGGGCTTCTTATAGTGAGCCGGCTTCAACCGACGGCCCAGGATAAGCTGGAGGCGGTTCATATCCCCCGCCTTCGCCGTCATACGGCGACGCAGGTTCATCAAGCGCTTGGCAGACTTGCCCGAACGCAGGTGGCTGCGGTTGGGGCGCTTGAAAAGCACCTTGCCAAGTGAGCTGATCCGGATTCGTTTAAGCAAGCCTTTGTGGCTCTTCTTCTTAGTCATGACCTTCTCCAAATATGCAGAGACGGAAGATTGTAACAAAGAACTCAAAGGATGCAATTCGTCCATTCCCCGCAGTCATTTCTATGAACACACTTCATTGAGCACAGCCGTGGGGGGCCACGAGTCGCCTACCTTCTTTATTCCCCCTCTTACCAGACCCAGACCTCAGCCTCCAGCCCCTATATTCTCTTCCCCTCTCCCACTTGCTCTAAAAATGTTAATATATCGTACAACTTTCCATAGAAATGGTTACATATGCTCACCATCGAGTCCATCCGCCGCGTCACCCACGATTCCAACCACAACGCTTTCACCGGCGCCGCCTACTTCCAAAACGCCCTTTACATCGCCTTCCGTCAAGGCGACTCCCACGTTGACGACGGCGGGCGCCTCATCGTCCTCCGCAGCCGCGACCACGGCAAAACCTTCGACCTCGCACACGTCGCCCGGGGAAACGCCGACACCCGCGATGCACACCTCTACGTCGCAGGCAACCGCCTTATCCTCACCGGCTTCACCCTCACAAACGCCGCCTCCAAACAAGGCCGCTCTTTCCATTCCGGGTGCGTCTACACCGAAAACGGCCTCAACTGGTCCCAGTGGA
>CAZGOM010000359.1:0-3715 GCA_964527265.1 uncultured Phycisphaeraceae bacterium | reverse complement strand
TGGAACGCCCAAGCTCGCGGTGAACAGCCATGAGCCGCAGCGAGAAGGCTTCGGGCCATACGCCGGGGCCGTGGCTCTCTTTGGTGACCGGATTCGGCGAGACGAACTACTTGGTTTGCCGCGACGCTCCGGGCCGCATCCACCCCGTCTGTGCGATGGAGCATGGTTGCCCGAACGCGGAAGCTAACGCCCACCTGATCGCCGCCGCGCCGTCGATGGCTGAGACGCTGGAGCGGATCGCCGACGACAGCAACGACAGCCGCTTCAACCTGATGCGCTACGCCGAGGAAGACGACACCGACTACTTCCTCCGCTGCATCAAGGCCATCAAGGACGAAGCCCGCGCCGCCCTTCGCTTAGCCAACACCGGGAAAGAGGAGGGGTAGATGGAACGCGCGCCTTCATGGTCGAGCGAACTCCCGCCAGTCGATCGCGACTTCGCGGCAGAAATCGAGCGCGCTCTACGCCTGATCGCGTGCCGCCAAGACCTCCGCACCGCCATGACCAACTTCAACGGCGAGGTGCGGAGCATGGCTCGAATTCTTGAGATCGCGGCCAACTGCTTCGGCCGTCCTCTGGCTCCTCATAAGGGGGAAGAAGCTCATGACTGAGGAAGAAGCCAAGACGAAGGCGTGCTGCGGGCCGTTCGCGGGGCGTGTGCCTTACGCCAGCGCCGCAGAGGCGCAGGAGATCAGTCTTCAAGGTCTTGATCCCGAGTACACAGCTGAAGTTTCGGCGCGCTGGCCCTGCATAGCCTCTGCCTGCATGGCGTGGCGCCAAACTCCGGAAGTCGTTCACGCGCTCGACGCGCACCAGGAAGCGCAATCCTGGCAGGACGCGGGCTGGCGCATTGAGCAGAGGCTCGGAGGCCGCGTGGCGGTCTCTGGCGGTGGCGGTTTCTGCGGCCTCGCTGGGAGGCCCCAATGAAGCGCCTCACCAACTTCCTCACCCCCAAGGGCTACATAGCCTTGGCTCTCTGCCTTGGCCTTGCCCTTGCTGTCCTGGTCCGCCGGGATGTGTCTGGGCTTCTGATCTTCGCCATGGGCCTTCTCGGCGTGCTGTCGGTGATCTGGGACCGGGTCAGCCGGGATCGGGGGCCGAGATGAACGCTTTCGCGCCTCGGATCGTGCCGGCGTCGTCGGCCGACATCCTGCCGGATGGTCTCTATCTGCATCTGGACGAGGACGTCTATTTCGCCCAGCCCCGCCTAGGCTCGTCCGACATGGTCAAGCTGTTCCAGCAGCGCGAGGGCTGGTGGTGGTCCTCGCGCCTGAACACGCGCCGCGTCGAGAAGCCCAAAGAGGCGCTGAATTTCGGCAAGGCGCTTCATGCCGCCGTCCTGGAGGGCATCCCGGCCTATGAGAGCCGGTTCGCCGTCGCCCCAGACAAGGCCGACTTCAAGGGTCTCTGCGTCACCATCGAGGACATCACCAACGCCCTGCGCGACGCCGGCCTCGTGCCGTCACGGGGGACCAAGCCGGTGCTGTGCGCCCAGGCCCGCGCCGAGGCCCCGGAAATCCCCGTGTGGGACAACATCATCGCCGATTTCGAAGAGGCGCGCGGGCCTTTGGACGCGATCAGCGCCGCCGAGGACTGGCAGATCAGGATGATGGCCGATCTGATCCATTCGCACGGCGAGATCGGGCCGCTGTTTCACTTCTCCGCCGACCATCTGCCCCTGGCCGAAATGTCGGTGCTGTGGACCACGGAAGACGGGATCAGGCGGCGCGGACGGCTGGACGAGACATTGCCCACGGCGACCGGCGACCTCAAGTCACTCGGCAACTGGTCGGGCCGCCCCCTGTCCTTCGAAGCCGGCAAGGTCGCCAACGACCGCGGCCTCGACATCCAGATGGCGGATCACCACGTCGCCCGCCGCAAGGCCTACGAGTTCATCAAGGCCGGCAACGTCCACGGCGCCTCGCCCGAAGAGACGGCCTGGCTGAAGCGGTTCCCGACCGAGGCCCCGCACTGGGGCTACTTCTGGATCTTCTATCAGAAGCCCGACGACGTGAACGGCCGGGCGCCGGTGATCTTCCCCTGGTGGGAGGACTACGGCGACGAACTGCACCGCTTCGGTCACAGGAAGCTCCATAGCGCCCTGACGACGTACCGACGCTGCATGGCCGAGTTCGGCCCCGGCCAGCCCTGGACCCGCGTCGAGCGCCTGCACGTGACCACGGAGGGCAATCCCGACCGGGTCTACGTCCCGCACTACATCGCCTTCGACAATCCAGCCCCCGATGAAGAGGAGGCCCTAGCGTGAGCACCGCCGTAGCCCAGCGCGCAGACGCGCCAGCCCCAGACCTGACGCCGGCCCAACGCCAGCGTCACCGCCTCGACCAGTTCATGGGCGCCATCGAAAAGCGCCAGGACCAGATCGGGACGCTTCTGTCCGATAGCGGCATCGACCCGCGCCTGTTCCTCGAGACCTGCCGCCGGTCGCTGATGCGCGATCCCGAGCTCGTCAACTGCGATCCAGCCAGTTTCATCCAGGCCGCGCTGAACTGCGCCGCCGACGGCCTGGTGCCTGACGGACGCAAGGCCGCCATCGTCCGCTTCAAGGGCGCGGCGCAGTACATGCCGATGTATCAGGGTCTGCTCGACGTGGCCTATCGCTCCGGCCAGTTCCAGTCCATCGAGGCGCACGTCGTCTACGAGGGCGACGAGTTCGATTACGACATGGGTGACCAGCCGTTCATCCGGCACAAGCGCCCGCTGGAGTCCAACTCCACCAAGATCATCGGCGCCTACGCCGTGGCGCGCACCGTCAACGGCGGGGTGTTCCGCGAGGTTATGGGCGCCTCCGAACTCACCAAGGTGCGCGCCGTCTCGCGGGCGACCAAGGGCCCCCACATCGACTGGCCGGGAGAGATGGCCCGCAAGGCGCCGGTGCGCCGCCTCTGGAAGTACCTGCCGAAGACCCCGCACATGGACCGCATCGCGATCAGCGACGATGCGACATACGACCAGGGCGCCCTCGCCGCGGCGAACGAGCCGACGCGCGCGCTGCGGCCCGGGTTCAACCCGCCGGCCATCACGCATCAGCCGGCCGAGGACGTGACGCCCCAAACGGCGCCGATGGACGAAATCCTCGACGGCGACTTCGTGCCGGCGTTCGCGGAATCGTCGGAGATCATCGAGGCCGACCTCCCCGGCCATGCCGACGAACCGGAGGACGACGGCTTTCCCGGCGACCGTCCGAGCGAGCATCCAGCCGTTACCTGGGGCCGCGACTTCCTCGCCTGGATTCCCCGCGCTCCGGTTAAGGCCCTGACCGATGCGTGGGCGGAGGCCAAGCGCGAGGGCAAGACGGCGGCGCTGGAACACGCCAACCCGCGTCTCTACGCCGACGTGCGCGACGCCAAGGATCGGCGGCTAGCCTGATGCACCCTGGACGAAGGCGGGGCGGGGACGAAGGTCTCTCGCGTCCTTGCGGCGCTCCGCGACGGCCCGAAGACCAACCGCGAGCTTTGCGAGATTGTGGACGACATCGGGCCTTACGTCGCCCGGATGTGCGCCAAGCTCCGCCAGCGCGGCCTAGTCATCAACACCGCGCCAGCCGGTCGAGGACACACCGCCGTCTACGCCCTCTCCGGCCAGTCGAGGGCCGCATGACCCTCCCCACCAGGCAAGACAACCGACCTTTAGCCGACATTTACGCGAAGGAAGCGTTCTGATGAAAGCTCGGCCGATACTCTTTTCCGGCGCGATG
>CAZGOM010000358.1:0-3718 GCA_964527265.1 uncultured Phycisphaeraceae bacterium | reverse complement strand
GGCCGGGAAAATTCAAGCTCACGGCAAAAAAATGGGCGGCTATGGGTGTCGTCCAGATTTCGGGGAGGAAGGGTATTGGAGACAACCAAAGCGCGTGCGGACACGCTTCACCCTGAGTTTGGTGATGATGCGCTTTCAGCGCATCAAACAAGAGGGTTGATGGTTATCCGAATGGCATTCGTGCCTGCCCCCTTTCTCTCATACAACGGAGATTGGGGCAGCTCAGTGGGGGTTTTGTTAACGGGAGCCGGGAGGATGCCGTCGCTCCCGGTTGGGCGGATTGGATTTTTACTGATTTGGTGGCGTGGATGTGGGCGCGTGCAAGAGACTTCGTTTCTTCTTCGTTTACCCCGGGTGTCGCATGAGTACATGCTCAACCCGGGGCTAAAATATGCGATCCCTCCGGGATCAAGAGGGCTCGTCGCGTTTGCCTTTGGGCACGAGGAATCTGAAATTTTCAAAAGTCGAGTTCTATAGTGTTATGCCACCTTCTGGTGCGGGGTTGAATCCCGCGGCAACAGGTGCGGCGCAGGGGGCAATCAACGTCTGACCTGCGGGAGGCGTTTTTGCTTTTTGTTCCATGGAATTTTCGGGGTTGTTTTTTACGAAATTCCTAGAAGGTTCCGTCCATGAAAAATAAGAGTCGAACTGGTCTGCGTGGTTTTACGATTGTGGAAGTGCTGGTGGTGATTGCCATCATGGCTGTGCTGATCGCGGTATTGATCCCTTCGCTGGAGAAATCGCGTACGATGGCGCGGACGCTGAAGTGTGCGGCGCAGCAGCGGCAGCATGGGATTGCGCTGATGGCCTATGCGGGTGATGACCGTCAGAGCGCTTTTCCATGGGGGAGCGAGAGCACGGCTGAGTGGATGGGAATGATCGCCCCTTATCTGGGGTGGCCCAACACCAGCCCATATCCTGACATCACCGCGTCGGAGACGCATCGGACGAAGGTTGAGCGCGTGATGCCGGTGTTCAACTGTCCGGAGACGGACCAGCGCAAGGATCTGAGCGGTGATTACTCCAATGGGGAATACGGGCGGAATGTGGCATTGATGGCGGGGCGGGGCGCGCGTGCGTATCGGCGGCGGACGATGTCGCAGATCCGTCGGGCTCCGAGTGTGCTTTACATGCATTCAGACGCGAGCGAATACAACGTTTTAGGGTTTAACCACCTGTCGGATGGTATTCCCGGAGAGCCGGGGATCACGCAGGCCGCGGAAATGGCGCGCATGGCCCACACGCGGCCACGGCATCACCAGTACAAAGTGAATATCGGTTTTGTGGATGGTCACGTGGAGACGCTGGCCCCGATGGAGCGAAGCAATCTTTGGTTCAGCGATAACGGGCAGTCTCCCGGCTTTGCGTGGAATGCGGTCACTTTGTCCGACCCGGGCGTTCCTTGATTGTTTTAGAGCGGTTGTCATAAATAACCGCCATCAAGAGAGGAACACCCCCATCCCAACCCTCCCCCTGAGGGGGAGGGAGGTAAGAAGCCGGCAAGTTAGAAATGATGAATACAGGCAGAGAAGAAAAGACATGCTCACGCAGACGAGAGCATGGCACACGGAAAAGACAATTCGTCAAATCAGGCTTGATGAACCACTAGACGGGAGAAGGGTGGTGGTTGTTAAGCGGGGCGCTGGCGGGGGAGCCAGAAGCCGTGGATGTCGGCGCCGGAGCACATGACGGGTTCCAAAGGGCGGGCGGCATGGGGCTTGGTGTGTGCGGAGGCGTAGGTGGCGGTGAGGGCGGGGCGGTCGCGGGTGGGGGATTGGTTGGCGGGGGAGATGTGCATGGTGAGGTCGGAGAAGAAGACGGCGTGGCCGGCTTTGAGTTGGATGGGGACTTTGCCGAATTTTGCGAGGGCATCATCGACGAGGGGCTCAATGACGTTGGGGTTGTTGTGGGCGCGGATTTCGAGTGCGCCGAGCTTGTGGGAGCCGGGGATGAACCACATGCAGCCGTTTTCAACATCGGCATCTTCGAGGGCGATCCAGACGACGACGCTGCGGGCGTCCATGGCTTCAAAGACGGCGTCCTGATGGCAGGGGACGGTGGCCTTGGCGCCGGCGCGCTTGTTGATGTATTCGCTGACGAAGAGGACGACGTCGGGGCCGAGGAGGTCGGTGAGGTAAGCGGCGCGGAGGGGGGCGATGAGGACGTCGTGCGCCCAGGATGTTTTTCTGTGAGGGTTCATGCCGCCTGCGTTGGTGCCGTGGGCTTTGAACTGGGCCTGTAACTGCGCGGCTTCGTCGGTGGAGAGGAGGGGGATGTCGGTGATATAGCCGTGCGTGTTGTAATGGGCGATCTGCTCGGGGGTGAAGTAGCGGGGGGATGGGTTGTCGATGGGGTGGTAGGAGAGATCCAGCGAGAGGTCGGGGAAGCGTGTGTTGGGGTTCATGGGGTGGGTTCCGGGTGTTGGGCAGAGAGATAATGTTTAAATCGTTGAGGGAGGGAGTTGCATTCAAAGCTCGCATGCTTCTTTTAAGATAAATTTCATTTTCTAGCAAATATTATATATGGGATTGCGTGATTCCTATGAGAGTTTTTTTTAGGGGGCATGAGCACTCATGCCGGGGTTGATTGGCGATTGGGAGCCGGCGAGACGCCGGCGCTCCCGATTTCAGCGGAGGATGGCTTTGACCCAGAAGATGTAGTCGCCGTTTTGCGCGCCATCGTGGGACCAGCCGTCGATGCCGGTGAAGGTGGCGTCGTAGAACCAGCCGGCATTGTCTGCGTTCATGAGATTGCGTGTGACGGGGTAATAGCAGGTTTCGGCGGGGACGTAGTTGTGCCATTCGACATGGCCGTCGAGCCAGAGGTTGTTACCGCCGGTGATGCCGGTGTTCCAGAAATCGGCGTCGGCGGGCTGGGTGTAGGAGGGGGTGCCGTCGGCTTTGTGAGAGGCGGTGGTGCTGACGACGCCGCCCCATGTGCTGTAGCTGTTGCGATCGGAGAGGATGGGGAAGCCGGCGATGGGATCGGCCGCCCAGGTGTTGTGGGGCGGAATGCCGGAGATGGAGTGGCCGGGGACGAGGCGGACGTAGGCGATGAAGGGGTCGGTGCTGATGCGGTTGCGCATCCAGGTGAAGTAGTCGTCACCGGCGGGACCGGCGGCGTACTCGCTGTTTAAGAGGGGGAGGGTGTAGGAGAAGTGGAGGTTGTAGCCGCCGAAGTTGACGCCGGGGGTTTGGGTGTAGGAGTAGGTTGGGCAGTGGCGGATGCCGGGGGCGAGCATCTGGTCCATGTAGCTGGTGTCGGTGATGGCGCCGGGGTAGGGGGCCATGAAGTAGCTGACATCACGCATGCGGGGGACCCAGCTTTTATTTTCGGCCATGTAGGCGTTGAAGCCGATGCCGGCCTGGCGCTGGTTGCCGGCGCAGACAGCCTTAAGGGCTGCTGCGCGGGCGCGGCTGAGGGCGGGGAGGAGGAGCGCCATCAAGACGGAGATGATGCTGATGACGATGAGGAGCTCAATGAGCGTGAAGGCGCTGTGACGGCGATTGGAGCGCGGCATATTTAATCCTTTGAAATGCGGAGCGTAGAGATTATTTGGCGCGGAGTGCGCGGATGAATTCGTGATCGTCGAAGACGAAGCCGAAGGAGAGGGCGGTGCGCCAGAGGCCTTCTTCCTTGTTGGATTGGGAGCGGGCTGTTTCTTTGTTTTCGACGGCGGTGACGGCCTGGCGGATGGCGGAGCACATGAAGCCGCGCT
>CAZGOM010000357.1:0-3718 GCA_964527265.1 uncultured Phycisphaeraceae bacterium | reverse complement strand
CATAAGACTTGTTTTCATGACTCAGACTTCGTTTGCCAAAGGCGACACGATCGTCCATACCAAGAGGCCCGAATGGGGCCCCGGTGTGGTGAATGATGCTTCGTTAATTGATCACGAGGGGCAGCGTGCCCAGCGTTTGATTGTGAAATTCGCAAACCGAGGGACAGTAACCCTCAACACAGCGATTGCAGAATTGGTTCAGAAGGATTCGACTCAGATTATGGCTACTTCTTTTTCTTCCTCATCTTCGTCTTCGACGGCCCGCAAGAGTGAAAACACCCCGGGTTCGGGCGGCTGGCTTGGTTCTTTGACCAAAACAGATCCTGCCAAGGCGCTTTATTCCCTGCCTGACAGCATGAATGACCCATTTATCGGGACGGCCAAACGGCTGGACATCATGCTGGATTCGTACCGTTTCAGCACGGACCCGCGCCAGCCGCGGCTGTTGCTGGATTGGGCGATCATGCAGACGGGGATGGCAGACCCGCTGAGCAAATACAGCCGTCAGGAACTGGAACAGGCGTTTCCGCGTTTTGCGCGGGATCGGGATAACCTGCTGCTGGAGACGGTGAAGCAGCTCAAGCGCGAAGGCCGGCTGGATATGCTGGCGGCGGCGCTGAAAAACGCGAAGGTTCCTGCGGCGCGTGAAGCGTTGCAACGGGCTTTGAACCGGTAAGACGGGCTGGGGGCCACAACCCATTGGGTGCTCCCTTGGGTCCCTTCCGGGAAGTTCGTGTGCGTGGGGCAAGACATATACGTTTAAGTCCGATATACGCTTTTGCAGGGAACCGCATTTCCAAAATCAGCGGGGACGGTAACGTACAATCGGTGCATGGGTGATTTTCCGATCATGTTGAAGGTGCGGGGGCGCAAATGCGTGGTGGTGGGCGGGGGACCAGTGGCGGTGCGGCGTGCACGTGCGCTGGCGGAGGCGGGGGGTGAGGTGGTGGTGGTGGCGATGGAGGCGGACCCGGAACTGGTGGGGATCGCGGTGGCGGTGCATTTGCGGAAGGCGACGGAAAAGGATTTGGACGGGGCGATGCTGGTGGTGCTGGCGACGGGAGATGTTGGGACGAATGAGCGGCTGGCAGAGGCGGCGCGGGTGCGGGGGGTGCTGGTGAATCGCGCGGATGCGGGGGATGAGGGGGATTTTGCGGTGCCGGCGCACAAGCATGTGGGGCCGGTGACGGTTGCGGTGCATACGTCGGGGGTGAGCGCGTCGGCGGCGGTGGCGATGCGGGATGAGCTATTGGGGAAGATGGATGGGGATTGGGTGAAGTTGCTGGAGCTGGTGATGCCGTACCGGGAGAAGATTCAGGGGTTGGGGCTGGAGGCGGGTGAGCGTCAGAGGCGGTTGAAGATGTTGGGATCGGCGGAAACATTGGCCGTATTTAAGGCAGGCGGAGCGGGGGCGGTGGTGAGTTTATGCGAGGGGTTGGTGGGAGAGTGATGAAGTGGGGATTGGGCATCAATATGAACGCATGCAAAACACCCCCGCCCCCGAAAGTGCGGCGCGGAGTGTGCCACCCAAATGTGCGACCCGGAAATGATCAGGCGAAATAGCTGAGGGGTTTGGGGGTGTAGTTGGGGAGAACCTTGTCGAGGTTTTTGTTGCCCAGGTGAGTGGAGATGGCGGAGGCGATGATGTCGCGGAAGTCGGTGGTGTGCTGGAGGTCACGTTTTTCGTGGAGCTGTTCCTGGTTGAGACCGGGCCATTTGCCAAGGACGAGGCCTGAGGCGGGTGGAGGGGATTTGGTGAGGGCGCGGCTGACGGGGCCACCCATGGCGAAGAGCGCGTTGCCCCAGCCGTGGTCGGTGCCGGAGGTGCCGTTTTCGGCGACGGTGCGGCCGAAGTCAGACAGGGTAAGAATGAGGGTGTCGTCGAGGCGGTCGCCGAGGTCTTTGGCGAAGGCGTCCATGCCGCCGGCGAGGGTGCTGGCGAGGTTGAAGAAGGGGCCGTTGTTATTGTGTGTGCCCTGGTATTGGTGGGTGTCCCAGCCTTCAAGATCGATCTGGACGACTTCGAGGCCGATATTGGATTTGATGAGGCGGGCGGCTTGCTGGAGTTTTTGTGCGAAGGGGTTTTTGGGGTAATCGGCGGAGGGCTTGTAGGGGGTTTGCATGATGCCCTGGATGGTTTTGATGCCCTGGAGAGTTTCCTGGCCTGAGGTGTTTACGAGATCTGCCTGGGCGGAGTCCATGGCGGCCCCCGGAGAGCGGGTCATGTCGTGTCCATAGGCGGCGGAGAGTGCGGTGAAGGCGGCTTCCTTGCGTGTTTTGTCGCCTGGGAGGGAGAAGTCAGAGATATCGCGGACGGCGTAGGCGTTGGCGGGGCCACGGAGGCAGCGGGGGAGTGTGGCGCCGATGGCGAGGGCGCGGATGGTGGAGTGGCCTTCGGAGGAGGCGAGGTGGCGGTTGAGCCAGCCGTCGGTGGCGAGGGTTTTACCGACGACGCCGGTTTCCCAGGTGTCTTGTTCCTCGAAGTGTGAGCGGGTGTTTTTGTCATACCCGACGGCATGGACGGCGGTGCAGATTTTCTGCTCAAACCAGGGGTTGAGTTTGGCGAGTGCGGGGTGCAGGCCGAAGGTTCCGTCGAGGTCGAGGCAGGCGTTGGGGTCGGTTTTGTCGGGGCGGGGTATGGCGAGGTTTGGGCGGAGCTTGTAGTAGTCGGGCTCGGCGTGGGGGACGACGAGGTTGAGGCCGTCTGCGCCGCCTCGAAGGAAGATGACGACGAGGGTTTTATTTTTGGTGGTGAGCGAGACGCCTGAGGGCTGGGTGGCGGGGCCGGGGGCGGATTGCGCGCGAGCGAAGTCCGCGACGGTGAGGGCGGCGAGGACGGAGCCGGAGGCCTGGAGGAAGAATCGGCGGCTGATGTTGAAAGGGCTGTTGTCCATGGGGGAGTTATCTCATGCAGGCTTCTGGTGTGGAGGCGATGAAGATGGCGAGCTGGCGGACCTGGTCATCACGTTTGGTATTTGGGTCGGTGAGGATGGCGAGCGCGGCCTGGTTGGATTTTTCGTCGAGGATGCGGCCTAAGAGGAGGATGGCGTAGCAGTCGACTACTTTTTGCTTCCATGTGACGGGGTCGACGGGTTTGTCCCAGACGAGAGTGCGAGTGCCGGTGTTGAAGAGGGACCATTGGGCTTCGTCGGCGAGGCGCCAGCGCTGGAGCATGCCGTTGGAGTCTGCGTAGCTGAGGTCATCAAGGGGGTAGCCGTCGGGGGTGACGCGTTCGAAGAGGCCTTGGCCGGAGCGGGAGAGATAGCCGTGGAGGTTGTGCGACCAGCTTGGCTGCATATTGGTGATGCGGGAGAGGCGGATGGCGTAGTCGGTGGGGGAGGCGAGGCGGGGTTTTAGCGAGAGGGTTTGGAATTCAGGGTCTTTGGCCATGGCGGTGAGGACCTGTCGCATGTCTCCGGAGGTTTGAAGGAAGACGGCTGCGAGGCGGTCGACAAAGGCAGGGGAGGGGTCTTGATCGGCGTAGTGCTGGAGGAGTTTTCTGGCGATGTTGCGGGCGGTGGCGGGATGGCCAGCGAGGGTTTCCAGGACGAGGCGGGTGCGGTCATAGCGGGATTTGGGGCCGCTCTCGGGGAGGGCGAGGCCAAACCAGCGCTCGGCGGAGCCGGCGTTTAAGGTGGGGTCGTAGGCAAAATCGCCCATGGTGGGGAAGCCGCGGCCGTTCTGGGAGACGTCGGTGGTGGCGAGCCAGCCGTTAAGG
>CAZGOM010000356.1:0-3801 GCA_964527265.1 uncultured Phycisphaeraceae bacterium | reverse complement strand
CCATGCCCTTCAAAATCGGTGTCATCGGCTGCGGACGCCACGCCACCCGCGTGCACGGCCCATCTCACGCCCGCTACGCCAAAGAAACCCCTGACACCCTCCTCGCCTTCGCCTGCGACATCGACCTCCTAAAAGCCCAGGCATACGCCCAGGCCTTCGGCTTCCAGGACGCCGGCACCGATATCGACGCCCTCATCGCCCAGCACAAGCCTGACGCCCTTGTACTCATCGCCCCCGTCGACGCCGCCTGTGAAATGGGCCAGAAGCTCTTCTCCCACGGCATCCCCGTCCTCATGGAAAAGCCCCCCGGCAAAGACCCCGCCGAGCTCTCCAAACTCATCAAGGCCGCCGCCGAAAAAAGCACACCTGTCATCGTCGCCTTCAACCGCCGCTTCTCCCCCATCATCATGAAGACCCGCGACCTCACCCAGGCCGCCATCGACGCCGGCACCGTCCAGTCCATCTCCTATGAATTCATCCGCTGCGGCAGGAATGAAGAAGACTTCTCCACCACCGCCATCCACGCCATCGACGCCACCGAATACCTCGCCGGCAGCCCCTTCCAATCCGCCCATATGGCTTACCAATACGGCTTAGGCGACGAAGAACCCCCCACCGTCCTCTGGGTCTGGGGCACGCTCCTCTCCGGCGCACTCGCCTCCGTCGTCTGCAACCCCATGGCCGGCCTCACCTCCGAACGCATCAGCATCCAGGCCCACAACCTCACCGTCCTCTGCGAATACCCCGTCCTCGACCGCCCCGGCATCAAGGCCCTCGTCCGCGAACACATCCAGGACGCCACCCTCCGCTCCTGGACCGAAGACGACCTCGCCGGCCCGGACCTCGTCGAGCGCACCGGCTTCTACGGCGAAAACAAAGCCTTCTTCGATGCCGTCCGCGCCGGCAAAACCCTCGGCCCCTCCCTCACCGACTGCATCGGCTCCGTCGGCATCGCCGACGCCATCCGCCAACGCAAAACCACCTGGCAAGCCACCTGAACCCCTACCGGGAGCGCCGGCGTCCCGCCAGCTCCCAATCAACTCACTCCCTCGACATAAGTGAACTGCTCAGCCAACCAACTCCCCCTCCCCAACATCCAAACTTATTCAATACCAGACACCCAACACACAGCCTCCCTCCCTCAAGACTCTGGACTCTGGACTCTGGACTCTGGATGCAGGACACAGGACTCGGGACTCGGGACTCGGGACTCGGGACTCGGGACAATTCCCCCGCCCGTCCTCGGGCGGGTAGAATGTCCTCACCCATGCCAGACGATCCAAAAACACTCGAATACCGCATCCAGCGCCCCGACGCCTCACCCACTCCGGGCTACCTCGGCACCGTCTCCGGCAGCCACATCGAGCCCACCAAGGCCGATTACCCCGGCACCGTCGCCGTCACCCCCGCCAATGAGCACCCCGACGCCTCCGCTCCCAACACCGACCAGTACGACATGCAGACCGAGGAAATGCTGGTCAACATGGGCCCCCAGCACCCCTCCACCCACGGCGTGCTCCGCGTCGTCCTCCGCACCGACGGCGAAATGGTCCTCGAAGCCGTCCCCCACATCGGCTACCTCCACCGCTGCGCCGAAAAAATCGCCGAAAACCTCGCCTACTTCCAGTACATCCCCTACACCGACCGCATGGACTACCTCGCGGGGATGAATGAAAACTGGGCCTACTGCCGCGCCGTTGAAAAGCTCGCAAATCTCCAGCTCCCCCGCCGCGCAGAATTCATCCGCATCATCATCTGCGAACTCAATCGCATCGCCTCCCACCTCGTCTCCTTCGGCACCTACGGCATGGACATGGGCGCTTTCACCCCCTTCCTCTACGCCTTCCGCGAACGGGAATACATCCTCGATCTCTTTGAAATCGTCTGTGGCGCACGCCTCACCTACAGCTATCTCACCATCGGCGGCTCCATCCACGACCTCCCCGATGGCTTCCTCGACAAAGTCACCGAATTCCTCGACTACTTCGAGCCCAAAATCGACGAATACAACCGCCTCCTCACTTACAACCACATCTTTGTGAAGCGCACCGCCAATGTCGGCGTCATCTCCCCAGAGCTGGCCATCCGTTACGCCCTCTCCGGCCCCGTCCTGCGCGGCTCAGGCGTCTCTTATGACCTTCGCAAGCTCCCCGGCAAAAAAGCCTACAGCCTCTACGATGAGCTCGACTTCAACGTCATCGTCGGTCAGGCCCAGGTCGGCGTCCTCGGCGACTGCTGGTCCCGCTACATGGTCCGCATGGAAGAGATGAAGGAAAGCTGCAAGCTCATCCGTCAATCCATCAAGAAAATCCCCCCCTCCGGCACAGGCGAAGGCCAGTACCGCCTCAAAGTCCCCCGCAACTTCAAGCCCGAGCCCGGCGAAGTCTACGTCGAAACCGAAAACCCCCGCGGCATCCTCGGCTTCTACCTCGAAGCCCAATCCGGCCCCACTCCCTACCGCTGCAAGGCACGCGCCGCCACCTTCTGCAACCTCTCCGTCCTCCACGAAGTCGCTAAAAACTGCCTCCTGGGCGACATGCCCGCCATCATCGGCTCCATCGACGTCGTCATGGGCCAGGTCGACCGCTAATACGACAACGCTACATCCGTTTCTTCTCCTCACAAAAATGCGGTTTTGTTGCTTTCAAACTTAACCTGACATACCGTAACGACAGATTTTTGCCGCTGGATTCGGTTATGACAACTGACGAAATTCCATCAACTGGACTTAAATCCTTTATTGCCGAGTTGGCTCGGGAACACGGTATCTCGTATGTAAGGACGGGCACCAGCGCCTTGGCTCAAGTGATTACACGCTTAGCTGACGACGACGTCACACCCGATGAAACCGAGAAACTCGTTATCGCTCTACGTCGGGCCAAAATCATTGATGGCCCGACCATGGTGGAGCTTCTCGGCCGCTACTTCGACGAGGCACGCAGTGTTCGATCCCTTCGGTGATTTTGAGACCATGGGATATCTCCGCAACGTCCGTAAAAATAAAAGCTTGCGGGAAGTCAAGCATTTCGAGCATGATCTGTTTGAAGCTAACATTGATGCTGCCCTGAATCACTTAGCAGCATGTCATGAAGTGAGGTACGAGGACTTTCTTGAAGTTCATCGCATCCTATTCATCGACTACTATCCTTGGGCTGGCCATGATCGAGCGACGACGACTCCCAATAAAGCCATCACAAAAGAGAACGTATCGTTTTCGCATCCCCTATTGGCTCGGCGTGCTGTAGAAGCCGGTCTTCTCTTGGGAAAAGACGCTTCTTTAATGGCCCAAAAACCAGGTGAGGTAATGGGACTGTTTGCGTTTGGTCACCCATTTCTGGATGGTAATGGACGCACAATGCTGCTCGTCCATATGGAGTTGTGCCACCGGGCCGGATTTTCAATCCAGTGGCAAAAGTCCAATAAGACCGACTATCTGACTCTGCTTGGCTTGGAAATTGATGCTCCCGGCAAAGGTGTCCTTGATCATTATCTTCTTCAATTCAAAGGTCCTCTATCAGTACGAGAAGCATGGGGCACCAACATCTTGGCGATGAAAGGTCTCGACGGATTGGACAATGACAATCAAATGGACGGCGACCTATCGGACCCTGCGGTGGCCGAGAAATACAGGCAACTCGAAGAAAAACGCGGCTACCGTTATAGCGATTAGCGAGTAGATAACACTCTACACTCTTGTGGAACGATATGTAATAATTCCTCACATAACTCACACCTTCGGGGTCATCATGGTCTGCTCCCCAAAATTGGTGCCAGATGATATGAGAGTCTCTATCGGGGCCA
>CAZGOM010000355.1:0-3813 GCA_964527265.1 uncultured Phycisphaeraceae bacterium | reverse complement strand
CGCCAAGGACGGCGAGATGGGCGCGGTCAACGCGAGCGCCGCGGAGCAGGTCGCGCACGGCGAGACGAAGGCCGAGCTCGCCACGACGCGCTTCGAGCTCGAGACGACGAAGGCCGCGCTCACCGACGCCACGACGCGAGCCGCGCAGCTCGCGAAGGAGCTATCCGATGCGATCGAACGTGAAGATCCTGGCGCTGGCCTCGCTGCTGGCGACGTCGACGGCCGGCTGCTGCGAATCGCGGCCGCCACCCAAGCCGCCGGCGCCGGAGATCCGGTACCTGCCCCAGCCGGCGCCGGCGTGCCTGACCGCGAACCAGCGCCCGCCGGCGGATCCGCAACCGCCGACGTGCATGCTGGGGAGCCGATCGACGTGCTCCGCTGATCAGCGCGACGAGTGGATCGCGACGCTGCTCGACGTCGGCGTGAAGCGACGGACGTGGGCGCTCGTGACGTGGCGGCTCTGCGGCCCGCGCGAGGCGACGCCGTGACGGACGCGATCGCGCGCATCGGCGAGCTGATCGCGCTCGAGTACGAGCGGCTGTGGCAGCTCGACGTCATCGACCCGCGGATCGGCTCGACGGATCCGCGCGCGCCGAGCTCGCTCTACGAGATCAACTTCATCATCGGCGCGAACGGCTGGGGCAATGTGAAGCAGGCCGACGTGATCTCCGGCCTCATGGTGAACACGAGCTACGAGGGCAACGGCAAGCCGCAGTGGTGCGGGATGACGTACGGCGAGGTTGCGCGCCGCGCCGCGGGCCTCGATCCGATCTGGCTGCCGCACTACTTCGCGTCGACGATCCGGATCCTGACGTGGGCGCGCTACCAGCGGTGGAGCTTCGAGGCGCCACCGAACCCACTACCGGCCGACGAGCGCGATCGCCGTCTGCTCGTCAAGCTCGAGCGCAACAAGGCGCCGAGCATCGAACCCCAACGCGGCGACCTGCTCATCGTCGGCGACGGCAACGATCCGAGCGGCGACCACGTGACCGGCCTCGTCGGCTGGGATCGCGAGGAGCTCCGCTTCGATGCGATCGCCGGCAACAGCGGCGGCGTCGGGCCCGACGGTGTCGCGCGCGAGGGCATCTCGCGGCGCTACTACCGGCTCACGGCGACGAGCGGCTACCGGCCGATGTGGCTCGTGCGGCTCGCGTTCGGCGACATGCGGCTCGAGCGGGGGGCGTCGTAATGGCGACCGACGCCGCCCTGCTCGCGCTCGTGGTCGACGACACGTTGGCGATCCATGTGCTCGCGGCGTGGGCGGCGCTCGAGCTGCCGCTCAGCGCGATCGATGATGGAAACGCCATCGACCCGATCCGCGAGCTCGTCGAGGTCAGCGGCGCGACGGTCCGCAGCTCGCTGATCAAGCTACGCGCGGCCCGCGTACTCGTCGACGGTGGCATCAGCGACCTGGCCGACAGGATGCTGCAGACGCACGTGCAGAATCGGACCATCGGCAGGAGCAAGAAATGAGCGTCCGCTACGAGAAACGGCTGCTCGCCGACTTGGCGCCCGACGAGCGCAACCCGCGCACGATCAGTCCGGCCGCGAAGAACGCCCTCGGCGCGAGCGTGCGGCGGTTCGGGCTCGTGCAGCCGATCGTGTTCAACGAACGGACCGGCCGCGTCGTCGGCGGGCATCAACGGATCGCCGTGCTGAAGGCGCAGGGGATCGAGGAGGTCGATGTCGCCATCGGCTCGTGGAGCGAGGACGAGGAGCGCGCGCTCAACGTGGCGCTCAACAACGCCGCGGCGCAGGGCGAGTTCACGGGCGACGTGAAGGGCTACTTGGCGAACGCGCTGCGCTCGCTCTCCCTCGACGACTTCGCGGAGCTGCGCTTCGACGAGCTCGTGTTCGCGCCGCCCAAGACGAAGAAGGGCCGCTACGCCGAGTCGATGACCGAGGTCGAGGCCGTCGAGACCTCGGCGATCACCGAGGCGCAGTTCGAGCTCGTCGTGCGCGGCGACGTCGCGCATCAGGCCGAGGTGATCGAGCGCCTCAAGTCGCTCCCCGAAGGAGTCACCGTCCGTGTCGGACTTGCGAAGAACCCGCGCGGGTAACGTCGCCGTCGACAACATGCTCGGGTGCGAGCGCCAGAAGCGCGAGATCCGCGCGTGGGTGCTCGACCAGGTGCAGCCCGCGCGGGTGTTCGACATGTTCGCCGGCGAGGGGACGCTCTACCGCAAGATCTGGCACCGCGCGGCCGATTATCTCGGGTGCGACGAGCGGTGGTTCGCGGATCCGCCGGGTCGCCGCATGCTCGGCGACTCGTACGAGATCCTGCGCTCCGTCGACCTGGCGCCGTGGAACGTCTTCGACATCGACTGCTACGGCGAGCCATGGCGCGCGCTGCTGATCCTCGCCGAGCGCAAGCGATGGGCGCCGGGTGAGCGGGGCGCGATCGTCTGCACCAACAGCACGCTCCGACAGAAGTTCGGCTTCGCCTCGCATGCCGCGGTCGCGGCGGTGGGCCTCGTCGATCGCGTGCTCAAGCACTCCACCGTCGAGGAACGCGACGCCATGCGCGATCTCGCCATCGCCCGATGGGCGCGCGCGAGCGGCGTCGTGCTCGATCAGATGCGCATGGCTCGCTTCACCGCGCGCTCGGGCATGGAGTATCTCGCGTGGACGTTCACGCGACCAGCGGCAAGCCCAACGGCTGCCCGCGCCGACGCGGCGGAACCGCCGACGGATCGTCGGGCATCGCCCGCTCGACGTGCATCGGCATCTCGTCCCACTCGCGCCCGTCGATGATCCGCCCCGCCGAGTGGGGGCGCACGCCGCCCCACTGCTTCCACCAGAACGCGGCGCCCGCGCGCTTCGTGGCGTCGCGCAAGCGTCGCGCCCAGCCGTAGCGATCCGCCCGCGGGATCCACTTCCCGTCGGGCGCATGCGCGAGGCCGCGCGATCGGCAGACGCCCGCCTCGCGGAGGTGCAGGCCGCTCTCGCCGCCGCCGATCACCCAGTGGATCCCCTCGAGCGCGAGCTCGACGCCGACGAGGTCGGTGAGCAGCGGCTCCACCGAGAGGAACCGCACGCGCGCCGCCACCTCACGCAGCACGTCGATCCGCTTCAGCCCGGCGCGGTTCTCGACGGTGACGCCAAGCCACACGCAGTCGGGCACGGCGCGCGTCGCGAAGTAGCGCGCCATCAGGTCGGGGCGCTTCGTGAGCACCTGGTAGCGGTGCCACGGCGCGGCGCGCATCGCGTCGAACGCGCGATCGCGAGCGTCATCGTCGACGCGTTCCCAGAACATGTCCGTCATGCTGTTCGTGAACACGAGGCTCGGCGTACGGAGCCTCGATGGTTCGGCGAGCTTATGGACGCGGTGCGTGAGCTCGAAGCCGTTGGGGAACGCGCGCGTCCCGCGCTTCTGCTCGGCGAGCTGCTCGGCGTAGCAGTAGCGGCACCCGGCGCTCACGCGTTCGCAGCCGCTCCACGGGTTCCACGTAACGTTCGTCCAGTTGATCGCGGTCTTGTTCATGATCGGGTCTCCTTGACGAACCGAGGCGGGCGCGATCCCGCATGCGCTGAGCTGTCGTCGATGGCTAGCCCAGCTCGCGCTCCAGCGCCGCGCGGATGATCGCACTCGCGCTCTCCTCGCGCTCGACGACGGCGCGCATCAGCCGCGCGTGGAGCTCGGGGGTGAGCGAGATCGACATCCGCTCGGTGGCGGCGTGCTCGCCCGAGACGGCGAGCGGAGGACGGCCGATACGTTTCTTGCTCATGTTCTTCTCCTTGCGTCGACGGTGACGATGACAGCGAGCGGACCCTCGCGCGAGACGAGGGCGCTGACCTCGAGCTCCTCGGTGC
>CAZGOM010000354.1:0-3830 GCA_964527265.1 uncultured Phycisphaeraceae bacterium | reverse complement strand
CAGTATTCAGCACCGGGATCGTCCTTGTAGACGTTCCAGGACGGGACGTTGGAGCGGGCCTTGACGTAAGCGAGGGTTTTTTCGTCGACGTCGCAGATGCCGTTCTTGCCACCGGCCTCGATGGCCATGTTGGTGAGGGTCATGCGGTCTTCAAGGGTGAGCGAGGAGATGCCTTCACCCGCGAAGTACATGGATTTGTAGGTTGCGCCGGAGACGGAGATCTGGCCGATGACGGCGAGGATGAGGTCTTTGGCGGTGAGATAGGGGGGGATTTCGCCGTGGAAGACGAACTTCATGGTCGGGGGAACCTTGAGCCATGTGCGGCCGGTGCCCAGGACGAAGGCGGCATCGGTGTTACCCACGCCCGTGGCGAACTGGCCAAACGCGCCTGCGGTGCAGGTGTGGCTGTCGGTGCCCAGGAGGATTTCACCGGGGCGGATGTGGCCTTCTTCGGGGAGGGCTTTGTGGCAGACGCCCTTGTAATTGGTCTTGGTGGGGTCTTTGTAGGGGTTGACCATCCCGGGGTTGCCGGTAACGAATTCGGGGTCGTAGTAGTACTTGAGGCCCTGTTCCTTGACGAAGTCACGGAGGATCTGGATGTTGCGATGACACTTCTGGTCGGCGGTGAAGATGTAGTGGTCGGGGATGATGACGACGCGTTCTTTGTCCCAGACTTTGGCGGTTTTGCCGAATTCTTCGTGGAAAATGCCGATGGTGCCGGGGCCGCAGACGTCGTGGGTCATGAGCATGTCGACGTCGACCCAGATGTTTTCGCCTGGGGAAACGCTGTCGCGCTTGGCGTGGGCGGCCATGATTTTCTCGGTCATCGTCATTTTGCGGGCCATTGGGCGGTCTCCTGAGAAGCTTTTTCGGCGAGCTTTTGGTTTCGTCGAGTTAGGTGTTTGTCCAGAGCCCCATATTCTAGCGAGATGGGGCGGCAAGTGAAGAGGGTTGGGAAGAAAGGTCAAAGGGATAAGGTACAAGAACGAAACTATTGGGTGCGTTTGAGGAGGTCTTGCTTGGGGAGATTGATCATGTCGCCTTCTTTGATGTGGAGCTTTTCGATGCTGCCGCCTGCAAGTTCGATGACAAATTGGGCTGGCCAGACGCTGGAATAGCGTGTGAGATCGTCTTCGGGGGTGTCGTAGGGGACAACCTGCATGGCGTAGGTTTTCATGATGCGGCCGGAGGGTTCGAGGTAAAGGATATCGATGGGAACGTAGCATCTGCGCATGACGAAGTTCTGGACGCGGGCGGTGGGGAAGACAAAGAGCATGCCGGTGTTGTCAGGGATGGATTTGCGGTCGGAGAGGCCCTGGAAGCGGGTATCAGGGGTGAGGGCGAGCTCCAGGGTGTGGGGTTTGCCAGCGATATCAACGGTGAGGGTTTTGTCTTCGAGCCTGGTGTGCTGCTGTTCGCAGCCCAGAAGGAAGAGAGCGAGGAGAGCGAGGAGGAAGGGGAGAGGAAAGAATGTCCTGAGTCCCGTGTCCCGGGTCTCGAGTCGAGTAGAAGAGCAGAAGGTTTTTAGTAGAGGGGTTACTGGGAAAGCAGCCATTGGTGGTCTTCCAGGGTGAAGGTGGCGGGAGCGTGGGGGAGGGTGCTGATGTCGAACGCGCGGAGAAAGTTTAGCGCGGACATGGGGGCTGGGGTGGATTGGGCGCCGGACCAGAATGCGATCAAGCCGATGATTTTTTCGGGGGGGACGCCCTGGTCGCGGTACCAGGCGACGCGGGTGTCGCCGTGGCGCTTGGCGAGGCGCTTGCCGTCGGGGCCCAGGACCAGGGGGAGGTGGTGCCAGCGGGGGATGGGGTTTAAGCCGAGCGCTTCGTAGAGGAGGGTTTGGCGGGCGGCGGAGTCTAAAAGGTCATCGCCACGGATGACGTCGGTGACGCCCTGGTCGAAATCGTCGACGACGACGGCGAGCTGGTAGGAGGGGAGGTTGGCCTTGGTCCAGAGAACCATGTCACCGACGGAGCGCTGGATGTTGAAGGTGTGATGGCCGGCGAAGGCGTCGTGGATGGGGATGTCGCGGTCGGGGAGGGTGATGCGCCAATTGAGGTTCGCGGCGGAAGTCGTGGAGGTTTGCGTGCCCGGGTTATCGGGTTGCCGGGTTGCCGGGTGCCCGGGAGGGAGCGGGTCGGCTGACGGAGATTCCAGGGGCATGTGTCTGTTTTGGGTTGCGCCATCTCGAAGCTCCCCGGCAACCCGATCACCCGGCAACGCGGGCGCGGGGACGTCGGAATAATCAAAGGGTATTGACCCCAGGCGGCAGCGGCAGGTGCCGGGGTAGCGGAGTTCGTGATCGGTTGCGTGGGGGGCGGATTGTGCGCTTTGGATTTCCTTGCGGGTGCAGGCGCAGGGATAGATGCGTTTTTGGGCGTCGAGGGATTGCATGGCCTGGATGTAGCGGGTGAGGTCGGCGCGCTGGTAGCGGATGGCGGGTTCGGGGGGTTGGGGGGTGTCCCAGTTGATGCCGAGCCAGGTGAGGTCGGTGATGGCTTGCTGATCGGCGCCGGTTTTGATGCGTGGGCCGTCGAGGTCTTCCATGCGGAGGATGATGCGCCAGTTGTTTTGGCGGGCGATGGCCCAGGTGATGAGAAAGGTGCGGGCGTTGCCCAGATGGAGTGCGCCGGTGGGGGAGGGGGCTAGGCGGGTGGTGGGCATGGGGAGAGGGTACAGGGTGGCGGGTACAGAGTACAGGGGGCAGAGTGCAGAGTGCAGAGTGTAGAGTACAGAGGTTAAGTAAGAGATAGGAAAGTGCCGAAAGATGGGGTCGGGAAGTGAGACTGAAACTTTCGGGTTTACCGGGTTTAAAGTATCGTACCGGCCCATGACGATTCCGACGACACAGCCCGGTGTTCCGCTTAAGCTCGCAGTCCTGATTTCAGGGTCTGGCGGGACGCTCTTAAACATCACGCAGCGGATCGCGGCCAAGCGGCTGGATGCGCGGGTGGTGCAGGTGATCAGTTCCCGGCCGGGGACGTTGGGCGTGCAGCGGGCGAAGGAGCTGGGATTGCCGATCCAGGTGATCGAGCGCAAGGCGCATGCGGATATCGATGCGTTTTCGGCGGCGAATCTGGAGGTGGTGAAGAAGTCGGGGGCGGACCTGGTGTGCCTGGCGGGATTTTTGCAGTTTTTGAAGATTCCCGCGGAGTTTGAGGATCGGGTGATCAACATTCATCCTTCGCTACTTCCGAGCTTTGGGGGCAAGGGGATGTATGGGCACCATGTGCATGAAGCCGTGGTGAAGGCCGGGTGCAAGGTGTCAGGGTGCACGGTGCATTTTGCGGACAATGAGTTTGATCATGGCCCGATCCTGGTGCAGCGCACGTGCCCAGTGCTGGCGGACGACACAGCGGACACGCTGGCCAAGCGGGTGTATGAGCAGGAGTGTGAGGCGTACCCGGAAGCGATTCAGGCGCTGGCGCAGGGGCGGGTGTTTAAGCGTGAGGATGGGACGTTTGGGGTGCGGGGTTGAAGCCGGCTTTTATGGCTGGATTAATACTCAAGCTGTCGGTTTGTTTTTAAAAGGGGGGATTTCTTTTTTACACTTTTGACCAATGGGGGGGCGTTGCCCATTTATAAAATTAGGCTGAAAGTGCGTAAGTTGTGATCAGATATGAATTTATCGATTTGAAGTTATCCCCCTTGATTTTTCCTTTGATTTTCGGGGAACCATTATTTTTGTTGACGTTTGGCGGCGGGGGTGGCATATTTGAATTTCGCTTTGCAATTCCGGTGCGATGGTCGTATCGGGGGTTTTTCGGGTGGTTTTTTCCTGGGTTTATAACATGGCACGTCATGATTTCTGGAGCGTTCTGGACCGTTCT
>CAZGOM010000353.1:0-3832 GCA_964527265.1 uncultured Phycisphaeraceae bacterium | reverse complement strand
TGAGTTCGGCTCAAGCTGTGGCACCCCAGAATTTGGACTACTCCCCACTGGAGGGAGTCTGTCAATGGCCACCCACCTATGGCGCGCGGTTTTGCTATAGTGAACTGTCCATCCAACTGTCCACCTATCGGAGTCTTGCCTATGTCGCTGCAACTGAAGCTGTACAACCTCTTTCTTCTCGACCAACAATTAAAGGGTCTGACCGGCCGTCTGGACAATGCGACCAACCGTTTGGCGAGGCAGAAAAAGAAAGTTGATCAGTTCAATCTGCAGAAGAAAGAGCTTGGAGACCAGACCAAGCAGTTGCAGGTGCAGGCTTCGGTGCTTGAGAAACAGTCCAACGAGATCAATACGCGGGTGGAAACGCTGCGCAACCAGATGAACAGCGTGAAGACGAACAAGGAATATTCGGCGCTGCTTCTGGAAGTGAACACGCTGAAGGCCGAGAAGAGCAAGGTGGAAGACCAGGCGCTGGAATTTATGACCAAGCTGGATGCGCTCAAGGGCCAGACGGCAGGGGTTGAAGCGCAGGTGAGCGAGCAGGACAAGCTGGTTTTGAGCGCGCAAAAGGAAGTGAATGACGCGCATGCCGAGATCAGCAAGGAATTGACGGAACTCAAGAGCCGGCGCGATGCGGCCAAAGAGGGGATTCAGCAGCCTGTGCTGGATGAATACGCGCGGCTTTATGAACAGACCGACGGCGAACCTGTGGCGGGGGTGAGCATCGAGAGCATGAAGAACCATGAGTATTCCTGCACGGGATGCTTCATCGGCCTGCCGCTGGAGCGCGTGAACCGCTTGCTGCGCAACAATGAAGAAATTGTTGTGTGCCCCAACTGCGACCGCATCCTGTACATGGCGGAAGAAGTGCGCGGGGCGTTTGTGCCCAAGCCCAAGAAGGGCGCGCGGGAGTGAAGATTGGGTCTGGGGTCTGGGCAATCGCATTTGAAGTATTCGATGGTCGACGCGTTCGGGTTGCCGGGTTGTCGCGTTGCCGGGGGGCTTCGAAAACGTCAATACCCTCCAAGGTGAATGCCATTTTGATGCTCAAATGGGAGTGGTTCAACTCTTGGACACGCGACAACCCGCCCACCCGATCACCCGCGTGCGGGCGCTTGCATTACATGCGATTGCCCTGACGTGCGGCCGAGGGGCAGGAGAGGTTCAAGCGATCAGGTGCTAATATTGGGGTATGAACCTCACTATTCATTTGCGGACAGGGACCAAGGGGCAGAGCGCGGCGCCGGTGGCTGTGGGGGTGATTGTGGAATCGGACGATCCGCGGGAGATCCGCTATGCGGCGGGGCATTTTTTTGAGAGCTCGCGGCCGGTGGCGGAGGCGGCGGGGCTGCTTGAAGCCGTGCGGGTGGCCAAGGCGAGCAATCCGGATGAGGTGGTGATCCTGGCGGATTCTTCAAACCTGGTGAAGCGGGTGACGGGGGAGATGTTTGATGAGGATGAGCGGATTGCGGACATGATCCAGATGGTGCAGGCGGCGCTGTTGTCGCTGGATATCTGGACGATTCGGCACAGCCCCAAGGATGAGATCGGGAAGGCCGAGCGGCTGGTGCGCACGGCGCTGGATGCGGGGAAGACGATTGTGGTGGTGGATGAGGCGAACCCTGCGAACACGGCGGGGTTTGAGTCGCTGGCGCCGGATTTTGAGGCGCTGAAAAAGGCGGCGGATGCGGCGGGGAAGAAGCGGATCAAGCTGGAGGATGTGGAGGGGGATGTGGTGGGGATGCGGGAGGCGGGGGATGGCATGCCGCGTGTGGAAAATAAAAGACATGCTCACGAAGAGGAGAGCATGGCACACAAGCCGGCGCGGTCTGCGGCGAATGCCGGGGGGGTGAATAACCCCAAATTTCTGGTGACGGTGGATGAGGGGGCGGCGTGTCCGAATGGGTGTACGGACGGGGCGACGTATCAGTTTGGGCCGTGCACGCCGCCGGGGCTGTGCGTGCATGCGGCGGCGGCGGCGTTTTCGGTGGATCCGATGCATTGGCGGAGCGTGAACCACAAGCGGATTATTTCGACTTGTGCGGGGTGCAAGGCGGGGGTGAGCGTTGAAAGGGGGTGAGGGATGTTGGATGTCAGAGCAGAATTTTTACCACGAAGGCACGAAGACGCGAAGGTCAGAAAAGGAAATCGCAGAAGGGATGGGGGGGGTGAGAGTGGTTGGGGCTCGACAGTTCACTTATGTCGGGGCGGAGGTTAAGCGGGAGCCGGCGGGACGCCGGCGCTCCCGGTGCAGGTGATTATCGAGCCATGTAGCGTTTGCGGTCTTTTTCGTCGAAGTGTTCGAGGGCGTAGCGGAGGGCGGTGCGGGGCATGGTTTTGTGATGCTTGTCGAGGAAGGACTGGAGGTCGGCGCGGCTGGCACGCTTGCCGACTTCGCGGAGCATCCAGCCGACGGCTTTGTGAATGAGGTCGTGTTTGTCATTGAGCAGGATCTGGGCGATGGCGAGGGCGTCGAGGGGTTTGGCCTGCTTGATGTCGTGGAGGGTGGAGACCATGGCGATGCGGCGTTCCCAGAGGATGGGGGAGCGGGCGAGTTTGGTGAGGAGGGATTTGTCGCGGCCGGAGAGGTGGTGGCCGACGAGATGCTCGGCACTGACGTCGACCAAGTCCCAGTTGTTGATGCGATGGGTGTTTTTCAAATAAAAGTGGTGGAGTTTTTTCTGGTCGGCCTCATCGGCGGCGTGATAGCGGGCGACGAGGATGAGGAGGGCGGTGAGGCGGAATTCGTGTTCGGGGCAGTCGAGGAGGTTTTTGATTTCCTCAAGGGTGAGATCGGGGAATTCTTTGGCGAGCTTGCGCTGCTGGGGGAGGGTGAGGCCCAGGAAGAGGTCGCCTTCGCCGTACTGGCCGGGGCCGGTTTTGAAGAAGCGTGCGGCTTGCGAGGCTTTTTCGGGTGAGCCAAGTGCGCGCATTTGAGATTTGAGTTGGTCGAGTTTGTTGGGGGTGGGCATGGGATTGGGTTCTGGGTCGTGGGTATTGGGTGGTGGCAGAGTTTCGAAGAGGACGGGGGGCGTGTGCGCATTTGTCGCTTGAGGATGGCGTGGCTGTGACTACTGTGAGTTTATGATGGCGTCGTGTCGATGGTCATCAACTTGAAAAAGGAATTTTTTGATGCCTTATTCCCGGATTATCAAAGGTGATGTGTATCGGCATGCGGGGGCGAGTCTGGCCAAGGATCAGGACAGTGTGGCGCGGAAGCTGACGCAGCACCCGGGTTTGCTGGCGTGGGTGAAGGAGGCGGTGGATCTGTGCGAGCCGGACGTGGTGCACTGGTGCGATGGGTCGGACCTGGAATATCAGTTTGTGGCGAATCAACTGGTGGAGACGGGGACGTTTATCCCACTGAACGACAAGGCGCGGCCCAACAGCTTTTATGCGCGCAGCGATATGGGGGATGTGGCGCGGGTGGAGGATCGGACGTTTATCTGCTCAGAGAAAGCTGAGGACGCGGGGCCGACGAACCACTGGGAGAACCCCAAGAAGATGAAAAGCCGCATGGAGGGGTTGTTTGAAGGGTGCATGCGGGGACGGACGATGTATGTGATTCCGTATGTGATGGGGCCGGTGGGGTCGGAGATCGCGAAGATCGGGGTGCAGGTGACGGATTCGGGGTATGCGGTGTGCAACATGCACATGATGGCGCATGTGGGTTTGCCGGCGCTGAAGATGCTGGGGCGGCGGGGTGAGTTCTGCAAGGGGTTGCACAGCGTGGGGGTGCCGTTGGTGGAGGGGCAGGCGGATACGCCTTGGCCGTGCAACGAGAAGGAGAAGTACATCGTGCATTTCCCGGAGACGCGGGAGATCATGTCGT
>CAZGOM010000352.1:0-3840 GCA_964527265.1 uncultured Phycisphaeraceae bacterium | reverse complement strand
CTGCTTTTGTTTTCGACCCCGTTATATGCGGGGTTTTTTATGATCTTTTTAACGTGCAGCCCGGAGCGGCATTGGCCGTTGTATGTCGCATGGCTGATGGTGGGGCTGTGCGATGGAACGTACAACGTGGTGATCATGACGGAACTGTATAAGTCCGTCCCCGCCACGGGGCCGCGCATGGTGTTTTTTGCCACGTACAACATCCTGCAACTGGTGTGCTTCGGTGTGGTGGCGGCGTTTGTGCCGACGTTTTTACACCTATTGACCGCGGGGGTGCCTCAGATCGTCAGTTATTTCGGCGGGGAGATGCCTGTGTCCAAGGACAGCGGGATTTACATGATGTACGGCTTGGCATCGATAGCGATGTTGCCGTGTGGGTTGTCTGCGCTGGCGCTGGGCAAGAAAGGGCGGCTGGCAGGCTAAATTAACCTCCCAGTTTTCCCGGTCGAGCCCCATGTGATCAGGCAATGCCTGCGAGTTTGGAGGTGAAAGCGTAGTCGCGGCCGCCGGAGGCGCCGCCCAGGGCGGTGACGCAGCAGGCGCCTGACGCGGTGCCGAGCTTGCCGGCGTCCTGGGGGCTGAGGCCTTTGATAATGCCCGTGAGGAGGCCTGCATAGAAGGAATCGCCCGCGCCGGTGGCGTCGACGACGGGGCCTGGAGGCGTGGAGATGGGGATGCGGATGAATTCACCGGGCGTTGGGCTGAGGATGACGCCCTGCCTGCCGAGTTTGACGCCCAGGAAGCCCTGGCCGCCGGCATCACGGAAGGTTTTGATGATTTTTTCAGGGTCCTGATGGCCGGTCTGATGGGCGGCTTCGCTGTGGGAGGGGACGTAGACATCCAAGTGGGGCAGGCAGTCGATGAGAGGGTGCATGGTGCCGCCTTGTCCGGCGGCGTCCATGGCGGTTTTACAGCCGGTGGCGCGGATTTCCCTGAGCACTTGGGCGACATCGGCTTCGAGCTTGGGGATCATGCTGTAGTAGCCCAGCAGCATGTATTTTGATTGGGCGAAGAGGTCGAGGTTGTCCAGATAGTCTTTGCCGGTCATGCGTTTGGTGGCGCCGACGCAGTGGAAGAAGCTGCGTTCGCCGGTGGTGTCGATCATGACGACGGTGGTGCTGGTGGCGCTTTGAGGGTCTTCGCCGAGGCGTTCGACGTCGATGCCTTCGGTTTTGAACAGGTTCTTGATGACGGGGGCCCAGTCGTCCTTGCCCACGCGGCTGAAGACGCCGACTTTCATCCCCATGCGGGCCATGGTGACGCCGGAGTTGGACGTGATGCCTCCGGCGCGGAGGAGGACGGGTTCGACGCTGTGGAGGACACCTTGGCCGATGGGGGTGGTGAGTGAGACGGGGCGGCAGAGGATGTCGACAACGCAGGAGCCGGCGACGATGCAGTCAAAGCGTTTTGTCATGGGGTGTTCTCTGTCTGGGAACCTTTTGGGCCATGAGGATAACACGCGGCAAAAATGATCTTCAGCGCGATCAACAGAGAGTGTGAAGGTGGCGTAGAATCTTCAAGCCGTGATCAACCCAGAACAATTCATTGAAGAAGTCGCGCACCACCCTTATCTGGGTTTGGCCATACTGATCATTCCGTCAGGGCTTGGTCTTCCCATTCCGGAGGATATTTCGCTGCTTGTGGCGGGGTATCTTTGCTATAAAAACCCGATGGACGCGAGCTTGTGGGTGATGATTCCCTGGGCGATGTTTCTGGTTCTGGGGAGCGATCTTCTGCTTTTTTATATTGGCCGCGCGGTGGGGGAGAGCATCGTGAATGTTCCCTTTTTGAAGCGTGTTTTCACGGTGCAGCGGTTGCAGATGTGCCAGGAGTTGTTTGAGGCGCACGGGGGAAAGATTCTTTTTGCCGGGCGGTTCATGCCGGGGCTGCGTGCGCCGCTTTTTTTCACGGCCGGGCATTTAAAGGTTCCACCGTGGAAGGTGATTCTTTACGACGGCGGGGCCGCTGTTTTGAGCGTCCCGACGATCATTCTTGTGGCGTGGTACTTTGGCGAACACTTTGACTGGATCAAGCAGCAGGTCCGCAAGACCGAGTATGCGATCATTGCCGTTATCATTCTGGTGGTGGTGTTTTACGTGATTTCCCAGGTCAATAAGCGTTTCGTCAACAGGCTGAGCCAGAAGGCGCACGAGAAGGTTCAGAGCCGGGACGAAAACGCGCCCAAGGACAACCCATGAGTTTCGTCCCCGTTGTCAAAGATGCTTACCGGGGCGTGCTGGAGAAGATCGCTGCCAGCGCGCAGAAAGTAAAGCGCAAGCCGGCTGACATCAAGCTGGTGGCGGTGACCAAGTCTGCCTCTATTACGCAGATTCAGGAACTGGTGGCACTGGGGCACCAGGACCTGGCCGAGAACAGAGTGCAGCAGCTATTGCCGCGCATTGAAGCCATCACAGCGTTTGTGGAGCAGCACAACCGCGAGCACCCGGAAAACCGCTTGAGCCCCCGCTGGCACATGATCGGCACGCTTCAGCGCAATAAAGTGAAACAGGTGGTGCCGGCAGTTCATTTGATTCATGGGGTGGATACGGTCCGCCTGGCGGAGGAGATCAACGAGTTTGGGATCCAGAGCGACCGGACCATTGATGTCCTGCTTCAGGTCAACGTCTCGGGCGAGATGACCAAGCATGGGATTGCCGCGCCGGCTGCGATTCATGTGGTGGAGCAGCTTTACGCGATGATGCACCTGAACGTGCGCGGATTGATGACCATGGCCCCTTATGCGGACGATCCGGAAGAGGCGCGGCCGGTGTTTGCGCGGGCTTTTGAGTTGTTTCAGGAGATCAAGGGGCAGAAATTCGCCGGCGAAAAGTTCAACATCCTCTCGATGGGCATGTCAGGTGACTACGAGGTGGCGATTCAGGAGGGGGCGAATGTCGTGCGCGTGGGGCGGGCGCTGTTTGGCGAGGGGCAGGGGGGATAGAAGATGGGGCCTGGGTCTTGGGTTCTGGGTCTTGACCAGAAACAAGCCATGCCTCTTTATAAGTTGCTTTCCGCCCTCAGGCGGTGATGAGACCGATGGATATCATGAATCGGCATTCGTTTTGACCAGAACCCAAGACCCAGAACCCAATCTTCATGACCCCACAAGACATCTGCCAACGGCTTAAAGTCAGGTTCGGACCGGCGATTGCGGCAAGCCTGCCGGACGACAAGCACCCCCGCATCCATATCCAGGCGCAGGATTGGCCGGCAGTGGCGGAGTTTCTCCAGCTCTCATCTGATCTGGCGTTTGATTGGCTGAGTTGTGTAACAGGTGTGGATTACGTGTCGGAAAACAAAATGGCATGCGTGTATGAGCTTTATTCCACACGCCACGGGCACTGGTTTGCAGTCAAGGCGTACACTGAGCGGTCCAAACCCGTGGTGCCCAGCGTCATGAAGCACTGGCCTGCCGCGGATTGGCATGAGCGGGAGATCTTCGATCTCCTGGGGATTGATTTCCCCGGCCATACCGACCTGCGCAGGATCCTGCTTCCAGAGGACTGGAAGGGGCATCCATTGCGCAAGGACTATGTTTTCCCCCGAGAATACCACGGCATTCCCGGCAGCTACGAGCTGGACTGGCAGCAAAAGTCCGACTATCCCAAGTGACTTGATTCTGACGGTCCGGTTCATGTAGATTGGGCCGGTCTTGTTCACACACCTTCAACTGGCAGGAGAGGAAGAGACCGGAGCGATCATGGTTTTGGACAAGGTTTTATAACTTTATTTCAACTGGGCTTTGACTTTAAAACCGGTTGGTATACTGCCCAAGCCGGACCCAACGGTGTCGGCGGAGGATTTATGGCCAAAAAGAACGACTGCTGGGGTATTGAAGTC
>CAZGOM010000351.1:0-3865 GCA_964527265.1 uncultured Phycisphaeraceae bacterium | reverse complement strand
TGCCCTCAGGCGAAAATTTCACCGCATTCGACAGAAAATTGAAAATGATCTGCTGTAGCTTTCCCGGGTCCGTCATCACCACCGGCAGATTCGGCTCCACCGCAATCTGCACCTTCACCCCCCGCTTATCCGCCTGCGGCTTGATCAGGTTCACCAATCCCTCAACCGTATCCAGAATACTCACCGGCCCCACCCGAAGATCCACCCGTCCCGCCTCGATCTTCGCCAGGTCCAATAGGTCATTGATCAATTCCAACAGCCGACGGCTCGAAACCGTAATGTTCCCCGCCCACTTGCGCTTCTTCTCATCCTGCGGATTCGTCGAATCTCCGTACGACTCCACCAGAAGCTCCGCAAACCCGATGATCGAGTTCAGCGGCGTACGCAGTTCATGCGACACGTTCGCCAGGAATTCTCCCTTCACCTTGTTCGCCTCAAACAGCGATACGTTCGACTGCGCCAGTTCCCCCAGCTTCAGGTCCAGCGACTTGTTCACCGTCTTCAGCCGATCCTGGCTCGCCTTCAGCGTCTCCATCGTCTGGTTGAAGATCCCCGATAGCTGCTCAAATTCATCCCCCGTCGATATCTCAGCCCGCACGTTCAGGTTCCCCGTCGAAGCCTTCTCCGCCGCATCCCTGAGCACCCGCACCGGCGACAGAATCAGCCGCATGGAGATCAGGTAAAACACGCCGATCGCCAGCACACCCGCCACCACGCCCGCGGCAATCAGATAAATCTGGTTCAGCATCTGCTGCCGCGCAGTCAATTCGCTTCTCAACCGGATAATCAGCACCATCTGCAGCGGATTCACCAGCGCCGTTGAATCGATATTGGGGTTGAAACCCGCCGCCGCACCACCCCGCAGGCGGCTCAGATCCTCTTTTCGAATCGCCCGCGCGTACACCAGGAACTCCTGCGACCGCTCATCGGCATACATCACGCCGTATTCATTCACATCCGGCCGCGTCTTAAACCGCTCCAGCGCATGCGCAAGGAACTTATTCGTCTGCGCCGCACTGTCGAAATCCGCTCGCTCGATCAGCGCGATGATCAGGTCGTCCCCCGTCCATTCCCGCACGTCAGACACCTGCGGCGAGCTGAAATTTCCCCCAAGTTGAATCATGTCCGACAGCCACGCATTGGCCAGCTTCCGTGCCGTCTCTTCCTGCCCCTCTTTCACCAGCGCCGACATCCGGTAGCTCACCACCAGCATCGCCGTAATCAAAATAATCACCACCGCAGCTCCAAACAGGAGCTGGCATTTGGTCGCCAGGCTTAATCTCACCGGGGTCATTCAGGAATCGTATCCTAGCCGCAGGGGCCCGGATGCCAAAACGCTAATGCGATTTGAGCAACATCATCATGACCATCACCACAAGCAGCAATCCCGCCGCGCCCCAACCCAGCACCGCCAGCAGCTTCAGTTGAGCAATCTGACCATCCCGCACCGCGCCGATCTGTACCGGCGAGTGATGCAGGTCCGTCTCCAATCCGGAAAACGCAGCCATATCCACCTTCCGCCGCGCCTGCAGCGGCGCTTCACCACGCGCCACCGCCTCCAGGTCCTGCAGCATCGCCTCCGATGAGATGTACCGGTCCTCCCGGTTCTTGGCCATGCAGGTTTCGATGATCTCGCCGATCCCCGAAGACAAATCACTGTTGATGTGGTCCGGAGGCACCAGCTTTTCCTTCAGGTGTTTGTGCATCACCGCGCTCGGGTTGGGCCCTTCAAAAGGCACCCGGCCCGTCACCATGTGATACAGCGTCGCCCCAAACCCATAAATATCCGCGCGTGAATCCACATCTTCATCGCCCCGAATCTGCTCGGGTGAAATGTAGTACGGCGTGCCGAACGCTTTGCCCTTCTCTTCTTCCGCCGCTTCACGGTCGCTCACTGCGCGTGCCAGACCCATGTCTGCCAGCTTCGCCGTCCCGTCCGGCGTGATCATGATGTTCTTGGGCTTCACGTCGCGATGCATGAAACCCGCTTTATGCGCGTGGTCCAGCGCCCGGGCGATCTGCAGCATCAGCCTCAATGCATCCTGTTCCTTGTACCGGCGGATCTTCTGCAAATCGTCATACACCGTCTTGCCTTCCACAAACTCCATCACGAAGTAGTGGAAGTCCCCGGCTTTACCCACGTCATATGCCGCCACGATATTCGAGTTGTTCAGCTTCGCCGCCGCGCGTCCTTCGTAATAGAAACGCTCCACGAATTGCGGGTTATTGGAAAACTGCTTGGGCAGCACCTTGATCGCCACTGTCCGGTCCAGGCTCACCTGCCGCGCCTTATACACCGTCGCCATCGCGCCCGCGCCCAGTTTCCCCAGGATCTGGTACCCCGGGATGCTCTGCGTCGACTGGCTTGATTCATCCACCTGCAGCTTCGTGCTCAGCCGCACAAGCTGGTTGGGGGTCACAAAACCATTTTCAATCAGCGTATCCGCCAGGGTCTTGGCCTTGCCCGTGCCGGTCGTCACCTTCCGCACGTGTTCAAGACACTTTTGAACCTCATTCGGTGTTGCCAGACCTGCCTCGACCACGGCTTTCGCCAGATTCGATTCTTGAGGGTTGTAACTCGGATCTGCCATCGAGATGTTCCTGCCGGATAATCTAAAAAGCCAAAATGGCTAACGAAACCGGCACGCTAAAAAACGACCAAAAACTCCCGGTAGGTCCGTACGGTAAAGCCCAGCGCCGTACCTGTCAATCAACGCTGTCTACAATCCCGTCTTCCCACCGCCACACGACCTTCGCATGCGTCCCTCGATTGACAAAACACCGCCGCCACGCGATGATCTGGGGTTCCCAACCGGTCTTAAAACACCACACCCGGAGAGGTGTCCGAGCGGTTGAAGGAGCTAGTCTCGAAAACTAGTATGGCCTCCGGGTCATCAAGGGTTCGAATCCCTTCCTCTCCGCTTCCAAAAGACGGCTCTTGCAACTGCTTGTTAAACAAGCTCTTGCAAGAGCCGTTTTTCTTGCGTGATGCATTTGTGCCAAATTTGTGCCAAACCGCGACTGCATATACGACCGATTGCAGCGGCTAAACATTGAACGTTTAGCCGTGAAGCTCCGTAGGTTAAGTCCACTCTGATTAATACTGTTCAAACGCATTAGGCTTCCTCTTTCTTTGGTGTTGGTACCTCGCCTGCCGAAATCCCACCCAACGGCGGCAACTGCTTAAACGCCGCAGCCGCTTGGTCACCAGACCACTCGGATCGGTAATGATCAAACATCACGCTTGAGCCATGCCCCATCCAATCCCTGATCTTGGCCTCCGGCACACCGCGGGAAAAACACATTGAGCAGAAGTAATGCCTTAGCGAGTGGACACAGCAACTGGTCAATTTCCGCGCGTCGTCAAAGAATTCCTTTTTTTCAAGACGCTCCTGCACAACCGGAAACACATCGCGCCTTAACACCCGTAATACAAGATCCGGCCTTAGCCGCCCATTCAACGGGCCATGAAACACATATCTTGCGCGGATGCCTGCCATTTTTCTGCGCTGAACAAGCACCTGCCTGAGTTCCGCGCCAATCGGCACACGCCGCGTTCGGCTGTTCTTGGTCGTTGATCCTGTCCCAGGATCCGAATCCGGATCATTTAGAAAAGTCACGACATCTTTGGTGAGATCGACATAATCCCATGTCAGACCAGCAGCCTCTCCTATCCGGCAGCCGGTCCATGCCAGAAATAGCACGACATCATGCAACCACCTCAGCGTGGTGTCTTCCCGGCACGTCAGCACCATCTCTCTCACCTGATTCTCGCTGAAGGCTTGCCGATTGACGTTATGAATCTTCCGAACCTGGTCTGCTCCCAAAAATTGGTGCCAGATGATATGAGAGTCTCTATCGGGGC
>CAZGOM010000350.1:0-3866 GCA_964527265.1 uncultured Phycisphaeraceae bacterium | reverse complement strand
AACATTGAAATCGCGCCTGTCATAATGGTGTCTCTCTTTTCATCACAAGCTTCATCAGCAAGCACCATTAAGCAGACATCACATAACCATGACCCAAGCACTGCCTCCCAGCCCGTTCCCGCCCGATCTTTCAGAGGTCTACGCCGTCCGCCCCCAGCAGGAAATGGTCATCGACCTTTACCTCCCCAAGTGTGATCCTGCCGCTTCCGCAGCAGCTCCCATCGTCCTCTTCGTCCACGGCGGCGGCTGGTCTGGCGGCTCTCGCCGCCAGTTCCACTGGCATGCCCGTCAACTCGCCAACCTCGGCTATCTCGCCGGCTCCATCAGCTATCGCCTCATGGGCGTCGCGCCCTATCCCGCCTGCATCGATGACACTCAGGCCGCCGTCCGCTGGCTCAAAAAGCACGCGGCCCGCTTCAATGCCGATCCTGCCCGCCTCGGTGCCATGGGTTCTTCGGCAGGGGGGCACCTTGTCGCCATGCTCGCCACCCGTGACACCCTCCACGATGAAATTCCAGACCTTGTCGGCATCTCCAGCCGTGTTAACTGCGTCGTCGATGTCCATGGCGTGCACGATGCCGCCGCCTGGGCCGCCGGCACCTCCCGCGAAGCCGACTTGATGCCCTTCATGGGTGGGCCCACCTTCGACCCCGCCGCCCACTGGCGCGACGCCTCTCCCCACTACTTCGTTGACCAGAACACCGCCCCCATCCTCTTCACCCACGGCCAGGATGATCCCACCGTCCCCTTCACCCAAACCTCACTCATGCTCCAGGCCATGGTCGCCCACCAGCGCCCCTGCGCCTTCATCCCCACCCCCGGCTCCGGCCACGGCTTTGTCTACTCCCACTCCAACCCCTGGACCCAGAAAATCTGGCCCGACATCCTCGCCTGGTTCAATCGCTACCTCAACCCATAAAAACCATTCATTCACACGGCCGATCCGGGGCTCCGTCAATATAGGATCGCCACCCATGCCCGTTTCAATCAAAGCCCTCGTCTTCACTTTCCTGCTCATGGCGTTCCTGGCGGTCCCCCACGCCTTCGCCGCCCCGGTCGATCTCGCAAAATCCGGCAAACCCCTCCTCCCCATCATTGTCGCTCCTGAGCCACCCGCTCCAGCTTCCGAACCAGTCCCCGAACCAAAAAAGAAAACCAAAGCTCCGCCTAAGCCCGTCACCCAGCAGGACCACGGCAAAACCCTCGCTACCCAGCTCACTGCCATCACCGGCGGCGCATTCCAGGTCAAAACCGATACTTCTCCAGACCAGGGCATCGTCGTCGGCACCCTTGCCGATTTTCCCTCCCTGAATCTCGAATCTGCCTTCTCTAAAGACCCTCTCGAACGTGCCGACCAGTACATCATCAAAACCCACCCCAAAGGCGTTTACATCATCGGCGCCACCGTTCAGGGCGTGCAGAACGGGATATGGGATTTCCTCTATCGCGTCGGCTACCGCCAGTTCTTCCCCGGCAAAGCCTGGGAAGTCGTCCCCTTTCTCCCCGACCTCACCGTTGACATCGACACCAACCAGAAGCCAGACTACGCCGTCCGCAGCATCTGGTACGGCTACGGCACCTGGGATTTCCTCGTCCCTCAAACCAAGGCATGGCAAGCCAAAAACCGCGCACCCGGTGAATTCCAGCTCAACTCCGGACACTCCTTCGACGGCTTCATCAGCAAGAACCAGGCCGCCTTCAAAGAACACCCCGAGTACTACGGCCTTTGGGAAGGCAAACGCAACTCCACCAAAATCTGCATCGGCAACCCCGACGTCCGCAAGCTCTTCGTCGCCTACGCCGACGCCCAGCTCAATGAACGCCCCGACATCGACTCCGTCTCCTGCGATCCCAGCGACGGTGGCAAATGGTGCCAGTGCGACCTCTGCACCGCCATCGGCTTACCCAGCGAACGCGTCCTCACACTCGCCAACGACATCGCCGCCATGATTGCCGAGAAACACCCCGGCAAATACGTCGCCTTCTACGCCTACAACGAACACGCCCTCCCCCCAACCAAAGTCAACGCACGCCCCGAAGTCATCGTCAATGTCGCCACCGCCTTCACCCGCGGCTCAAAAGTTGACGACATCATCCAGGGCTGGCTCAAAGCCGGCGTCAAAACCTTCGGCATCCGCGAGTACTACTCCATCTTCGCCTGGGACAGCGACCTCCCAGGCTCCGCGCGCGGCTCAAAACTCTCCTACCTCACCCAGACCATCCCCCATTACCGCAAAGCCGGCGCTCGCTTCATGTCCGCTGAATCCAGCGATAACTGGGGGCCCAACGGCCTGGGCTATTACATCGCCACCCGCGTTCTCTGGGACCATTCCGAGGCCGACCGCGTCGATGCCCTCAAAGACGATTTCTACACCAAGGCCTTTGGCAAAGCCAAAGAGCCCATGTCTCTCTTCTATGACATCCTCCTCAATGCCAACCCCACGCCTCTCTCCAGCGACAAGGTCGGCCGCCTCTACCGTCAGCTTGATCTCGCCTATAAAGCCGAACCTGATCCCGCCGTCGCTAAGCGCCTCGACGACCTCCTCGTCTACGTTCGTTATGTCGAGCTTTACCGCGAACTTCAAGACACTCCCGCCGTCGATCCCGCTGCCAAATCCGCTCCCGCGCCTGATCCCAATAACCCCATCCCTGTCATCAGCGTCAACCCCAGGTTGATTAAGTTTGAAGAGATCGCACGCCATGTCTATCGCACCCGTGATTCATTCATGAATCACGGCAAAGCCGTGCTCCGTGCCGGTCCCAAGATCTTTGGCAATATCCTCGTCCCCAGGGAATTCGGCTGGCAACTCGACGAAGCCAAAAACCCCTGGAAGCAGGACCTGCCCTACAGGCGCGACCAGCTCTCCCAGATGCTCGCCCAGGGGATCACCGCCAACCCGCTTTTAAGCTTCACCTCCATCGATTTCTCCGCCGATCTGGTCCCGCTTCCCGCCCACGCCAAGCTCCTCCCTGGCCCTCTTCCGCCCGCCATCACCTCCTTTGCCACCCGCGGCGCACCCATCTACTACATCTATACAACGCTCCCCAATCAGATCGTCAAAGCCACCGTCACCACCGGCCTCATCGCAGGCTATCGCGACCGCGGTCCCGCCGACGTCTGGATTGAGGAATTCGGTGAGACCGACGAATTCGGCCCCATCGCCAAAACCACTGTCCCTCCCGATGGTGAGCCCCATGACATCTCCTTCACCATCAAAGACCCCGGCCTCTACCGTTTCCGCCTCAGTGACAAATCAAACAAGTCGCTCCTTGAGTTTCCGCCCGGCACGCTCCTGGCTGTTCCCTCCGGCCTCACCACCGTCAATAACTTCTCAGGCCGCACCTCCGGCTTCTTCTACGTCCCCAAAGGCACAAAAGTGGTAGGGGGGTTCATGGGCTCCAACGAAGGAGAAATCCTCACCCCCGACGGCAAAGTCGCATTCAACGCCAAAGGCAACGGACGCGAATATTTCGACATCCCCGTCCCGCAAGGGGCAGACGGCAAGTTCTGGTCCTTCCAGAAAGTCGTCGGCGCACCCCGTTTTATGACCGTCCCCGCCTACTTCTTCCGCGATCTCAACACCGTTCTTCTCCCGGAAGAAGTCGTCAAGAAAGACTTTGAAAAATAAAGCCTCGGGGGACGAATCCCAGTCGGTTAAGTCCCAACCCTCTTGTTTTATGTGCTGAAAGCGCAAGATAGGGTATGGAGGGTTTTCGATGTTTCTTAGCCCTGCCGGAGCTCTGAATCTGAGTGCCTTTTTCCTAAAGAACAAGGCCATTCTTGTTAATACAACGCTATGACTCTTGATCCCGGAGGGATCACAGCTATTAGAGCATTTGTCATAAATAATCTCCGCATTTCTTTC
>CAZGOM010000349.1:0-3879 GCA_964527265.1 uncultured Phycisphaeraceae bacterium | reverse complement strand
CCCGCCCCTCATGCGCCGCCGAATCGCACAGCGCCTTGGACGACTGCTCCTGCGCGCTAAACGCACGATGCGCCAGACTCAGCCACAGCCGCGCCTCCGGCAGGTTATGCCTCAGCGAGAAATACCGCCCGCCGAAATACGCCCCCAGCGCGTCATACGCCTTACGCTCACCCAACACCCCCGGCGCCTGCACCGCCTGCGCGAACCCTGTTCCCCCCGGCCCTTCCTCCGACCGCAGCAGCCCCAGGAGATGCCCAGTGATGAACTCCCTTCGCTCCTGCGTCCAGAATCCTGCCCCCTCCACCATGTTCCACAAGGCCATCACATGGTAAAGCTGCCGATGCGTCCCCTCCCCCGGCCCGGCCAGCCGTGCATGCGCCTTCACCGCCGCGTAAAACGAATCCAAAAAACCCGTCTTCCCCGACATCATGTAATACGTTGCGCCGCAGCACGCATGCCCCAGCAGCAGCGCCCCCGCACCGCTCCCCGGCACAGCTCCCTTCACCACGCGCTCCACGGCGTCGCGCATCCATAAAAAATGCGTCCCCGCATCCCTGGGAATCCCCGCTTCCTCCCGCGGCCAAAGCATCCCCGCATGCCGCAAACCCGGGTCGGGCACATCCACCACATTCATGTGGCTCAGGTACACCAGGTCGTTGTCCCACGCGAGTAAATCCGCCAGCCGCGCAATCGCCCGCGCCAGCGGCCGCGCGCCCGTCCCCGCCACCACCACGAAATCCGCCCCTCGCCCATACGGGTCGGCCAAAGTCTGCAGCGCGTATCCATCCGGCCCGGGAAACACATGGTCCGCCAGCGTGCGGTACTCGTAATAAAGCTCCTGGATCACCTGGTTGGTCCCCAGCACGCCGATCACAATGTGCGTCCCCCCGCCGGGCCATTGCCGGTGCCCCATCGCCGGGCCCGGTTCCACCACCGGAATCACGATCCCCGTCCGCGCCTGGATCAGATCCTGCAGCATCCGTGCCGCCGGCCCCTGCACCGGGTCCGACAAATGCGCGATGATCTGCGCCTGCGGCCTCCCCGCCGCCACCACCGGCGAACGATTCTGCTGCGGACCGGAATGCTGGGCTGCGTGTTGACTCAACGTCTTTGATCCCAGGTTGATGATGTGAGGCTTCAGGCAAGACATGGCCGAATCACCAGCCGAGTCTACCGGGCCGCCTTAAACGCACAATAGAACATTTAACCGAGGTGGACAAAATGCCTTCACTCCTCTATTTCGCTTTCCCCTCATGCGCCACAAACTCTTTCCCCGGGATCACCGTCGCCCACTTTACCCCCGTCGCCAGCCGTCCCTCCTTCACAAAGCCCTCCGGCCGATCCTTCAATCGCTCCACCAACCGCCCCCGCCACTTCTGAGTCTCCGCCGCCCAATCCTCGCTTCGGCTTAAATCAATGAGCTCATTGGGATCGTCCGCCAAATTGAACAACTGTTCATTCCCATCCCCCGGATCCCAGATGTATTTCAGCCTCCCATCCGTCAAATAATGCGGCCGGCCCGCATGCTCGCCATGCAGATATTCACGCCACGCGCCCCCCTTTTCCCCCCGCAGCATCGGCGCCAGGCTCTTCCCATCCACCGACGCCGGAATCGCCACCCCCGCCAGATCCAGCATCGTCGGCATGATGTCCTCCAGACACACCGGATGCTCATCCACCTGCCTGGCCACAATCCCCGGCCCTGAAAACAGCAGTGGAATCCGCGTCGACCCCTCGTAAGGCAAACTCTTCCTGAACTTGTAATGATCCCCCAGCATCTCCCCGTGATCCGATGTGAAGGCCACCACAGTGTTGCGTCCCGCCGGACGCGTCACCGGATTCAGCAACCGGTTGATCTGATCGTCAATGAAGTTGATATGCCCGTAATACGCCGCTCTGCACGAGGTCAGCAACTCCCCCTTCAAGTCCACCTCCCCGCTGTCCACCGCCACGCCCAGCCCGTCGTTCTCCGGCGGCTTGGCCCACGCCCCGATCGCCGGCTCATCCACACCCGTCCGCAGATACCGCTCCATGTAAAACGCAGGCGGGTTCAGCGGGGGGTGCGGCGCAACAAAGCTCACCACCAGAAAATACGGGCAGCTCGGGTCCCGCCGCTCCAGCCATTTGAGCGCCTCCATCACCGTCCACGCCGTCTGGTGCAGGTGGTCTTCCATGTGCCACGGCCTGGCCGTCCAGTCGTTGTGCATCACCCCACCCCCGTAATACCCCCCCGCCGCGCTGTCCGCACGATCCCTCAAAAAGGCGCTGTAGTCACACGACTCGCCCCGCCAACCCGCAATCACCATATTGTCGAACCCGTACCGTTTCCGCTCCGGCGAAAGGTGCATGTTCCGCCCCACGATCCCCGTCTGGTATCCCGCCTTTTTAAGCTCCCCGGGCAGCGTCGCGGGCGGCTCCCATTCCAATCCGTCCTGATACCCCACCAGCCCATGCGTCTGGGGAAATTGTCCGCTCATCAGGCTCCGCCGCGCCGGAATGCACACCGGGCAAGTCGAATACGCCCGCTTGAAACGCGTCCCCGAATACGCCACCCGGTCCAGGCTCGGCGTCTTGAGCACCGGATGCCCGTCAATCGACAAACAATCGCCGCGTTGCTGGTCGGTCATGATCAAAAGCAGATTCGGCCGTGGGTCCGCCATGCTTAATCCCCTTATTGAATCGCACTCCCACTGTAGCGACCCATATTCTCAGGTGCTACGGGTCGGATTCTGATCAAACGCCAATTCCATCCAAAGGTCAATGCCCCTGTCGCCGCCCGATATTGGGGGTTAGCCGTCATGGACACGCGATAACCCGCCACCCGGTAACCCGGGCGCAAAAAATCCCACTTTCTTGAATACGAAACCCTCCTGACCAATCGCCTATTCTTCGTTCACACGTGAATCAAACCCGCTGAAACGCTATCATTCTGCCGCTGACGCTCCGCCCAGACATCCCCCCCCGGACCCCCCACCTTGCTCCTTGACCCCATTCTTTTGACCAGCATTGTCCTCGCCGTCGGCGGTGTCCTTGTCATCGTCAGCGCCATCCTCACCAAACTGGGCATGCGCCTGGGCTTTCCCGTGGGCCTCTTCTTCCTCGCCGTCGGCATGCTCGCCGGTGAAGAAGGTCTGGGCAAATTCGCCTTTGACAATTACACCATCGCCTACGCCTTAGGCACCCTCGCCCTCGTCCTGATCCTCTACTTCGGCGGCTACAGCACCAAGTTCTCCACCGTCCGCCACGTCCTGGCACCCGCCGGCACACTCGCCACATTCGGCGTCATCGGCGTCGCATTCGTCGTCATGCTCGGCGGCCGCTTCCTGGGACTGGGCTATAAGGAAGCTTTCCTCCTGGGCGCCATCGTCTCCTCCACCGACGCTGCCGCCGTCTTCTCCTCCCTCCGCGGCGTCGCCCTCCGCGAAAAAGTCGCCGCCACCATCGAAGTCGAATCCGGGATGAATGACCCCGTTGCCGTCATCCTCACCACCATCGCCATCGGCATCTTCACCGATCCCGTCTTTGTCGAAAAAGGCTTCCAGTTTGCCATGCTCGGGCATGCCGCTTTCGACATCCTCAAACAGATCGGCCTCGGCGTCATCTTCGGGCTCGGCGTCGGTTACCTCGGCGCCGTCCTCCTCCGCTTCATCCGTGTCCCCACACCCGGCCTTTACCCCGTCATCTCCTTCGGTGTCGCCATGCTCGCCTACGGCGCTCCCGCCATCATCCAGGGCTCCGGCTTCCTCTCCGTCTATCTCGCCGGTCTGGTCATGGGAAACTCCCGCATTCCCCACCACGGCAGCCTCACACGCATCCACGACGCACTCTCCTGGATCGCCCAGGTCGGCATGTTCCTCATGCTCGGTCTCCTGGTCACCC
>CAZGOM010000348.1:0-3963 GCA_964527265.1 uncultured Phycisphaeraceae bacterium | reverse complement strand
CGAAGTGGTTTTTCCAGGCGCAGATTGAATCTCCGGCGATGTTCAGGCGGACCGCTGCGGCGGGGTCGCTCTACTGGCTGGGGACGCGTGATAACACTGGGACATACCTTGATGGCGGAAAGACGTATAAGTTGACCGTCCCGCTGCCGGTGCCGGGAAAGCTTTTCTGGTCGGTTACGGTGTATGACCCAGACAACAGGAGTGAGATCGCCACCGATCAGAAGAAAGCCGCGTTGCGTTCCCTTTTTGAACTTAAGGGGCAAACGGGCAAAAGCGTCGACCTGTACTTTGGCCCCCATGCTCCGGCCGGCAAGGAGGGACAGTGGATCAAGACGATCCCTGGCAAGGGTTGGTTCACCTATTTCCGGATCTATGGGCCGGAAGCTTCAGCGTTTGATGGATCATGGAAACCGGGCGATTTTGAGGAAGTGAAATAAGGAGATTGCCTGCTTAGAGGGTAAGCGGAAAGCTCTGGAAGACTGATTTTTCTTATCTGTCTCCAGAAGGAGAGACTGTAAGAAAGTGCGGCGAAACGTACGTGTCGGGGATGCCGATGGAAGTTTAGAATTGCGGGATGGAAACAGAAACGAAGAAGCGTTGCGACTGCGGCATTTTCGGCGGGCTGGTGAATGCGACCTACTGGCTGGGGCTGGGCGTGTGGCTGGGCGGGCTCATCATGCTGGCGGTGGGTGCGGCGATTACGTTTAAGACATCGCGGGAAGTGGGGCCGGTGCTGCTGCAGCCGGAATACAACTTGCCGGAGATGGCGGGGCAGGCGAGTAATACCTTTGCGGGGTTGATCGTGGGGAATGTGATCAAGGGGTTGACGGTGGTGCAGGTGATTTGCGCCGTGCTGGTTTTTGGGGCGCTGGGGCTGCAATACTGGACGGAGCGGAAAGCGCTTAAAGCGCGGCCGAAGCTGAACAAGGTGCGGGTCGTGCTACTCCTTGTGCCGCTGTTGGCACTGGCGGTGAGCATGGGCTATGTGATGCCCCGGATGTGGGAGGAGCGACAAGCGATGTACAACCCGGAATCAACGGTGGATGCGCGCAAGGAGGCGCGGGGGCGGTTTGATGTGTTGCACAAGCTCTCGGAGCGGTCGGTGGGGGCTGGGGCGGTGTGTTTGATTCTGGCCGGGCTGGCGTCGGGCGTGGTGCTGCGAGGGGGGAAGCAAGAGACGGAAGCTTAAAACGCCAGGATTGAAGCTTGAACCGGGCCTCTACGTTGATATAGTCGTCTGCTGTATATCACTTGTTACCTTTCTCGTTTAAAGGGCTTTTCATGAAGATGCGTACTCCCAGCGCTGGTTTTTCACTGGTTGAGCTGCTTGTGGTCGTCGCCATCGTCGGGGTCTTGACGGCGATGCTTCTGCCCGCGGTGACGCAGGCCCGCGAGACTGCGAAAAAGGCGCTCTGCAAGAGCAAGCTGAGGCAGACGATGGTCGTCGCCCACACCTACCAGAACGACTTTGGAGTGATCCTGCCCGCCCAGCTTTTCAGAGGTCAGAGCACCGCGGCGCATAACAAAGGCCAGATCATCCACGATATCGGGATGGATCTGGCGTACCGCTATTACCCACAGATCAACGAAGTGCAGATGAGCGATTTCGTGGGCAACAACATGGAGCGCCAGCAGCGCAGACGTTCCCTCTATGCTTGCCCGTCAGGCAGTCTTTCCACGCTGGACCGCAAAATGCAGTCCACCGCCTTCCGCGCCGACCCGTCGGGCGCGTGGTACGGCTTCCTCTACGACTACGCCATCAGCCTCTATCCAACCACCAACCCGATCCAGGTCGTCAACGACGTCACAGGCGCCAATGAGTGGCGCTACTACCCCACCCGGCGGATGCGCAGGGCCGATTCCGAGACGCTGTTCATGATGGAAGCTTCGGGAATCACCGTGACCATCTGGTCGGATTTCCGCAGCCAGGGGGCGAACATGAACCTGGGAAGCTGGTGGCGCGCCCGGATCCCGCATATGGACACCACCAATTTTGCCGCGTATGACGGTCATGTCGACTCATTCGGGATCGAAAAATACCGAACCGCGGCGGCGTTCGGCTCGTCCGCCCAGCCGGTCAACTTCCTGCCGGTCTGGGTCGATTGAAGCGTCACCTGCGAAGGCCTAATACTACAACGCTAGAAAAAGAAATGCCGCATTCCAGGCATGACTAAGTCCAGTCAAAAGCGGGCAAAAAACAAGACATGCTCACGCAGACGAGAGCATGGCACACAGAAATGAAACGTCGTAGCGTTGTAGTACTAAGAAGGGTCAGATGACGGCGTTGAGGCTGTCGACCTGGCATTGAACGGGCTTGGATTTGCGTTTGGCGAGCGCTTCGTGGAGGCGGTCGATGATGTGTTCTGGGGCGGGAGAGGAACCGATGCCGTCGGTGGGTGAGCCGGGGGCATTGTGGCAGTCGGAGCCGGCGGAGACGAGGCAGTTAAGGCGGTCGGCTTCGGCTTGGAGAGCGGGGAAGTAGGAGAGTTTGTTGTTTGCGGGGTGGTAGAGTTCAAAGCCGTCGATGCCGTGATCGAGGAGGTCACGGATGAGGGCGAAGGCTTCGGTTTCGTGGTCGTTGGGTTGGTATCCGAAGTATTTGCCCACATGTGCGAGGAGGATGACGCCGCCGGCGTTTTTGACGGTGTCACGGACGGTTGAGAAATCGGCGAACGAGGGGCCCTGAGCTTCGGCAGCGCTGTAGGCTTTTTTCATGAGCGAGGCATAAGTATGCGAGTCAGGGAAAAGGCCGGATTCCAGGAGTTGCTTACCGATGGCCCATTTGCTGAGGACGGGGGCAGGATGAGTCGGGTAGCGCTGGGGAAGGATCTGGAGGAGGGCTTCGCGGTCGACGGCATAGCCCCACTGGGCAAGGTAGGAAAGGCAGAGGTCAAAGCGGGAGGCGTAGAGGGCGTGCTGGCGGTCGACGAGGGCGTTAAGGGCTGGGTGATCCAGATCAAAGCCGAAGGCGAGGAAGTGATAGGAACCCAGGCGCCAGTGGGCGTCGAATTCAATGCCGGTGATGTAGCGGATGGAGCGCTGTTGCGCGCGGGCCATGGCGCGGCGCTGGCTGCCCAGATGGTTGTGTTCGGTGATGGCGAGGGTGGAGACGCCGCGGTCTGCGGCGGCGTCGACAAGGTTTTCAGGTGAGCCGTGCGCGTCGACGGAAAAGAGGGTGTGACAGTGCATTTCAATGGGCATGGAAGGAGGGGATTCCTGGAAAAGCGGTCGCCGGGCATCAAACCCAGAGCGGGTGAGTTGATGCGGATTCAGGGAATGCAGACAAGGATATCCTCACCGCCCTCCTCAGTCATTGCCGCTTTCTTTCACATCGATCCGCTCGATATCCGCACCCAGCTTCTGCAGGCTCAGTTCCATCTTTTCATACCCGCGGTCCAGGTGATACACACGGTTGACCGTGGTCGTTCCCTTGGCCGCCAGGCCCGCCAGCACCAGGCCCGCCGAAGCGCGCAGGTCGGAAGCCATCACAGGCGCGCCTTCCAGGTTTTTCACACCCTGGATGACGGCCGAGCTGCCGGTGCGGATGATCGTCGCGCCCATGCGCATCAGTTCCGGCACGTGCCCGAAGCGGTCCGGGTAAATCTTTTCAGTGATGACCGAGTTCCCGTCTGACAGGCAAAGCAGCGCCATCATCTGCGCCTGCAAATCCGTCGGGAAGCCGGGGAACGGCTGCGTCGTCAGTTCCACCGGGCTCAAGCGACGGCTTGAAGAGACACGCACCGTCTGGCGCTGCATCCCCACGCCCGCCTGCGGAATAATCGCCTCGCCTGTCAGCGAAGCCGTCGAGGTATGGCTCACCCCGTTGAGCGGCTCAACATCAATGCCCACTTCCTGCAACCGGTCCAACACCGCGATCAACGCGTCCGTCGGGCAGTTCTCCAGGATGATCGACCCATTGGTGATCGCCGCCGCGATGATGTACGTCCCCGCTTCGATGCGGTC
>CAZGOM010000347.1:0-3974 GCA_964527265.1 uncultured Phycisphaeraceae bacterium | reverse complement strand
TCCAGCGCCAGCTCCTCCTCCCCGAAGGCCAAAGCCTCCCCCACTGGAACTACCAGCCCATGGTCTGGCTCAGCAACACCATCCTGCGCGGCTCAAACAGCTACCGCGACTGGGTCCAGCTCGACGCCCCCGGCGGCAAAGACACCAAAATCTACGTCGCCACCATCCGCGGCATCTTCCCCGGCGAATTCCTCAATCTTGAAGCTGGCCGCGTCGAACGCCTCTACGTCAAATCCCTCGGCTTCGACTCTGAAAAGAAGCTCTGGTACTTCCTCTGCGACACTGAAGGCCCCATCAAAAAAGGCAACATCCTCTCCAACAAAAACCACGTCAACCTCGTCCGCATGGACACCTACTCCCACAACGAGAACCAGACCTTCGACCTCATGATCTGGCGTCACAACTACTCCCAGGGCGATAACTACCTCCTCGACGCCCGCTTCTATTACATGGGTGACGTCCACTCCACCGCGGGCGACGAAAACGGCGTCATCTTCGCCGGCTTCATCGAAAGCGATACCAGCCCCTTCGTCGGCAAAGTCGACTCCTTCGACCCTCAGACCCAAACCCTCATCTACGCCTCCGGTGCCAGCAAAGCCGACACCCTCGGCTCTGGCCGCCCCATCATCAATCTCAACCCCGCAAAAGCCGTCACCCAGGGCGTTGCCCGCATCGTCCGCCCCGCAAGCTGGTGGGATTCCGAAGCCCCCGCCTCTGGCGATGGCGTCTTCCAGGGCAAAACCTACCCCACCACCGTCGGCCCCAACGCCATCGGCCAACACTCCCTCAAAATGGGCGGCCTCATTCAGCTCTCCAAGGAATCCCCCCTTAGCCCCAACCATGCAGGCTGGTACTTCGCCGTCGCGGAAGACTCCGAAAAAATCCCCGACTCCGGCCAGCTCCGCTGGTATCTCATCGACAGCGTCGCTATCAATCCTGACGGCACCAAAAATCTCAAGATCATCCGCCACTGGTGGGGCGCAAAGCCTGCCGGTTCACCCACGCTCTATAAGGACGATAACTACACCGCCGACGGTCACGACAAACCGCTCAAATACATCGTCGCCCCAGGCGCAAACGCATACGATGTCGCCGATGGCGTCGTCAATGTCGCGGCCGGTTACTCCTCAGGCAAACGCACCCTCAAACTCGCCCCCGGCCCCTTCAACGCCACACCCAACGACTTTGAAAAAGGCGACCCCATCGTTCAAGCCGTCGGTCCCGACCCCTTCCGCCCCATCACCCTCCGTTCCTGGCTCTTTGAATCCGTCCCCGGCGCTTTCCCCGCTCCTGTCATCGACATCGCCAACCACGGCCGCATCGCCCGTTCCACTGTCATGACCGTCGGCGGCGGCCCCACCACCTTCGCAGACGCCGCCAAACGCTACGACGCCAAGCCGGCTTGGGAAAACCTCTTTGTCTTCGACACCGCCGCAAACAACGGCATCGTCTTCCGCGGCGACGTCTCCAACGGCGTCGTCTTCTACCAGCCCTCCACCACCACACCCATCGTCTGGAAATACGCCAACGACAAGGAAGCAAAGCTCTCCGTCAGCCGCGACACCGGCACTTTCAACATCGAAGGCAACGGCCTTCAGGTCACCGGCGGCGCATTCAACGTCGGCGGCTTGTCAGGCTCCCAGACCCCCGCCAAAAACTTCCGCGGCATCTCCATCCCCGTCCCCGCCGGCCAGACCAAAATCACCATTAAATTCCCCAAAGCCGAACCCGACGCCAAATACGCCCTCTTCCTGGAACTCTCCTGGCTCACCGTCCGCGCCATCACCGAGCAAACCCCCGAAGGCTTCACCGTCGAATTCGAAAAAGCCCCCGCCAAAGACGCCCAACTCCACTGGATGCTCGTGCGCTGAATCTCTATTTGGCTTCTCATGGGTACTATAATGACGTGCAGTCGGCTCCTGTTCTGCAATACGAACTGCATGGAGATGTTCTCATGGCAACTGTTTCGATTGAGGAAGCACAGGCAAAGCTGCCTGAATTGATCGCTCATTTGGCCGCGGGTGAGCAATTAGTTATTACACGCAACGAAAAACCCATTGCTCGGCTGCTCGCCGCCGACACAGCAAAGCCCCAGCGCCGCAAGGCCGGAAGCGCTAAAGGAATCCTGACGATCATTACTGAAGACGATGAGCACTTGAAGGATTTCTCAGGATACATGGAATGAGGGTACTGCTCGACACACACACTTTTCTTTGGTTTATTCTCGACGATCCGCTATTAAGCACAACTGCCAAGGCCTTGATTGAAGACTCTTCAAACTCAATAGCCGTCAGCCCAGCTAGCTACTGGGAAATTGCTATCAAAATCAAGCTTGGTAAGTATGCGCTGCCCATGCCGTATCAAGCTTTTATGGAATCGCATCTCGCTGCCAATGATTTCGACATACTTCCCATCATGCCGAAACATACGGCCCTGCTGATTGAAATGCCTCTGCATCACAAAGATCCGTTTGATCGTCTTCTGATCGCCCAAGCGCTATTCGAAAAAATCCCGGTCATCAGCGCCGATAAGCACTTGGATTCATACGGCATTCAGCGTCGCTGGTAATGCCCGCCTACCATCATCACCCCATCAAACGAACAAGGAACAAGTCTTCACTTGTCCCTTATCCCTTTTAACTTATCCCTTTTAACTTTCCTCAGGCCTTGCTCGCGGCTTTGCTCCGCAGCACACGCAGGCTCACCGGCAATTCAAAGTGCATGTCTTCTTCCACGACATGCTCTTCTTCAATCGTCCCGCCAAAGCGCGCAGTCAGGTCGTCCAGAATCTCTTTCACCAGGTGCTCAGGTGCGGAAGCTCCCGCCGTCACCAGCACGGTGTTCACGCCTTTAAACCACTCGTGATTGATTTCCGTCACATCGTCCACAAGAAACGCGTTGGTCCCGTCGTTTATGGAGATTTCCGTCAGGCGCACCGAATTGGAGCTGTTCTTGCTCCCCACCACCAGCACCAGGTCAGCATCCTTGGCCAGATGGCGCACGGCAGTCTGCCGGTTGGTCGTCGCGTAGCAGATATCGCTCGACGGCGGCGCCTTGATGTTCGGATACCGCTTGATGATCGCATTGATGATCACCGTCGCGTCATCCATGCTCAGCGTGGTCTGGGTCAGATAGACCATCTTTTCAGAGCCGTCAAAAGGCAGTTCCTGCACATCTTCGGGCGATTCGACGATCGTGATCGCATTGGGCGCTTCGCCCACGGTCCCCACCACTTCATCATGCCCCGCATGGCCCACCAGCAGGATCTTAAACCCCTGCTTGGCGTAGCGGATGGCTTCCATATGCACCTTGGTCACCAGCGGGCAGGTCGCGTCGATCATCGTGCAGCCGCGGCCTTTAGCCGCCGCCCGCACTTCCGGGCTCACGCCGTGCGCGCTGAACACCACCATGGAATTGGCCGGCACTTCATCGATGGAATCGACGAAAACCACGCCCTTCTTGATGAAATTCTCCACCACATGCCGGTTATGAACGATCTCGTGATAAACGTAAATCGGTGTCCCTACAAGCTTTAACGCTTCATCGACACACTGAATGGCCATGTTCACGCCAGCGCAAAAACCGCGAGGGTTGGCAAGAAGAATCCGCATGTGGCTTACGACTCCAAATAACTGATGTTCAAACGCACCCGTTATTCTACCCGCTCCAAGGCTCTCGCACACGTTTAATCCATCCTCACGGAATGCCCGTCTCGTAATAAGACCACAACGCCGTGAACGATCCCCCTGCCGAAGGCCCTCCTGAATACGCATCCTGGGCCGTCGCAAAACTGCTCCCCGCCTTCATCGTGTAGTAGATATGGGGTTTAAGACCCGTCGCCATCCCCACCGACGCACCCGAAATATCCTTCCCCCCAAACTTCACATGCCCATCATGAAATGTGATGTTCAACCCGTCCCCATGCGCATCCTGATAGGTCAGTGAAACCGAGTCGTACTTCTCCATGCACACCGC
>CAZGOM010000346.1:0-3980 GCA_964527265.1 uncultured Phycisphaeraceae bacterium | reverse complement strand
GCGCCTTCGTCTTCGATCTGCGCCACGATCCACGTGTTGTCGTTGGCGAACTTCAAATATTCCTTCATGTCCATCGTGCAGTACGGCATGTCCGGATTCCCGCCGTCAAACCCACGCTGGCCCATCGGCGCAAACTTCGCCCACTTCACCACTTCGCGCGCCTCGGCCGCGCTGGAAATGCGCGGATACATGATCCCGTGCGAGCCGGCTTCAAGCATGCGCCCCATCCGCATGAATTCACCCTTGGCGCAGCGCGCCATGATGTCCACACGGCCCACGCGCGACGCACGAATGTTGTCGTTCGCCGTCTGCACGTCATAAGCATGGTGCTCCATGTCCATCCATATAAAGTCGAATCCCATCAGACTCACCAGCTCATGCAGAGACGGGTCCGTCAGATGCAGACACACGCCATGGACCGGCTTCTTTTCAGCCAACTTCTTTTTCACTACGCTCGAACGCATGGAAACTCGCTTTCACAAGGGTTAAACCGGCTCAGCCGGCAATAAGGATTCAAAACACACCAACGGCACATTCTGATTTTCTGACCAGACCCCAGACCCTGGACCCCAGACCCTCATCTCTTGATTTTGACAATCATCTCCACCTCCACCGACACCCCCAGCGGAAGCTGCCCCATCCCCAGCGCCGTCCGCGCATGGCTCCCCGCGGGGCCCAGCACATCTTTCAAAAGTTCGCTCGCCCCGTTGATCGCCACATGGCAATCCGTGTAATCCGCATCCGCATTCACATACCCGGTAATGCGCACCACGCGCTCGATCCGGTCCAGGCTCCCCAGGTTCTTCCTCGCCACGCGCAGCAGGTTCGCCGCGCACAGCGCCGCCGCCTTCTTGGCGTCATTCACATTCACCTTGGAAGGCACCTTCCCCACGTACTTCAACTCTTCCCCGTCAAACGGCACCTGCCCGGACAAGTACATCGTGTCCCCGTCAATCGCCAAAGGCTCAATCATCCCGCCCGGCGCATACTTCACCTTATCCAACGGAAACCCAAGGGATTCAAGCTTCTGATCACGCGCGCCGAGGGTAATAGCCATGGTCTTTTCCAACTTGTTCAAAAGTGAATGAAAATCCGAGGGACTTCAAAAGCCCCACTATGTTCCTCCAAATCGCCCCTCTCGGCAACCCCCTCTGAATTAATCAGAAATCAACTCCATTTCTGGACTTTCCCACCCCATCCCCAAACCCCGCAACCCGCAACCCTAAAAGCCGCAGGCTTCCACACCCCTCGCCCGACATTACAATGACACCAAACATCCACCGGACACAGGGACGTGCCGTGCTTCGAGAAATACACATCAGCCAACTCGCCGTCATTGAAGACCTCACCATCGAACTCGGCGACGGCCTCAACTGCTTCACCGGCCGCACCGGCGCAGGCAAAAGCCTCATCATCGGCGCTTTTGAAATCCTCCTGGGCCTCCGCTCCGGCTCTGACATGATTCGCCCCGGCGCACAGGAAGCCCGCGTCACCGGCGTCTTCGACCTCCACGACCCCCTCGTCACCCAGAAGGTCGCCGCGGCTATCGATCAGCCCGACCTCGCCCCCGGTGAGCCCCTCCTCATCACCCGCAAGCTTTACGCCTCCGGCCGCACCGGCGTCTCCGTCAACGGCATACCCGTCCCCTCCGGCACCGCCCGCCAGGTCGGCGAACTCCTCGTCGACATCCACGGCCAACACGACCACCAATTCCTCCTCAAACCCGCCAATCAACTCGACATCCTCGACGAATTCTCCAAAGCCCTCCCCATCCGCAAATCCTATTCCGACGCCTACCAATCCCTCAAAAATCTCCTCGCCACCCGTAACAGCCTCGGCGCTTCCACCGCCCTCCGCCAGCAGCAGCGCGACCTTTACGACTTCCAGGCCAACGAAATCGATGACGCCAAGCTCAACCACGGCGAATTCGAAGAGCTCCGCCAGCGCCACGCCCTCCTCTCCAACGTCGAAAAAATAAAACGCGAAGCCGGCCAGGCCCACAGCGCCCTTTACGACGCCGACGCCGCCGTCATTGAGCGCCTCCAGATCATCACCCAGGTCCTCTCAAACCTCGGCGAGCTCGATCCCGCCCTCGCCAACATTGCCGAGCAGGTCAAAACCGGCACCAGCCTCCTCTACGATGCCGCCTTCGAGCTCGGCCGCCACGTCGACCGCCTCGAAATCAACCCCGGCGAACTCGAAGAAATCGATGATCGCCTGAACACCATCAATCGCCTCGTCTCCAAATACACCGGCCCTCGCGTCTCCCACATCCTCACCGATCCTCCCAACACCGCCGACCCCGTCGCCCTCGTCCTGGCCTACCGCGAAAAAATCGGCGCCATCCTCGACGGCTTAAACAGCCAGGAAACCGACCAGTCTCAGGTCCAGCTCAAAATCGACCAGACCGCCAAGGAAATCCTCAAGCTCGGCTCGCAACTCACCGCCCTCCGCGAAACCGGCGCCAAACAACTCAAACCCCTCATTGAAGCCCAACTCCAGGACCTGGGCATGTCCGAAGCCAAGCTCACCGTCGAATTCATCCCCGCCCCCGAATCCCTCGATTTATCGCCAACACCTGACACAAGTAAAAAACTCGCAGCCGGTCCCTCAGGCCTCCAGACCATCGAAATCCTCGTCTCCACCAACCCCGGCCAGCCCACCCGCCCCCTGCGCAAAATCGCCTCCGGCGGCGAACTCTCCCGCATCATGCTCGCGCTCAAATCCATCCTCGCCCAGACCGACCGCGTCTCCGTCCTCGTCTTCGACGAAATCGACTCCAACATCGGCGGCCGCATGGGCACCGTCATCGGCACAAAACTCCGCGCCCTCGCCCGCCCTACAACCTCCAAACTCAGTGCCGCTGGTAACTCGTTACCAGTCTCTCCTGAGACCTCCGAACCCGAAACCAAACCCAAAAAATCCAAAAAATCCGACCTCACCCCACCCCCCTCATCCACTTCCCAAGCCATTTCGGGGGCAGGTCACCAGGTCCTCTGCATCACCCACCTCCCCCAGATCGCCGCCTTCGCCGACCGCCACTTCCGCATCGAAAAATCCGTCCAGGGCGAAGGCGATTCCCGCTCCACCTCCACCGCCGTCACCCGCCTCGAAGGTGACGACCGCATTGAAGAACTCGCCGAAATGCTCACCGGCCGCAACATCACCGAAACCACCCGCACCCAGATCCGTGAACTCATCGCCTCTGCCGGCAAATAAGCACTTCCTCTGCCTCCATCGCACCAGCAAGCCCAAGACTTCCCCAAAAGCACTCCCCAAAAAGACCAAACACGCCGCCGCATAACCCTTCTCGCACGACCACAGACGGCATCGTATAAATCTTGAACATCTTGCAAATCCTGTTAAAAAATTCTCTTCACAAAGCCATCAATACCGCATTTCACCCCTCACTCCCATCCTCTTATTCATCCCAAATCCTCTTAATCCCAGTCAAAAATTCCCCCTCTTCTTCGGCTATCATTCCTCCATGACCTCCACTCAAAACACCCTCCCGGCCCCTTCCCGCCCCTTCGTCCCCGCAGACCTCAACCCCACCGATCTCCCAAGGGTTGAAGCGCTCTACCGCACCCTCCTTGAGCGCCCCGTCGAAACCAAGCAGGCTCTCATCGATTTCCTCCTCGACCTCTCCGCCCTAGGCGAAGTCCTGGACGAAGCCTACTCCCGCGCCCATAACTCTCACGCTTGCAACACCGAAGATGCCGCGCTTGAAAAAGCCTACATGCTCTTCGCCCAGGAAATCTTCCCCAAGCTTCAGCCTCTCTCCTTTGAGCTCCAAAAGAAATTCGTCGCCTCTCCCGCGCTCAAGGAACTCACCGAACCCAAGATGAAGGTCTTGATCCGCAAGTGGCAGGCCGAGATCGACCTTTACCGCGAATCCAACATCCCCCTCCAGACCCGCGTCACTGAGCTCTCCACGCAATACAACAAGCTCTGCGGCCGCATGGTCGTTGAATTCAAAG
>CAZGOM010000345.1:0-3982 GCA_964527265.1 uncultured Phycisphaeraceae bacterium | reverse complement strand
AGAATGGGGAGAAGCCGCAGCGCTGAGTGACAACTTTTCATCAGGACTTGACATCCACTTCCCTCACCCCACCTCAAACAACTCGCTCTCCGCCGCCGTCGACAGATAGTGCGAATAATGCACCGTCTTCACCCCATTCCCCACATCCGTCGGCACGCGTAGCGTCATGTCCGCCTGCGTTGGCGTGTTGTACACAATGAACGCCTGCCGGAAATGCTCAATCACCCGCTCAGACAACGGCTCGCTCCATTTCGCATCCGCCCACACCGGCGCCAGGATCGGCCCCGTGTCCACCTGCACCGAATCATTTGAAATCAGCAGGTTCACCGTCTTCAGCGGATACTCCATCACCGCCGAATACCGCCCGTCCGCGCTCTTCACCTTCGTGCGGCAAACAATCACCTTATCGGCCTTGATCGCGTCCGTCTGCTCCTTGAGCGATCCCAGTTTCTTCACCTTCGCATGCGCCTTCACATTGAAAGTGATCTTGTTGAAGTACGGGTACATCTCCTTGTAATCAAACTCTCCGCTCCGCCCCGGCACATGTGATGCCCACACGCGGTTGATCACCATATCCTTCTCCGACATCACCCCCACAAACTCATACGGCGGGTCCTGGATCAGCCGCCCATTCACCCACATCCGCTCCCCTTGGCATGCTGTGATCAAAAACAGTTCCTTGCTCTCTCCCGTCTTGTGGTCCGTCACCAGCGTCCGCGCATCAATCAGTATCCGTGTCATCTGGTCCGTATTGATCGTGAACCAGAAAAACGACTTGTCGTAATCAATCAACTCTTGTGCCTTCGCCATCTTCATTCTCCTCTTAAGTGTTTGTTTGATTGTTCTCTCCCCCAGACCCCGGAACCTTGACCCCAGCCCCATCCTTAAAACCCACTGTAAGGAATCCGCTTCACCTGCTGAGTGTCCAGCGGGGTCCGGCTTGATGCGCCCCCCGCGTTGTACGACACCAGGAGCGCCTCACGCCCGAAATAAATCGCTGGGTAGCAAAATCCATGATCCGGGGCGTCTTCCAGTAACCGGCTCCCCATCCACGATTTCCCGTTATCCCGGCTTATCGCCATCGCCAGCGGCGTTCGCCCCCACGAAATCGCCTCCGCCGGCGCCACTTTGTGCCGCCCCGATTGATCGTTCCACACCGCCACCATCAGATCGCTTTTCGGGTGCCGCTTCACCTGCATCGGGCTGCAGGGGGAAACAAACTGCGACTCCGCCGCCGAACACCACGTCACCCCTCCGTCATCGCTGAAGCTCTCCCATTGCCGCCCTCCCATCCCCTCCACACCCATCAACCCTGTGCGCATGAAGCTCCACAAACGCCCGTTCCCCAACTCCACCACCCCCGGCTCCTGCAACCCCCACACGCCTCCCTTGTCGCAGTGATACAAGCTCGTCAAAGACTCTTGAAAAGTCTCGCCCCCATCATCGCTGTACATGAAAAACACCAGCCCCGGCGGAGAAAAGTAAGTCTCATTCCCTGTCGGATAGTTCGTCTTGTTATCCCCCGGAAGCCGGAACCGATGCATCGCCACCGGCACCACGATCCGCCCGCCCCGCGTCTGGATCACCCGGTCATTGTTCACCACAAAATATCCGTCCTCCGGCATGATCCGCCTTGCCGGGCCAAACGTCTCACACTCATCATCGCTGAAGCGTACATGCCCAACGCACACGCGATGCCCCAGCTTCTTTAAGTAAAACAGCGCAATGCGCCCTGACTGCAGTCTCAGGAACGACGGGCTCATCACATTCGTCGCCCCGTCGTTGTCCACCAGCAGCCGATCCTCCCTTGACCACGTCACCCCGTCATCGTCCGAGTACCGCGACGCAATCACCCCTTTGCCGAAATCCGAAGAGTCGTCTCCCAAAAACTTCGACCACGCCAGCATCACTCGCCCGCTTGCCAGCCGCAAAAACGTCGCCTCGCTGTTGCGCGCATTCCCCGCCGACGGCTCCAGCCTCAACACCACGGTCCCAATCGTCATCACCGCTCCCCATCACTAAAACAACATCCGCCATGCCAACCCTCCCCAGTCTACCCACCCGATCACATACCCTTCACTCCTCCCAGGGCTTTCGCATCTAAAACGTAGGATTTCTGCGCTCCCGTAAGGTTGCCGGGACCCGTCGGCAGGGGTTTTGCCGTTGAAGATGAATGCCAGTCGATTATTTGAACCCCACTTAAACGTTTCTCATTGACACCCGACAACCCGAATCACGACAACCCCAGCGCGTGGGACAACATTTAGATGCAAAGGCTCTGTCACCCCTCCCGATAAAAAATCCGCGGCACCAGCCCCGGCACCTTCCGCCGATACGCCTCAAATCGTCTCCCATACACCCCCGCCAGCAGCCGATCCTCCCGCCGCACCCGAATCCCCATCCCCACCGCATACGCCAGCAAAAACACCCACGCGCTCATCGGCCGCCCCACCGTCAACAGCGTCATGCAAAGCAACACCAGAAACCCCACATAAATCGGATGTCGTATCACCCGATACGCCCCACGCGTCACCAGCCCACGTCCCCCGGTTGCGCTCGCCTCCAGCGCCCAGTGCTCCCCCAGAGTCCGCGTGCTCCACACAATCCACGCCACACACGCGCACACCACCGCCACGCCCACAATCCCCACCCCCATCCTCAATCCCCATGGGCAACTCTCCGGCAACCCCGCCCGACGATGATCCAGCCACAACCCCCAGAACGAAAACAGCTGCAACCCCGCCCCCGCCAGCGAAGCCAAATCCACCTTCTTCCCAAACGGCATCGGATGCGTCGCCGCATGCCAGCAGAAAAACAACAGCAACCCCACCCACCCCGCCACCACGCTCAAATACACAGGCATCTGCCCGGCCAGCACCCAACCGCCCCCCAGCACATCAACAATATCGCTGGCAACCATCCCAACACACTAGCGCCCAATCCGCGCGCATACCCCCGCCAAATCGTCGCAACCCCATTCTGGGTAGCACACTACTCGCCCAACGCGGAGTTGGCCTTGCTCGCGCCAACAAAAAATTTCCTCTTCAACTCTGGACTCAGGACCCTGGACCCGCGACCCTCTTCAAAGCCCCAGCTTCTTGCGCTTGGCTTCCCACTCCGCCTGCTCACGCTTGTTCTCGCTCGCTAGCGGCGTCCCGTTCCTCAAGGATTCAATCTCAAGCCGCGTCAGGTGCGCCCCTTCAAACTCGTAATCCATAAATGCTTCCGCCGCCACCGGCACAATGGGCTCAATCAGCGAATACATCGCCCATGCGTAATCACGGATTTCCTGCTGCGCATGCTCATCCATCCGCAGCGACAGGAACCGCAGTGTGTTGTGCAGGTCGCACTTCCAATACCACTCCGTATACACGTTCACCGGCAACCCAATTCGCGCCAGCTCTCGGCTCACACCATTCGCCAGCAGCTTCTCATATTCCGCATACTGCTTCTGGCACGTGTCCAGATAGCTCAAAAACTGTTCCGCCGTACCAAGCTCCACCGGCTCTTCCCCGCCCTGCCGGTTCGCCGTCGACTGCTTCCTCACATTCTCTAGGCTCGGCGTGTAAAACCGATCCGGCACCACTGAATAACGCGCCGAATACTCATTCACATTCGCCGTCCGGTGACGAATCCATTGCCTCGCAATGAAAATCGGCATCACCACGTGAAACTTGAACTCGATCATCTCAAACGGCGTCGTATGCCGATGCCGCAACAAATACCGGATCAGCCCCCGGTCCTCGCTCACCTTCTTGGTCCCCTGCCCATAGCTCACACGCGCCGCCTGTACGATCGCGCTGTCCGCCGTCTGCCCTTCGGGCACAATGCGCGGCATCGCATCCACCAGCGCAATCATCCCATGATCATGAATCTTGATCTCCCACCGCGATGCACCCCCCATCACGTCATAAGTGGGCGTCTCAAAGCTCTTCTTCACGATCTCATGTTGGGGCCGGTTGGTCATGCGCAATAGTTTAAC
>CAZGOM010000344.1:0-3991 GCA_964527265.1 uncultured Phycisphaeraceae bacterium | reverse complement strand
ACCAGCGCGCCCAGGGCGACGCCAACTCCGCCGCCACACGCCCCCAGTTCACCAAAGGCGTCTCCGGCCTCGACGAAGTGGTTCAAGTCCTCCAGATCCGCGAACCCATTTACTTCTCCGAATCCGACGCCGTCATCGATGTCGACAAGCTCTCCATCCAGGAAGGCATCCAGAAAATCCTCGACATCGCCAAAAAACAAATAAAATAAGAGGAACCACTCCCCCCACCCTCCCGACTGCGCATCAAAACCTCAATCCTGGGAAATCCATGCGCATCCTCTTGCATTACCTTTTGACCCTCACCTTGCTGGCCCTGCCGCTCGCCATTGCCGGCTGCCAGGTCGACGCATCCGACTCCGAAAACCCTTTCGCCCTCAACAAACCTGCCAAAGGCATCGACGTCGTCAACATGCGCGGCGATCTCATCTCCTTCACCGACTTCGCCACCTCCGAAATCTCCACCACCGCCACCCAGATCGCTACAAACACCAATAATGCCCGCTACCGCCAGCTCGCCCTCGCGTGGCGGTTGCGTATGGCCACCGCATTCCACACCATCTCCATCAACCCTGATCCACGCCAGGGCCTGGTCATCAGTTGGATCCTCGCCACCAAGCAGCGCATCTATTTCGAATCAAGACTCGCCGGAGACCCCAGCGATCCCGAAGTCGCGCAGATGGTCGAAACCGCCAAGACCGTCGAAGATTTCATCGCCCGCATCATTCAAAAATACCTCAAACCCGAGGTGTTTCCCAAGGCAGAGCAGCAAATCGCCGTCCTCGCCAAGGAAAAGCCGCTCACCGGCCTCACCGGCGGCAATCGCTTCGACCAGCCGAACCTCAATCCCGCCCAAGCCCCCGACGCCGTCGCCCAGGTCCTTCTCCTCCCTCTCGCACCTCTCACCGGCATGCAGGGCGTCACCGACACGGCTACCGCCGTCAACCGTTTGAACAACTCCGTCGCCACCCTCGGCCTCCTCGTTGACGACCTCCCCCTCCAGGCCCGCTGGCAGGCCCAATATCTCATCCTTGATCTCCAAACCAGTGACATCGCCAAAAGCCTGGGCGCAATGGTTGCCCAGGCCATCATAAAAGCCGAGCGCCTCACCACCGTCGCCGAGCAGGCCAATAAAACACTCGAAAAGCTTCCTGAAATCCTCGCCGCCGAACACAAATTCATCACCGACACGCTCGACGCTCAGCGCGCCAGGATCTTTGAGGACGTCGCCAAAGAGCGTCTGGAGGCCACCAAGAGCGTCCAGGAAACCGTCGCCGGATTACAAAAACAAGCCGACGCCATCAAAACCGACGCCGCCGCCCTTGCCGAAAAACTTCAAACCCAGACCGCCGCCGTCATCTCCGCCGAACGCCAGAAAGTCATTCAAGACGTCGACGCCCAGCGCCAGCTCATCACCCAGGACGCCCGCGCCACCGTCGACCACATCTTCTACCGCGCCATCATCTTCGCCATCATCCTCTTCCTCGCCGCCTTCGCCCTCATCTGGTACGCCAGGCGCAAACAACCCGCCTGAGCAGGCAAGATGGGTGGCTGGGGCTGTTGTACTCAACTGCCCCGGACTCCGTTGGATACCGCCCTTCCTCTCTCAAACCTTCCCCTGCACCGCCCCAGGCGTCCCTTCCGGCCCCTTCCCCTCGACCACCGGCGCCACATAAGGCGTCTGCTTCGGAAACGAAAACTTGATCCCCGCCGCCCCAAAAGCCTTCAACAGCCGAAGATTGAAATCCTCTGCATGGTCCAGGTACGTCCAGTAATCCCGCCCCTCGCTGAGCGTGTACCAGTAATACACTTGGATATTCAGGCTGTCAGTATTGAAGTTGTCGAATGCCGCGTGCGCCGGCCATTTCTCCATGTCAAACGCCTCCGACACCGGCGGCTCTGACAGCAGCTTCCGGATGATCGATACCGCCTCCTCCACCTTCTCCGGCGGCATGTCAAACATGATCATCACATTCATCGACCGCCTGATGTAAGGCCGCGCGCTCATGTTCTCCACGCTGTTGTCGTTGAATTTCATGTTCGGCACCGTCACCAGATGCCCCGCCAGCGTCCTCACCCGGCTTGACCGGAAACCAATCTCCTCCACCGTCCCGTCAAACCCCTCGAACTTGATCCAGTCCCCCACCCCGAATGGCCGGTCAAAGAAAATCACAATCGACCCAAACAGGTTCTTCACCGAGTCCTGCGCCGCCAAAGACACCGCCAGGCCCGCAATGCCCAGCCCCGCCAGCCAGCTCGTGATATTCAGTCCAAACACGTTCTGCGCCACAAACAGCGTGAACACCACCACCAGGAACACCCGCAGCGCCTTGCGGATCAGCGGCACCACCATGTCATCCAGTTTGTTTGCCGTCTTCTCCGTGAACTGCCGGATCGCCAGGTCGATCAGGTCGATCAGGTTGTACATCAGCCAGCCCACCGCCAGCAGCACCAGGAACTGAATCATTCGCCCTGCAAATGCCTGCACATCAGGCTCCATGTAGATCAAATGCATCCCAAAATGCAGCCCCGCCGTCAAAAAAGCGAAACTCGTCGGCCCCGCCATGTTTCCCAGCACCGCCGAACGCGCTTTATGCCCCCGCTTCCCTTCGAATTTGCTCATCACCACAAGCCCGGCCTGCGCCAGCCGCCCCACTGCCAGCCCCGCAAAAATCGCCCCCAGCAGCACCCCCCACCCCACCCATGTCGTCTGCGCAAACGTCGGCCCCAGCATCCCCACCACTTTCCCGCCCGGCATCGTGTACCGCGGCGGCAGGTCCTTCATGCTCTGATACAACACCTCAATCGAGGAAACTGTTTTTGCCGAAAATCGCCATGCCCCCAACCCATCACGCGCAAAAGTAATGCTCCCATCCGGCGATTTTTGAAACGCTTTCAGCTCTTTCCACACCCAGGCATGCTCAGGCTGCCTCGGAAAATAACGAAAGCGCGCCATGGCCGTCTGCTCCACCTCCGCATCCCCCGGCAAATCCCCCCCTTCCGGCTCACCCAAACGGTCCAGTACACCCCGCATCGCCTCCGCTTTGCTCCTAAGTGTGCTTAAATCAACCACTTGCGACGCATCCATCGTCGACTGCACTCGTTTCCACCCCGCCGCCGACGCCTTCGCGTCGCGCCCCTCCATCTGCCCCATCCCCTCCATAAACGTCTGCATCGTCGCCCGCGGGCTCGACAAACCCTTGTTTGCCTCCCCGGGTTGCGTCGAGGCCTGAGTCGCTGCACCCTGCGTTGCCGCGGCCTGCGTCGCCCCGCCCTGAGACGTTGGGGCCGCAGGCTCCTTCTTTGAATCAATGCCTGCGTCTGGTTGCTTTCCCGTTAACGTCTTGATCACGTCTTGCCCGTGTGCATCGCTCCCCGCCATGCACACCGCCACAGCTAACAACACCGCACTTAACCATGCCTTGATGGAACCCATCGCGCTTTCTCCGTGCACAGCGCCCGGTTCTTCCTGCGGCGTCTCCTCTCACTGTAGACAATCTCTCCCCGTCAACAATCAGTGAAAACCCCATACAGCCCGCTCACCGCAGTTGCATTCACCGCTTGTCCTTTGCCTCACCATCAATGCCTTGCCAGCGCCCCTTCAGCCGATTTGGGCAGCACCACCTCCGACAACGGATCAATCCCTCGCAACATCAAGCCCTGCGCATGCGACCGGTGTACTTCCACTGTCGGCCGGTCCTCCGGATCGCGCACCTGCACCAGCACGGTCTTGCGCGTTTTGGGCGAACTGTTGATCCCCGATCCATGAATCGTCTTGTAATTGAAGAAAAGCACATCCCCGCGCTTGGCCTCACAAATCGTCGCCTTCTCCAGGGGATACAGCGCCGGGTCCAGGTGATTGTGCTCCCAGGTGGGAAGCTGCCCCAGCTTGTGGCTGCCGGGATAGACACGGATGCATCCCATGGCGTCGGTCGCGTCGGTCAGATGCACCACCGCGGCGGTCATAGTGTGCTTCTCGTGGGGAAAGTAAGGA
>CAZGOM010000343.1:0-3998 GCA_964527265.1 uncultured Phycisphaeraceae bacterium | reverse complement strand
ATGGCTGTGACCGGGGTGCGGATCAACGACGTGGTGACTGTGACCTCGTCGGCGCTGGACCCGGATCTGGCGGGGCGCGTGTTCTGGGTCCGTGAACTCGCCGACAAGACCCATGCGACCTCGCGTCGTCTGGGCATCGAGGAGGTGTCGGGCTAGTGGCTGACAGCGTGAGCGTGTCGATCACCGGCGACACCGAGTTGATCGCGATCCTCGAGGACGCCATCACACGTGCCCCGGACGGCGCTCGTGGGGTGGTCTCCAAGGGTTCGCTCAATGTCAAGAACGACTGGAAGAAAGCGTGGTCGCGTATCGCGCACGCGCCGCGCATCGGGCGGTCGATCAGCTACGACATCACCGACCACGGCGAGCAGGGTGTCGAGTCTGAGATCGGCCCGGTGGATGAAGCGCTGACGCAGGGCTTCCTCGGCGGCATCTTGGAATTCGGTGGCCTGCACAGCGCGCCCGTGCCGGGTGGTTTGCCGGCGCTGGCGGCTGAGGAGCCGAAGTTCACCAAAGCTGTTGAGGCGCTGTCGGTGGAGTTGTTGCCGTGAGCATCACTCTCGACCTGCTCGACGAGGCGCATGCCGCGGTCGCTGTCGACATCCTGACCGCCGATGCGTTGATCCCGGTCTACACGGGCAGCGTGCCCGATGGGGTGACGCGGCCCTACATCCTGATCTATCCGACGGTTGCCTGGCCGAACGGGCGTGACGCGGACGCCCTGGACGGCAAAACGCGCACTTGCGAGACCCGCTGGTACATCCACTGCGCCGGCGAGACGGACCAGTCGGCGCGCTCGGTCGCGGGCCGGGTCCGTCAGTTGCTGCTCAACGTGCGTCCGGTCATTGCGGGCCGGTCGTGTGGGCTGATCAAACAGGAAGCTTCCCCGCCGCCTGTGCGGGATGAGACCACTGGTGTGACGGTGCTCGACATCGCCGCCGTTTACCTGCTCGTCACCGAGGGCTAAGCCCAGCCGCGTGGCGGCTGCAAGCACTGATTTCCGCCATTCGGGCGGGCCTATCAAGGAGGACGCCGAATGGCGCTGCTCACTGCAATCACGCCGACGGTTGCGGGGGTCGCATGGTCCCCGGCAGCCGTTTCGGCGTCAGACACGATCGCGGCCGCCGACCTGGGCGCCAAGGGCGCCTATCTGGTCGTCATCAACGGCGGCGCGTCACCCGACACCGTCACCGTCGTCGACCCCGGGCTGACCCCCGCAGGTAGCGCTGCGACGAACCCGACGAACTCGGTCGCCAACGCCACCACCGAGGTCATGTTCATTCCGCCGACCGTGGTCAACCTCGCGACCGGCCTGGCCACCGTCCAGCACTCGTTCACCACGTCGGTGACGTGCGTCTTGGTCCGGATCCCCGGATGAGCGCGCCCGACGAGCGGCAGTGGCTGCGTCACGGCGAACACGGCGGCTACTTCCACTGCCCGACGGATGCCGTGGCCGACTACGCCGACCTCGGCTGGCAGCCGGTCGATGAAGGCCCGGTGGAGATCAGCCCGGTCGTCGCGGAACTCCTCGCCGCGCAGCAAGCGGCACGCGCCGCAGCACGGCAGCCCGCACTAGAAGCCCCGAGCACCAGGAAGCAGCGCACAGCGCCGTCCAGTGAAGGAAGTGAGTAACCATGGCGGATATCACCGTCGACGGCACCACGCGCGTCGCTTACGTGCCGGCGATCGCCAACAATGCCGCACCGACCACCACCGAACTCAACGCAGGCATCCTGCTGCAGTCGATCCTGACCGTCGACGGGCTGATGGGTTTCGAGGCGGACACGCAGCCGGTGGACACCACGTCACTCGCGTCGACGTTCAACACCAAGAACATCGGCCGCGACGACTTCTCCAACACGGCGCTGCAGCTCAAGAAGCAGGCATCAGGCGACACCGCCTACACCACGCTGACGCGCGGCACGGCGGGCTACATCGTGGTGCGCCGCTACATCGCCGAGTCCACCGCATGGACGTCGGGTCAGGCCGTCGAGGTGTACCCGATTGTCTGTGCGCAGACCAAGTACATCACCCCCGCCGCGAACGAGGTCGCGAAATACCAGGTGCCGGTGATGATCTCGCTGCCGCCGACGCTGCGCGCTGCGATCGCCTAACCACTTGCCGGGCGCAGTGGTCCCCTTCAGCCCGGGACCACCGCGCCCTTTGTCTGCCTGGGCTGAACGAGAGGGCTGAAACCGTGGGAACCAGCGTAAAGGACCTAATCAAAGAGGCGAAGCTGCCCGAACGTTCCGTGATGATCTGCATGGACACCGGGCTGACCGCCGACAAGGAAGTCCTCGAGCGAAAGCTCGCCGACCTCGACCGGACCGCGTTGCACAACTCGCTGGCCGGCGACCCTCGCATCGTCGTCGCCGCCGAGATCAGGGAGCTGGAAGAGCGGATGCTCGAGCACAGCATCGAGTTTCGGATCCGGGCGCTGCCCCGTCTGCGATTCTCGAAGCTGATCACCGAGCATCCACCACGTGAGGGCGTCAGCGGGGACCAGGCGCTCGGCTACAACGAGGAGACCTTGTTTTCGGCGCTGGTGAAGACTTGCACGGTCTCGCCGGAACTGGACGAAGAGGACTGGGATCGCCTGATCGGCGTTGAAGGTGTGTTGTCGTCGGCGCAGTTCGACACCCTGTCGGCTGCGGCCTGGACGGTCAACCGCCGTGACGTCGATGTCCCTTTCTCGCCCGCCGCCTCGCGTCATCTGCGGACCTCCGAGGACGAGTAGAGGCGGCCGAACGGCTCGGCATCTCCGCAAAGCGGTTTGACGGCTGGGAGCCAGCCGAAACCACGGTCTTCATACGCGACCGGCATGGCCGCGTTGTCAAGGCGGTCACGACCCGCGAAGTCGAGTGGGACGAGCACGAGCAGGCGCTAATGCTCGCGCTAGACGAATACCGGGCCTACACCTGCACCGGCTGCGGCGGCTGGTTGCCGGAAACGACAGCCATCGACGCCGACGGCGATTTTGAGGTTCCCCCGCCGGTGAAATGCCACCAGTGTGTGGCAATCGCGATCCACGCCGAGGCGTTCGCGACCAACGGCAAACATCCCCACCTGGCCAGATGGCGTGCGAAGCGGAAGCGAGGACACCATGGCGGTTAGAACCGTCTCGGTAGCGCTGAAGATGCTCGTCAGTGACTACGTCCTCGGGGCTAGGACCGCCGTCGCGTCGACGAAGCAGGTTGCCAGCGAAGCCGAGAAGGTCGGCCACAGGTTCGACGAGGCAGCGGTCTCTGGCGCGTTCCTGGCGAAGGAACTGGAGGCGGTCAAGCTCAAGTCCGCCGCGTTGGCCCGGCAGTTCGACGAGACCGGCGATAAGTCGCTGCTGAAGCAGATCGAGGCGACCCAGCGCTACGAGGCCCAGCTGAAGCGGCTCGGCAAGTCCCTGGAAAACGTCGGCAAGGATGCTGTGAAAGAGGGCGAGGCGCTCGGGAAGGGTCTCGGCAAGGACACCGCCAAGGGCATGTCCAACGCTTTCGGCAACGCTCTCGACGACCTCTTGCCGAAGGCGCTGACGAACCCTACGACTCTTACTGCGGCGGCTGTGGCCGCTGTCCCGGTCGGGACGATGATCGGCGGAGCGATCCTCACCGGTATCGGCCTGGCCGGCATCGGCGCGGGCATCGGGTTGGCGTTGAAAAGCCCGGAGGTCAAGCAGGCCCTCACCGGTTTCAAGGCCGAGGTCGGGTCCACGTTCACGAACGCGGATCAGCCGTTTATCAAGCCGGTTGAGCAGGCTGTGAAGGACCTGGGCGCGTTCATCCAAAGCGACCTTGGCCCTGGCATCCGCGACACGTTTGCGGCGCTGGCTCCCGAGGTAGCCGGTCTGGAGAAGGGTGTTGAGGGTTTCGTCGGCCCGCTCGCGTCGGGCCTGGAGAAGGCTGCGGTCGCTGCGAAGCCGCTGATCGAAGAGTTCGCCAGCAATGATTTACCGGCGATCGGCTCGGCGATCGGTGGCGTGTTTTCCACGATCGCCGATAACGCCC
>CAZGOM010000342.1:0-4013 GCA_964527265.1 uncultured Phycisphaeraceae bacterium | reverse complement strand
TCGAACCACATGCTGTACTTTCGCGGACCGACCCTGTCGGCGAGCCTTCTGGCCACCCGGTCGCATACAGACCGCGAGGAAGTTTGTTTCGTCACTATCGAGACCCTCTTGTGGAACGGACCGCCTGAAGCCGCGTGGCGGCTTGTTGGTGGCTGCTCTGGTTGTAAAAGGAATAGACCCTGACCCCTAGGTGCGTAGCAATACGGTGAGGGCGGTCCGTCGCGATAGGCTGCAGAGGATTGGCGCTGGTCGCACGGCTAGGAACGCTTGTGCGGATTTCCTCTTGGAAATCGGGCGAATCAACATCTGGATCGTCATCCCTGACGACAGGAGGAAGCATACGGGGAGTTGGGCTCAGGTTCAATCGGGGCGTTGCTTTGACAAACACTCAAAACGATGCAGACCACGGCGATTTAAGGGTTTGTGCCGAAATGAAATTCTTATCCACTTGTTGCACCCATGAGGGCTAACAGTGTGTGGGAAATTTCATGCATTTTTAACGGTTTTTCCTAAGACCAGAATCATCGCGACTTTGCGTGTGTACGGGCGGAAGCCAAGACGTGTGTAGAGCTTGATGGCGCCGGGGTTATTTTCGTCGGCGGCGAGGGAGAGATTGCGGTAGCCGAAGCGAAAAGCGATTCCCTGTGCGCCATTGAGGAGTTTTTCGCCGATTTTTTTGCCGCGGTAGTCGGGATGAAGGCCCAGATAGACGACTTCCACGGTGGTTTTGTCTGTGAGCGGGCTTAAAAGCATGACGCCGGCGGGATTTTCATCCTTCATAAGAACAAACCACCAGCCTGGTGTGAAAGTGCCTGCGGCACGGTGTCCTTCAAGGACGTCGGAGATGTCGCGGACGCCGACCAGGCCGGGACAATCGAGCGTCTGGATGTAACTATCTAAGATGGCGCGCTCAAATAGAGGGATGTTGGTCTGGTTCCAGGTGCGGATCTGGAGATCGGTGGGGAGAAGGTCGGTGAGGTCGGAGCGGTTGGCGACGGGGCCCATTTGTAGATAACTGAGTGTGGCCAGGCGGTTAAAGCCGGCCTGTGTGAAGATCATTTCCTCGGTGGTTTGCCAGGGGTCAAGGATGGCCTGGATGAGGCGTGTGTGATCTGGATTTTGGGCGTTTGCGGCCCAATGGACGAGGTTTGCAAGGTCTTGTGGGAGGGCCTCGCGGCCTGGGGGGCTGGCGTAGACGGTGACGACTTTGCCTGGGCCGGGGACGAGCATGACGCTGGCGATGAGTCTATTTTGGCGGAAAGTGCCGTAGACGCGAGAGGTGTCGATGCGATTTTCGCGGGCGTAGGTGAGGAAGTGGTCGACGGCGGGGTCGTTGGGGTCGGCGCGGCCGGCGAGGAGGAGGCCGAGGCCCAACCGGTGGTGGTCGGGTGAGAGGTTAAGCGGCTGGGTGGTATCTGTGGGATGAGGCATGGGAGTTGGGGTCATATTAACGGGGATCGGCGGGTGGTGAAAAAAGCGATTGGGAAGTTTCCTCAATTGACGTGTTTTGAGATTTTGCATGGTTGGCGGGTGAGCGGGGTCTTATCCCCGTTTCGTCCACTTGGTGAGATCGGGTGGGGGGTGGCGTTGACCGAATTGAGGCGGGGTTTACAATGGCGCTTGCGTGCCACGTGTCTGTGTTGTGGTATTTGGAGGTTTGCCGATGAAGACCCGTTTGATTCTCTCAGCGATTCTCCTTGGTGCCGGAGCTTTGATTGGCGCGGGTCTGCTCTCGCATGAGGCGAGCGCATCACCTGAGCCGAGCTTGGTTTACGGCGGGTGGGAATTCACCTTTTCGTCGGACAAGCCCCGGCCCATCCAAGTGGTGAACGCCGACGGCAAGCCCGTCTGGTACTGGTATGTGACCTATAAAGTGGTGAACAACACCGGTGCGGACCGGATGTTTGTGCCTGAATTCGTGGTGTCCACCGATGAAGGGGACATCATTCCGGGTGGAAAAGACGTGCCGCCGAGCGTTTATGAAGCGGTTCGGGCGGATACGGGGAATAAATTGATCGTTTCGCCGTCGCGTGCGCTTGGGATCATGCTCCTGGGCGAAGACAACGCGCGTGAATCCGTGGTGGTGTGGAAGGCTTTTGATCACGATGTGACGGATGTGAATCTTTTCATCCAAGGCTTGTCGGGCGAGACGCAGACGGTGCCCAACCCGGAGACGGGCAAAGAGGTGAACCTGCACAAGGCGCTGATGATCAGCTATGTGTTTCCCGGGACCAATGTGAAGCCTTCGGCGCAGCCGGTTGAAGTGACCAAGAAAAAGTGGGTTATGCGGTAAGACCGCCTGTCATGAGCCTTGCCCCTTTAAAAACAAAAGTGATTTCCGGCCTGGGCGATGAAAGCCCGGCTGAGGCGCATTGCCCGTCAACTTCGGCGACGGGGCACAAGCTGCCCGTGCTGGAGCTGGACAAGCGGACGTATGCGCGGTCGATGGACTGCGTGCATTGCGGGCTGTGCCTGCCGGCGTGCCCGACCTACAACCAGACGGGCTTGGAATCCGACTCGCCACGCGGGCGGATTTACCTGATGAAGGGGCTGGCGGACGGGAAGATCGAGGCGAGCGACGAGGTGCTGAAGCATCTGGATCTTTGCCTGGATTGCCGCGCTTGCGAGACGGCGTGCCCTTCGGGCGTGGTTTATCACGAATTGATTGAAGAGTCTCGTGCGCGGCTTGCGCCGCAGCGGGAGACCACCGCAACGAGCAAGCTGCTTAACGCGGTGTTTTTGAATTTGTTTGTGAATCCCACGCGGTTGAAGGCGGCGCTTTTCCCGGCGCGGATTGCGCAGAAGCTGGGGCTCTGGGGCCTGGTGGGGAAAGCTTCGGCGCCGTTCTTACCGGAAGAGTTCAAGAAGATGCAGCAGATGCTGCCGCCGGACGGGCCGGTGTGGGAGATGGAACTGGAGAGCTTTTATCCGGGGAACCCGGCGCAGTTTGTGGATGGCAAGCCGCGCGCGGTGGTGGGGATGTTTGCGGGGTGCGTGGGGAGCGTGCTGTTTCAGGAAGTGAACCGCCAGACGGTGCGCATTCTGCAGCATATCGGGTGCGATGTGGTGGTGCCCAAGGCGCAAAAGTGCTGCGGGGCGATCCATCACCATGCGGGCGACCTGCACGGGGCCGAGGAATTGGCGCGGCAGAACATCGACGCGTACCTGGGCTACACGGGCGACCACGACAAAATCGATTACATCGTGAACAACATTTCCGGGTGCGGGGCGATGATCAAGGATTACGCACTGGTGCTGCGCGATGACCCGGCTTACAGCGGGCGTGCGAGCGAGCTGGTGAAGAAATCACGCGACATCAGCCAGTTGTTGGTTGAATTGAAGCCGGTGAAACCGACGCATGAAGTGAAGCGGACGGTGACTTACCACGATGCATGCCATCTGGCGCATGGGCAGAAGGTGACGGCGCAGCCGCGCGAACTGCTTTCGTGGGTGAAGGGGCTGACGCTTAAGCCGCTGCGGGAATCCGACATGTGCTGCGGTGCGGCAGGGACTTACAACCTGACGCAGCCGGCGATGGCGATGGAACTGGGCGAGCGGAAAGTGTCGTTCATCAAGCAGACGGGCGCTTCGGCATGCGTGACGGGGAACGTGGGGTGCGCGATGCAGATTTCATCGGAGGCGCGTCGGCTGGATGCGAAGTTTGAAGTGGAGCACCCGGTGAGCGTGCTGCATGAGGCGTACTTTGGGACGGGTGCGGATTCAAAGGCGCCTCTGGAATTTTAAGCGTTGGGTGGGGTCGAAGCCTTTGTTTTTAGAGGCTTTGCAAAGAAAGATTTTTACACGATTTACAAGATTCAACAAGATTTACATGCTTGGTGAGCTCGCGACGGGCGGCATGCTTGTTTTGGATGGTTGATGATCCGAGAGTGATTGCCGATTTGGGCTTGTGGCGAATACTGTGGGGTGTCAGTAGAGTGTGTCGGGTTTTGCTTGTTACGACATTTCATGGGAGAGATCATGCTGTTTGAGAAGAATACGAAGCTGGTGATGAT
>CAZGOM010000341.1:0-4036 GCA_964527265.1 uncultured Phycisphaeraceae bacterium | reverse complement strand
AGGATGCGGAGGGGATGAGCTACACGGAGTTCAGCTACCAGCTTTTGCAGGGGTATGACTTCTACAGGCTGTACAAGAACTACGGGTGCGTACTACAGATGGGGGGGAGTGATCAATGGGGAAACATCATTGCGGGTGTGGACCTGGTGAGGAAGATTGAAGGGGAGAGCGGCAATGTGTTTGCCGTGACTTTGCCATTGATTACGGACAGCCAGGGGAACAAGTTTGGGAAATCGGCTGGGAATGCGGTGTGGATGACGTCGGATAAGACGAGTGTTTACGACTTTTACCAGTTCTGGCTGAGATCGGAAGACGCGGATGTGGAGCGGTATCTGAAGCTGTTCACATTTGTGGAACTATCTGTTATTTCAGAGCTTATGGCGGTGCATGCGCAGGCTCCGCACAAGCGTGAGGCGCAGAAGAAGCTGGCTGAGGAGATGACGCGGCTGGTGCATGGGCAAGGGGCGCTGGACCAGGCGCAGGCGGCATCGCAGATTCTGTTTGGCGGGGCGATTGTGAAGGGGATTGATGCGGCGACGTTGAACAGCGTGTTTTCGCAGGTGCCGAGCGTGGCGGTGACGGCTGCGGAGCTGGAGGCGGGCGTGGCGGTGGTGCCATTGCTTGTAAAGGCTGGTCTGGCAAAGAGTAATGGCGAGGCGAAGAAGCTGATTGAGGGGGGCGGCTTCTATGTGAACAACCAGGCGTGGGGAGATGCGCAGAAAACGCTGACCGAAGGCGACTTGATCACTGAGGATGCGATTGTGCTGCGGAGCGGGAAGAAGAACTATCGGATGGTGAAGGTGGGAAATTGATGTAAGTGGTGTTTTTGCAGGTGGAGAGAATCGCCGTAAGTGGCCTTTTTGTAAAATAGGAAAATTGACGTAAGTGCCCTTTTTACATGGGCACGTTTACGTACTTGATGTGGGTGGGCAAAAAGGGGTGGAAAAAGGGGCTTAAAAAGACGACTAATCATATGGGGGTGGAAATGTCGTGTGTGCGGAATGCGTGATTGTGGTGGAAATGCGTTGTTTTTGGATGGTTTTGGGGATTGAGATGTGTTTTTGGGAGAGTGGGAGGGGAGGGAGGGGGCGGAGTTTAAACAAGATGCTCATGATTTGCGGGCAAGATGAGCAAGATGGGATTTTTTTGATTTTGGATTTGCGGCGCGTGTGGGGGTGGGATGCGGGGGAGGATGGGCGATTGGGAACGCTAGAAAGAGAAATGCCACATTCCGGGCAATACTAAGCCCAGTCGAAAGCGGGCGAAAAACAAGACATGCTCACGCAGACGAGAGCATGGCACGCAGAAATGAACCGTCGTGGCGCTGTAGTACTAACGCGCACGGGGGCGCGGGATGGGCAGGTTGCATCCTTGGGCTTGATGCGTCAAAGTCTTAGGCCGCGTGTGCGACCTAAATAAGGACCTTGAGCGATGACGAGCCAACCCAAAGATGTGATCGAGCTGCACCAGGCGATGGTGCGATTCAATACGGTGAATTTCAATGTGTCGGGGGTGAGGGCGCCGGAGGCGCCGCTGTGCGCGTATCTGGAGAAGGTGGCGCAGGGGTTTGGTTTTAAGACGCGGCGCTTGCCGATGCCTGATGCGGCGGATGGGGATCAACTGCTGGTGACGCATGAGGTGTCGGCGGAGTTGCCGTGGCTGCTGTTTGAGAGCCACATGGATGTGGTGAGCGTGGAGGGGATGACGATTGAGCCGTTCGGGGCGGAACTGAAGGATGGGAGGATCTGGGGGCGGGGGTCGAGTGATACGAAGGGGACGGGTGCGACGATGTTGTGGGCGATGGTGAAGTACAAGGCGCTGCCCAGAGGGGAGCAGAAGTTCAATGTGGCGCTGGTGTTTGGGGTGGATGAGGAGATCGGGATGACGGGGGTGATGAGTTTGTGCCGGGATCATCTGGCGGGGCTGGGATTCAAGCCGGTGGGGGCGATTGTGGGCGAGCCGACGGGGCTGAACCCGATCACGGCGCACAATGGAGCGGTGCGGTGGCGGTTTACGACGCAGGGGGTGGCGTGCCATTCGTCGAACCCGTCGGCGGGGCGGTCTGCGATTTCGGACATGGTGCGGGTGATCGATGCGATTGAGAGCAAGTACATCCCGGGATTGACGCAGCGGCACGCGATGACGGGGAAGGCGCAGGGGAGCGTGAACCTGATCCGCGGGGGGACGCAGTTCAACATCATCCCGGCGGCGTGCGAGGTGAGGATGGATCGGCGCGTGGTGCCCGGGGAGAAGCGCGAGGAAGTGCTGGCGGGGATTGTGCCGATCCTGGAAGAGGCGGCGAAGACGCGGCCGGGGATGAAGGTGGAGCATGCGGTGCTGCAGTATGCGCCGCCGCTGAATGATGCGAACAATGGACGGCTATTGGCGCATGTGGAGAAGGCGTTTAAGGGGATCGGCAGGACGGTGAAGGCGAGTGGTGCGGCGTTTGCGACGGATGCGGGGACGTTGGATGCGGCGGGTGTGCCGTGCGTGGTGCTTGGGCCGAGCGATATCGCGCAGGCGCATACGAAGGATGAGTCGATAGCGGTGGCTGATTTGCTGGCGGGGGTGGAGGCTTATTTGGCGTTGCTGGTGACGTCTTGGGAGTGAGGCGGGGAAGTGAGTAAAGAGAAGACGCAGAGTTCACACGATTTACAAGATTCTCAAGATTTACATGCTTGTCTCTCTGTCAGCGAACGCATCCTCGATTGCGGGAGTCGGCGGTGGATTTTTATTGACCGGATTTACGCGATAAGGCCGGCCTCTGGCGGGTTGGCCTGTGGGTTGGGGTTGCGTGATGGGCAATGTGTTAATGGAGAAGGGATGGGGTCAGAGAATTTGCGTGGTGGGTTTCGCCCCCCCTGAAAACTCAGCCTGCCGTACCGGATTGGGTAACAGAGAAGAACCATGGAGGGAGGGTGCGTTTTGACACGGTTGTTTTTTTAGGGTCTTGTAACCGGCGTGGTGGGCTTCGCGCCCCCGAAACTCAGCCCGCCCTACCGGATTGGAGATTCTATGCATCGATTAGGATCGAATAAGGTGATGTTTACGGGGGATGTGTCTTATTTGTTTATGGGGGATGCGCTGTTTAAGCCGGAGGGGGGGCCGATGACGGCGGGGGTGCTGGAGCGGCATATTGCGTATCTGGCGTCTTGCGGGGTGGATACGTATCTGACGAATCCGAATGCGAATGGGAACTGGTATTCAAGCCGGCGTACGCCGACGGTGTTTGAGGGGTACAAGCGGGGGGATGTGGAATTTTTCCGGGAGCATGTGATGAAGTGCGATGGGTTTGCGAAAAAGAGCAAGGAAGAGATTGATGCGCGGCTGGATTTTCATCGAAGGTTTTTTGAGAACTATGTGGATTTGATGGATGCGGGGGTGGATTGGATAGCGGTGGTGGCGGCGGCATGCCGCGCGAATGGGATGAGTCCGTGGGCGACGGTGCGGATGAACGATGTGCATGGGGTGGGGGCGCCGGAGGGAAGCTATTTCAATGCGCCGGTGTACAAGGAGAAGGAAAACCGGTTGACGGGGAGCGGGATGCCGATGCAGTGGCCGTGGCAGGCGCGGGGACAGTGGAATTACTTCATCGGGCTCAACTATGCCAAGGAAGCGGTGCGCCAGTTCATGATGGAGACGATCGCGGAGATGATCGAGGACTATGACCATGATGGAATCGAGCTGGACTGGCTGAGGAACCCGATGTGTTTAGAGCCCGGGGCTGACGATGCGGGGCGGGCGATGATGCTGGATTTTCATCGTGAGGTGAGGGAGCTGGGGAGGAAGAAGGAGGCGAGAACGGGGCGACCGTTTTTGATTCAGCTGCGGGTGCCGCCGAATTTTGAATTGCTGCGGCATGTGGGGCTGGATGTGAGGGAGATTGTGAAGGCGGGGTGCGCGGACAGCGTGGCGGTGTCGAATTTTTATCAGACGTCGTGGGTGTTGCCTTATGAGGAGTACCGGAAGGATTTCGGGCCAGATGTGGCGCTGGTGGGGGTGTTGGAGGGGGTGCCCAACTGGGTGAGCGTGCATG
>CAZGOM010000340.1:0-4082 GCA_964527265.1 uncultured Phycisphaeraceae bacterium | reverse complement strand
ACGACCAGGCCGTAGCCGGAGACGTAGAGGGGTTCATAGCCGCGGAGACTGGTGAGTGAGCCGACGGTGCCGTTGAGGTAGGAGGGGCCTTTATAGGTGGCGGCAGGGGGAGTAGGCGGGGGTGCTTTTTCGTCATCACAGCCGTGCAAGCCGAGGGCGGCGATACCGGCCGCGGCGGCGAGGAGCCAACAGGTCCAATGGTTGATGGGCCGGCGCCGACGCAAAAACTTGGGCATGGTGGTTCCTTGTGTGGTTTTCGTGGATGCCGTCTTCCCCCGGAAGGAGCGGCCGAAAACAGTCACGATTATAGCGGGGTGGGGTTTATACGAATGAATGGGGGGGGCGGTTCAAAGAAAGGTACAAGGTACGAGATAAAAGCGACAAGCAAGAAAGGGTGACGTGGGGGTTCTGAGGGTTAGAATCCCTTTATGGCACACGACATCGATAAGACATTGTTGACGCGAAAGCAGATTGAACTGCGGGTGAAAGAGGTTGCGGCGCAGATTCATGCGCGGCTAAGGGAACTGACGCCTGCGGGGGGGAAAGAGGACCCGCGGGTGACGATTGTGCCGATCATGACGGGGAGCATGATTTTTGCCTCAGATTTGATTCGGGACCTGCCGGTGCGGATGCGGGTTCGTATTGTGGCGATTAGTTCGTATCCGGGGACGGCGACCAAGAGCAAGGGGGCGCTGATGCAGACGGAGCTGGCGGCGGTGGCGGAGGATCTGCTGGGGAGCCATGTTTTGATTCTGGATGACATTCTGGACTCCGGGCAGACGTTGGGCCTGGCGATCAAGAGCATCAAGGCGTATGGCCCTGCGAGCGTGGAAACGTGCGTGTTTTTACGGAAAGACAGGCCTGAGGCGCAGGCGTTTCCAGTGGATTATGTCTGTTTTGATATTCCGGATGAATTTGTGGTGGGGTATGGGCTGGATTATGACGGGTATTACCGGAACCTGCCGGATGTGGTGACGCTCAGGGAAGTTTGACGAAGATGGGTTCTGGGTCATAGCAGAGAGGAAGTCCACGAATTCGTAGAATATGCGCAATGATGCGGATTTTTTATGACCTTTTGTTTTGCTTTGTGCTACTGGTGACGAGCCCGGTGTGGGTTTATCGGCTGGCGGCGACGGGTAAATGGCGGACGGACTGGGGGGCACGGTTTGGGCGAGTGGATTTCAAGGATGACGGGCGACCTGTGCTGCTGGTGCATGGGGTGAGCGTGGGGGAAGTGAATGCGCTGAGGCAGATGGTGGAGCATGTGGACCGGCTGACGGAGGGGCGGGTGCGTGTGGTGGTGAGCACGACGACGGACACGGGGTTTAAGCGGGCGCGGGAAGTGTTTGAGCCGCGTTTTACGGTGGTGCGGTATCCGTTTGATATGACGTTTGCGGTGAGACGGTTTTTGGAGGCGGTCAAGCCGCGGGTGGTGGCGCTGGGCGAGCTTGAGGTTTGGCCGAATTTTGTGGCGCACTGTGAGAAGCGGGGCGTGCCGGTGTGCGTGGTGAACGGGCGGCTGAGCGCGCGGAGTTTTAAGAAGTACATGTGGATCCGGTTTGCGATGGATAAGACATTCGGGCGGCTGCACAAGGTGAGCGCGCAGACCAGGGCGTATGCGGAGCGGTTTATCGCGATGGGGACGAAGGCGGGGCGCGTGCATGTGGGGGACACGATGAAGTGGGACACAGCGAACGTGGCGGACACGGTGCCGGGGAGCGATGCGCTGGCGCAGGCGTTGGGATTGGATTTGAGTAGGCCGATCGTGGTGGCGGGGTCGACTGCGCCGGGTGAGGACAAGTTGCTGGCTGAGGCGTGTCCTGAGGGGGTGCAGCTCATCGTTGTGCCGCGTAAGCCGGAGTGGTTTGATTTGGTGGAGAAGAATATTCCCGGGGTGGTGCGGAGGACGAGGCATCCAGAGGGGACGGTGCGGGCGGTGGATGGAGCGCGGTTTTTTCTTTTGGACACGGTGGGAGAACTGCGCAAGGCCTATGCGCTGGCGGATGTGGTGGTGGTGGGTCGGAGTTTTCTGGGCTTGTATGGGTCGGACATGATGGAACCGGTGGCACTGGGGAAACCGACATTGATCGGGCCTTATCATTCGGATTTTCAGGACACGATGGATGCGCTCCTGGAGGCTGAGGGGATCGTGGTGACGGCGAAGCCTGGAGAGGTGATCCGGGAGCTGCTGGCGGATAAGGAGAAGGCCAAGCGGCTGGGAGAGGCGGGGCGGGCAGTTGTGTTGTCGCGGCGAGGGGCGAGTTTAAGGAATGCAGAGATGCTGGTGGAGGAAATGAAGAAGGGTTTGAGGCCTGGGGTTTAGAGTCTGTTTAGAAGGAAGCATAAAGTCAGGATTTTTGGCTCTTACCGGTGTTGCTGCCTGCGGTATATCATCGTGGGCCTATGACAATTGACGCCATTATCTTTAATGAAGATTTCGACCACTTTTTTGTGAACCGCAGTGCGGAGGAGATGAGCCGCGCGGGGCTTGAGGGGTTTGTGGACCAGTATGTGGGTACGGGGGTCACGCACTTGTATTTTTGCCCCAATGGAATGAAAGCCAACTATGCCAGCAAAGTGATGCAGCCGGTGTGGGAAGGGGTGAATGAGGAGTCGTATTGGCCCAGCGCCAAGCGGTATCTGAGCAATGTGCGGCTGCTGAGTGAGCGGGGGATCAATCCGTATACGCACTGGTGTGAATATGCGCGTGAGAAGGGTTTTTCGCCGTGGCTGACGGTACGGATGAATGATGTGCATTTCACCGACCAGCCCAATGGCTATACGTTGAGCTCGTTCTGGAAAAGCAGGCCGGATTTGCGGCGTGTTGAAGACACGGTGCATACGTATGCGGACATGGCGCTGGATTATGAAAAGGCCGAAGTGCAGGCGTATTACCTGGCGCTGATCAAGGAACTTCTGGAACTGACGGATCCGGATGGGATCGAACTGGATTGGATGCGGTTTGTATATCACTTTAAGGCCGGGCGGGAGCGGTTTGGGCAGGCGGCGCTGAATGCGTTTTTGTTTCAGGTGCGGCGCATGACGGAAGCGTTTGCAGCCAAGCGGGGGCATGCGCTTGGAATCAGCGTGCGTGTGCCCAACCACCTGGAGATCGCACGTGCGCTGGGGCTGGATGCCGTGGCGTGGGCGAAGGCGGGGCTGGTGGATCAGATTGTGCTGTCGCAGTTTTTCGGCACGGTGGACCATGAGGTGCCGGTGGAGATTTGGAAGGAAGCGCTTGGGGCGGATGCGGCACGGGTGAAGGTGGCAGTGTGTGCGGATATGAACATCAAGGCCGGGCCGGGGACCGGTTCGATTCATCCGCGAGTGGCGTTTTACCGCGGCTGGGCGGCGGCAGCGGAGCATCGGGGGGCGGACCGTTTGTATCTGTTTAATTACCAGTACCTGCATGACTCGGAGCGCAAGGGCGTGACGGTTGAGGAGAAGGTGGAATATGGGGCATTTTTGAAGGAACTGGCGGACTTGGAAGGTTTGAAGAATGGAGCGCGGCAATATGCGGTGACGTATACGGATGTGGTGCCGCTAGGGGTGCCGATGGCGCATTTGTTACCGGTGGAGGCGAGCTTAAACCGGTTTTACCGGTTTCGGATTTATACGGGGCCCGCGCCTGCGGGAGGGAAGACGCGGGTGGTGGTGGGGCTAGGGGAGAAGCCGGGCGTGAATGAGGCGGTGCTTCAGGGGCGGGTGAACAGCGTGATTCTGGGCACAGGCGTGGATGTGCCGGTGTCGATGTTGTATCCAGGGTGCGTGCGGGTGGTGAGTTTTGAGGTGGGGGCAGAGCTGGTGCTGGAGGGGCACAATCTGATTGAGGTGGTGCTCAAGTCCGATTTGCCGCAGATGATCACCTGGGTGGAGATGGTGATGGCCTAGCCGCAAGCGGCAGACTGCTAAGCTCAATTCAAAGCGCGCAAGGCGCAGCGATTTATTTTGTGGGCCAAGCGGAGACAGATCCCGATTCACGGCGGGACGAGCGGGTGAGAATTGGGTTGGAGGTCAAGCGCCCTGCGCGAGCTTTTCCTTGAGGCGGGGCTGGACGGCTTTGGGGTTGGCCTTGCCTTTGG
>CAZGOM010000339.1:0-4087 GCA_964527265.1 uncultured Phycisphaeraceae bacterium | reverse complement strand
CCGCCTTCTCAAACTCCTTCTTGGTCACATACAGCCGATGGATCGACTGCTCATGCAACTGCCGCTCCGGGATCCGCTCAAACCCGGGAATATCAATGCCCGAACCATCCACCAGCTCCTTGGGGAACCCCGCCCGCAACAGAGGCCACGAGAACCCCGGATCGCCCCACGGAATCAGCAGTTTCAGTTTTCCAAGCTCAGGGTCCTTCCGGAACGCTTCCGCCGCCATCTTTGAGGAGTTGTAAAACACCTTGATCGACCGCTTCTCATCCTCGGTCAGTTCGTAGTCCTTCTCCTGCCAGTAGTCCGGTACATTCCCCGCCGACAAACGCGATGAAATATGCGGCTCGGCATAGAAGTAAATATGGTCCGACCGGTACTCCGCCGGAATCGGCTCCCGAATCTTCTTGACCTTCTCCACCGTCTCCTTCTGAAACGCCGCCACCTTCACCGGGTCCAGCGGCTCATCCGCCGCCCACGCCTGCGGCACAACCTCCCACGCACCCGCCTGCGTCGCAGACCAATGCTTCTTCACCAACTCCAGATCCGCCGCCGGAAACGCCGCCGTATTCGGGTGCCCCATGCTCACCCGCGCCCCCGCCAGCGTCATCAGCCTTACGATCAGATTCGCCTTGGGCGTGTGGTGCCCGCCGTGGTAGCTCCAATACCCAAACAGCGTCCCTTCCCCCTGCGTCCACTTGGCACTTCGCGTGTCCGGCGCCAGCTTCGCCAGCGAACGCGTCTCCGTCCACGTCGAGGCAGGCGCCTTGTCGTTGCCATCCAGATCCAGCGTCGCCACCACATCGTGATACCCAAACAGTTTCACCGGCAGCGGCACAGGCACCTTCACCAGCGTCGGCCCCGCGGGCAGCGCCACCGGCCGTTCTATCTTGCTCGTCTCCGTCCCGTCATAGCTCCGCGTCGTCACCGTCAGCTTCCCCTTCACCGCCGCCCCCGTCCGGTTGGTCAGCGTCGCGGTATACGACGGATTCGCCGGGGCCGTCCACACATGCCCGAACTGATCCGGCGCCCACGCAAAATCCACCGGCGTCGCCTGCAGCGTCATCGCATACAACTGCACGCCCGAAGCCAGACCCGCCGGGTGATACCCATAGCTGATCGGGTCCGGGTACGACCGCCATATCTGCACCTGCTTCGTCAGTTCCACTTCAAACACGGCCAGATCCGCAAAGCTCGAAAGCACCCCGGGGTCCAGCGGAATCGTCACCGCGTACAGATTCACTTTCTTCCCCCCCACCAGCTTCGCCCCCAGCGCCTTCACATTCCCCTCCGCCGCACTGGCCTTCGCCGTCGCGAGTGGCACCTTGCCTGCGAAGTTCTGATGAAACCCCGCCCCCGGCCGGTAAAACTGCGCCGTGATCACCGGCACCGTGTCCGGCTCTCCGTCGCACGCCGCAATCAAATGCAGCGCCTGGTAATTCCCATACGGAATCCGCAATTGAATGCGCGCCGGGTCCCGCTCATCCGCCCCGCCAAGCCGCGGGCTCGTCGTCGGCAGATAGCCCTCCGCATTCGCCTGACGCAAAAAGCTCCGCCCGATATCGATGTGGTCGTTCCCCTCCGCATTGGCCCCCGCAAACACGAACGGCACGCCCCCCACATTCACCGTCGTCCCCGGCGCCGGCAGGCTCGACCAGTCAATCCCCTTCCCATCCACAAACGCCTTCGCATTGGCATACCCACCCAGCCCAATGGGCTCAAACCCCGGCGTCGCCACGCGCGCAGGCGCCGCGAATCCCGCCACGCTGGCCCCCGGATAAAGCGTCAGCTGCACCGCCCCGTCCGTCACCACCTCCGGCCCCGCCTTAGTCACCACCAGCCGGTCATCCACCCACACCCGCACGCTGTTCTTCCCAGTGTCCACCCGCACCTGCACCCATTTATCCTTCAGCCCCGGCAATTGCGCCATGTCATGCTCGACATGCATCCGGAAGTCTTTGTCCCAGCCCGGCAGCGCCTGCGTATAAGCCTTGAGCTTATACCCCAGCCCATTGGTCCATTCCGGCAGCCAATCCAGCGTTTTTGACGCCTCCGCAGCATCCAAAAGCGGCTTTCCGTTGCTCGTAACCGTCACTCCCACCGTCTGATTCACCGGTGAACCCACCAGATTCACCACAACCCCCGGCATTTTGGCGTCCTGATACCCCACGCGAAACACCGCAGTTGACGAAACTTTCCCGTCCGTTTCCCCCAGGTTTATCAGTGCAGTCACCGACCGGTTTCCACTGAAATTCGTCTGTCCTTCCAACTGAACTGTCTTGCTCGCTTTCAGTGCCGTCTTCCCCCCCACGGCATTGGCCACAAACACATGCTCACCCGTCACCTTCCACTGGCTCTCCGCCCCAGGCCCAAACACCGCCTCCAAACCCTCCGCCGAAACCGCCCCCGCCTCCACCGGCACCGGCGTCCACCACACCGCCTGCGACGGCTCCGCCGCACTTGAACCGCCATCCAGGGAACTGCATCCATAAACCCCTGCCAGAACTAACATTAAACCAGCCGCGCTCAAAGTGCTTTTTCGCATCATCTTGATCATCCCTCTAAATGGAAAGCCCGACTCTGTGACTTCAAATCCCAACCCACATATTCCATTTAACCAATGGAACCTTACATAATCATCCCATAGCAAACCTCTAGACGCACGCACGCGCGCGCAGTTTCCATCCTGCGGAATTAAATCTCGTATAAACCTCGAAATACAACTGAAATTTCAGCCACTCAAACCAGCAACCGCCCCAGCCCGCCACCCGTCAGCACCTCACACCCCGTCTCCGTCACCAGGATCGTCTCACTGCACGTCGCTCCGCACACCCCTATATCTCGTAGGGAGGTACTCGCATGAAACACCATCCCTGGTTCAAGCACCTCCATCGCCCCCTTGCGAATCAACAGCCCCGGGCAATCCGACCACTCCGGCACAAACCCCAGCCCCACGCTGTAACCATAAAACCCATGCCACACCACCTGAAATTTCAGCCCCTCCAGCGCCCGCGCACTCTTCGCCGCCACCTCATCCATCACCGCCCCGGGCCTGATGTTCTCCACCATCGCCTCCACGCTCCCCACCGCCGCCTTGGCCATCTCCCGCACCTGTTCGCTCGCCCTCCCCAGCGCCCCCACCCGCATCATCGGCGTCTGGTACCGCCTCACACACCCCGCAATCTCCACAAACACCGGGTCGCCCGCCTCGATCTTCACCCGTTTAAAAGTCGTGTGCGGCACGCCGCTCCTGGCCCCCGTCGTCACAATCACCGGATAAGAGCTGTATTCGCTCCCCTGCGCATACAAACACCTCGCCGCTTCCGCCGCAATATCGTTATCCCTCGCCCCTTCTCGGATCGCCCCCATCGCCGCCGCCATCGCCACCCCCGTCATCCTCCCCGCCTCTCTCAAATACTGAATTTCAGCTGTCGATTTAATCGACATCACCCGCTGCACGCACTCCGTCGCATCCACAAATATCGCCGCAGGCAGGAGTTGCGCCAGGCGCTGGTAATCCGCAATTGAAATGGATGTGTAATTACACTGCTCCAGTCCGATTTTAGCCCCCTGAAAACCCATCTTTTTCACCATCCCCGCCATCGTCCCGATCGGTTCCTGCCCCACCCCATACATGAACCCCGGCACAATCCAAGAATCCAGCAACGCATTGTGGCTCTCAAAATCCTGACACAACACCTCCGGCTCACCCGACTTAGGGACCGCCACCAACCATAATTTGTGAGGCGAAACCGACTCTAAACCAGATAAATAACACACACTCGCCATCGTGGTGGCCAACATCAAATCAATTCCCCGCGCCGCCATCCCCACCTGCACCGCAGTCACGCGCCGCCGGTACTCCCCCACCTCAAATGCCAATAACTTTTGTACTTGCATGACCAACCCTTCAAAAGGTGCTGATCAATCTAACATATCAGTTGGAGCATTATGGCGTAAGTCGCAGAGTTTTTGATCTCTTCACAGGCTGTCTCAGGCCTTGTTCTCTGTGTCGCTGTTTTTGACGTCGGCGCTTGCGCCTTTGGTTTTCTCGGCTTTGGAGGGTGTTCTGCCGTAAGCGGGTTTG
>CAZGOM010000338.1:0-4087 GCA_964527265.1 uncultured Phycisphaeraceae bacterium | reverse complement strand
GCATCTGCGGGCGTATGGGAGCGGTAGGGATATTCAGGCGCTGGAGCGTGTGGCGGGGGGGAAGAACAAAGAGGAGGGAGCGAAAGCGGCGAAGGCGATTGAAGAGATCAAGAACCGGGAGAAGAAGTAGGGCATGGGTGAGTTGGTGATGACCGGAGTTGATGGCGTGCTGGTCGTGTGACGGCGAGAAAGTCAGAATGGAACGGATCAAATGGTCAAGTAAGTCGGTTTTATCAGCCGTGTTAGGCGTGTGCGTGGTGGTGTTTGTGATGTGGGTCGGGTCGTACCTGGCGATGCGAAAGTATGCGCAGGGGGGGATCGTTTTCATCAGTGGGGAGGTGCATATTGATTATGGGGTGGTTGGGCCGTGCGCGCGGGTATTGCTATGGGCGCATGAGCCGTTGATCCGGCTGGATGCGGGGTGGAGGGATGAGAATGTGTATTGCACCGTTGAAGGGAGATTGAGAATGTATGGACGGCTCAGGAACAAGGGATGAGGGCGAAGATGCGAGAGAGTGGAGTAGACAGAGTGAAGACCAGAGGTGAATCGTTACAGAGTGATTGGCATGGAAGCAGGCACGTGCAAGAACATTCGCTTCTTTATTAACCGGGGGTATCGCGTGGGTACACGCTCAACCCCCGGCTAATGGCTGTGATCCCTCCGGGATCAAGAGTCGCAGCGTTTTAGTGTTAACAAGAGGGGATTAGTTATTTAACTGGGGGGGCGGTGTTGTCGGCATCGATGAAGATGAGGGAGCCGAAGCGGGCGGGGATGCGGTTGCCGTGGACGAAGGTGGGGGCCCATTGCCAGTGGGTGTGTTTGTCGTCGCGGACGCGGTTGCGGACGAGCTGGAAGCGGATGCGCTCGTTGGGTTTGGGGGCGGGTGATTCCATGGCGGTCCAGGGGATGGCCATTTCGACGGTCCAGGCGTCTTTTTCGCGGCCGGTCTGGGAGGTCCAGATGGTGTCCCAGCGGACGCGTTTGCCGAAGGTGTCGTAGGGGGTGTTGTTGGCGTTGACCATGAATTGGGCGAAGCCGGTTTTGGTGGGGTCGAAATCGAAGAGGACCTCGAAGCTGTCGTCGGTCCAGACATTGTCATTGCGCTGGGTGAGCTTGGTGTGGAGGCCTGGAAGGTCTGGCTCGGCGAGGCGGGCCATGACGTAGACGGCCTGGTCGTCCCAGCAGATGCGTACTTCGGTGGCCCAGGGGATGGGTGTGTTTGCGCTTTTATTGACGAAGTGTGCGGTGGGGATGCAGGCGGCCCATGCCGCGTCGTCGAGTTTGCCGTCGATGACGGGGGGCTTGGCGGTTTTGTTGGCGAAGGCGATCATTCGGTCTTGGTAGTAGGTGGAGAGGTCTGCAAAGAGCGGGGCGGACTGGGTAGCGATGGGGGTTTGGGCGTCAGGGGAGGTGTAGGTGGCGGTGAGCTCAGGGAGGGGGGCGGCGTAGAGATCTGCGGGCGGGGTGAAGGCGAGTTGGGAACTGGTTTGCGCGCTCTGGCTGGGGGCGAGGGTGAGGGTCTGGGTGGCGGGCTCGACCTTCCACGGTGAGCTGGGCGGGAGGGACCAACTGACGGTGATGATGAGGGGGGCGGAGGTGGGGTTTTTGTGGGTGAGCTGGAGTGTGGCGGGCTTGCCGGGGGTGGGGAGGATGGCTGTGTAGTTGAAGGGGTTGGCGGTGAGGATGGTTTTCTGGAGTGGGGAAGCGTCGGCAGGGATGGGGATGGCGGGGGCAGTGGGGGCGGGTTTGTTTGCGGGTGCTTTGGGTGTGGTGGGTTTGGGTGCGGTTGGCTGGGCGGGGGATTTAGCCGGGGGTTTTGGGAGCGGGGGATCGGCCATGACTGCGGTGGAGAGGGTGAGGGAGGCGGCGAGGAGGGTGAGGAGGCGTGGAGTCATGGAAATGGCCTAGGTTGAAATATTGGCTTCCATGATACGGGGGTGTGGGGGTAGAGCAAGGGTTTTTAGGGTGGGTTTGGGGGTGCGGAGATGTGATATTTGGGGTGGATTTTTGTTGGAGGAGGGGGAAAGAGGCGGAGTTTAAACAAGATGAACAAGATTTGAGGAGGTCGCAGAAAAGGAAGAAACAATTAAATCATTCGTTTACTACAACGCGATGAAGCGTGGGGAATTGAGGATAAAAAAGAAGGAATGGCGCTGGATTTTACAGGCGGCGCAAGTTACGCAGGCGCGTGCAAGAGATAAACGTAAAAAGCCTACCCCGGGTGTCGGGCGAAGACGCCCTCAACCCGGGGCTAGATTATGCGATCCCTCCGGGATCAAGAGCCTGATGTAGCGTTGCCGGGTTAATCGTTGGTCCGGGCAAAACGCAGACACACCGTAAACGAAGACGTTTACAGTGTGCCACCCCTTTATTTGGCGACTTCGATGCTGACGAGGAGGTCGCGGGAGTCGACTTGTGTGCCGGTTTTGACGTGGACTTCCTTGATGCGGCCGGTGACGGGGCTGTAGACGGCGGTTTCCATCTTCATGGCTTCGATGGAGAGGATCTTGTCGCCCTTTTTGATGGGCTGGCCGTTGGAGACGCCGACGACGCTGATTTTGCCGGGCATGGGCGCGGCGACGTGGCCGGCGTTGTCGGGGTCGGCTTTGGGGCGGGCGACGATGGTTGAGCCGCGCGATTTGTCCGGGATGCGGGCGTTGCGGGGCTGGCCGTTTAGTTCGAAGAAGACGGTTTTGAAGCCTTCCTCGTTGGTTTCACCCAGGGCGATGAGCTTGATGATGAGCGTCTTGCCCGGCTCGATGTCGATGACGACTTCCTGGCCGGGTTTGAGCCCGTAGAAGAAGCAGTCGGTGGGGATGACGGACATGTCCCCTGCCTGGCGGCGGGCGGTGTCGTAATCGACGAACACCTTGGGGTACATGAGGTAGCACATCAGCTCGGTGTCGGTGGGCGGGCGCTTGATCTTGCCTTCGAGTTCCCTGGTGACGGCGGCGAAGTCAGTGGCGGGAAGCACTTCGCCGGGGCGGCGAGTTTCGGCGGGCTTGCCCTTTAAGATGGCGTCGGAAACGTTCTTGGGCCAGCCGCCGTAGGGCTGGCCGAGCTTGCCTTCGAAGAGCTCAATGACGCTGGTGGGGTAGGAAATCTGGCGGTCGGGGTCCAGCACGTCCTTGGTGGTCAGGTTGTTGGTGACCAGGAAGAGGGCCATATCGCCGACGACCTTGGAGGTGGGGGTGACTTTGATGATGTCGCCGAAGAGCATGCTGACGTCGGCGTAAGTCTTTTTGACTTCGTTCCAGCGTTCGCCGAGGCCGACGGACTTGGACTGTTCCTGAAGGTTGGTGACCTGGCCGCCGGGCATTTCGTGCTGGTAGACCTCGGCGGTGCCGGCGACCATGCCGGACTCGAAGGGGTAATAGAGCTTGCGGACGTCTTCCCAGTAGAGGGAGTACTGGTTGAGGGCCTGGATGTCCAGGCCGGTGTCCTGGGGGGTGTTGCGGAAGGCTTCGACCATGGAGTTCAAATTGACCTGGCTGGTGAGGCCGGACATGGAGGCGGCGGCGCAGTCGACGATGTCGACGCCGGATTCAGCGGCTTTGATGAGGGACGCGGCCTGGATGCCCGCGGTGTCGTGGGTGTGGAGGTGGATGGGGATGCCGATTTCATCGCGCAGGGCTTTGACGAGTTTTTGCGCGGCGAAGGGTTTTAACAGGCCGGCCATGTCCTTGATGGCCAGGATGTGGGCGCCCATCTTTTCGAGTTCCTTGCCCATGGTGACGTAGTACTTCAAGGTGTACTTGTCGCGCTTGGGGTCGAGAATGTCGCCGGTATAGCAGATGGCCGGTTCGCAGATGGCGCCGGCTTCGAGCACGGCGTCCATCGCGGGGCGGATGTTGGGGAGCCAGTTGAGGGCATCAAAGATGCGGAAGACATCGACGCCTTCGCGGGCGGAGACCTTCACGAAGTCCTTGACGATGTCATCGGGGTAGTTGGTGTAACCGACGGCGTTGCCGGCGCGGAGAAGCATCTGGAAAAGGACGTTGGGGACGGCTTCGCGCAGGACGGCGAGCCGATCGTACGGGTTTTCCTTCAGGAAGCGCATGGCGGAGTCGAAGGTGGCGCCGCCCC
>CAZGOM010000337.1:0-4127 GCA_964527265.1 uncultured Phycisphaeraceae bacterium | reverse complement strand
TTGGTGTCGGCGGCCTTGGTCTGGTCGCGCTGGTGGCCCAGGAGTTTGACGGTCTGGGGGCGGATGAGTTTGGAGAGGTCGGAGACTTTGGAGGTGTCGGGGTTGGTGGGTGCGGGGGTTTCCTTGCCGCGGTCGACGGCCTGGTGGAGGCGGTGCATTTCTTCTTCGTTGAGTTTGCCTTTGAAGGCGACGTGATAGCGGGTTTGCACGCCGTACATGGGGTGGGTGAGGCGCTGGGCGAGTTCGCCGTCGTTGGTGATGAGGACCAGGCCTGTGGAGTCGATATCCAGGCGGCCGACGGGGAAGAGGCGTGCGGCGACGGCGTGGGGGACCTTTACCAGGTCCATGACGGTGGGGCGGCCTTCGGGGTCGGCGGTGGAGGTGATTACTTGCCGAGGCTTGTAGAGGACGATGTAGGTTTTTTCGAAGAGGGCTTTGCCCTCGGGGACGTAAGGGAGGGCGTCTTCGTTGCCGTCGGCTTTTTCACGGGCGATGTGGCGGATTTTTTCAGAGCCCTTGGGGCGGGGGAGCATTTCGCCGCGGACTTCGATGTCGTCGACGAAGGGGTTGACCCATGCGGGGAGTGCGGTGACTTCCTGGCGGTTGACGCGGACGAGGCCTTCGGCGATGAGTTGTTCGCAGAGGCGGCGGGAGCCGACGCCTGCTTCGGCGAGGTATTTTTGAAGGCGTATGCCGCGGGAGGCGTCTTTGAGTTCGTCGGGGATAGTGCCGCCGGAGCGTTTCTTGGTGGCGGGTGAGGGCTTGGGGGGGCTGGTGAATTCGAAGGTCTGGCCGGGGCGTGCGGGGCGCTTGAAGCGGTCGGACTTGCCTTGGCCGGCGGATTTGCCTTGTGCGGTGGGTTTACCGGTGGGCTTGAATTTGGGCTTGCCGCCGTTGTTGGGGCGTGAGCTGTTGGAGGAGGCGCGGGCAGAGCCGCGGGAGGAGTCACGGGGGCCGTCGGAGGATTTGTTGAAGCGGCGGGGCATGTGTTTGGGTCTTGGGTTTTGGGTCTTACTTCAGAGGGAATGTCACGTGTCCTGAGTCCCGAGTCGTGGGTCTGGGATCAAGATGAAAGAAAGTCAAAGGTCAGCCGGCTTGGGCGGGGGTGTCGAATTCGTCGCCTTTGAAGAGGGAGCCGGTGTAGCGTTCTTTGACCTGGGCGTTGTTGATGATGTCCTTGGGAGTGCCTTGAGCGAAGACCTTGCCGTCGAAGATGACATAGGCATGGTCGACGAGTTTGAGGGTTTGAAGGACGTTGTGGTCGGTAACGAGGATGGAGATGTTGCGCTCGCGGCAAAGGGTGCGGATTTCGCGCTGGAGTTCCTCGACGGAGACGGGGTCAACGGCGGAGAAGGGTTCGTCGAGCATGAGGAGAGAAGGCTCGGTGACGAGGGCGCGTGCGATATCGAGCTTGCGTTTTTCGCCGCCGGAGCAGCGCCAGGCGGCCTGGGTGCGGATGCGGGTGAGGTTGAACTGGTCGAGGAGTGCGCCGGCGCGGGCTTTGCGTTCGGTGCGGGTGAGGCGGCGGGTTTCAAGGATGGCGTAGAGGTTGTCTTCGACGGAGAGGTTTTCGAAGAAGCAGGGTTCCTGTGCGAGGTAGCCCATGCCGAGCTGGGCGCGCTTGTACATGGGGAGGGCGGTGACGTCTTTATCCTGGAAAAAGACCTGTCCGCCATCGGCCTGGATGCGTCCGATGGTCATGTTGAAGCTGGTGCTTTTGCCGGCGCCGTTGCGTCCGAGGAGGCCGACGATCTGGCCTTGCTGGACGCTGTAGGAGACGTCATCGACGACGGTGCGTGGGCCGTAGCGCTTGAAAAGATGTTCTGCGCGGAGAATGGTCATTGGGACATTGTACTCTGGGGTGTGGCAGTAGGGCCCACGCGCTCGGGTTGACGGGTTATCGGGTTGCCGGGGGGCTGCGAGAGTGGCGCAGGCATTTCAGCGTGAATGCCCTCGGAAGCGTCGAATTTGAGTACGTAGCGTCGGTGGAAACGCGACAACCCGATACCCCGGCACCCCGGATTGCATGGGCGGCCATATAGCTTTTGCCTATATGGGGAGATTGATGATGAAGTCAGTGCCGCGGCCGGGTTCGGAGTGGACGGTGAGTCGGCCGTGGTGTTCTTCGACAATGCGGCGGGAGGTGGGGAGGCCGAGGCCTGTGCCGGCTTTTTTGGTGGTGAAGTAAGGGTGGAAGAGTTTTGCGAGGGTGGCAGAGTCCATGCCTGGGCCGGTGTCGATGATGTGGATCTGGGCTTCATCGTGGCCCATGACGCGGGAACGGGAGGTGCGGATGATCAGTTCGTTGCATCCGCCGTGGGGCTTTTCGGTGCTGCGGGCGTCGGTCATGGCCTGGGTGGCGTTTAAGAGGAGGTTGAGGATGGCTTGTTTCAAGAGAGGGGCATCGGCATTGACCTGGAGCGCGCCGGGCTCGAACTGGGTGCGGAGCTGGATGTTGGCCTGCTGGGTCTGGGGGGCGTAGAAGTCGACGAGTTCGTCGATCATGATGTTGAGGTCGACGGGTGCGATGTCGAGCTTCATGCGTCCGGCGAAGCGGAGAAAATCCTCAAGGATTTCCTTCAAGCGGTGGACTTCGCGGGAGATGGATTCCATGCGGCGGTGGACTTTGTCGATGCGGTCGCGGGGGCGCTGGTCATCGGGGAGCTCACGGAGGATATCGTCGACATCCTCGCGCAGGAGCTGGACGTTGAGGTTGATGGTGGAGAGGGGGTTTTTGATTTCGTGTGCGAGGCCGGAGGAGAGGGTGCCCATTTCGGTGACACGTTCGCGGGCGACGGATTTGCGTTCGGTGAAGCGTGCTTTGTGGGCCCATTTGCGGGCGAGCCAGAGTGCGCCGGGGAGGGCGAGGAGCAGGCCGAGGATGAGGCCAAGGAGGAGGTGCATGGAAGATGGGTTTTGGGTTCTGGGTCTTGGGTTCTGGGTGAAGACCGGAGAAGAGGCGTATGGGGAGCAGAAGGAGTGTCGGAAAAATGGTGGGTGTTGTTGTTTTAGATCAGGACGAGTTTCCAGTCGATGGGGATGAGGCGCTGGTCGATGGCCTGGCCCTGGGCGACGCGGGTGATGAGGGTGATGGCGTCTTCAATGGATTTGGCCTGGTTGGAATCGACGTGGGAGACCGGGAAGCCGATCTGGCTTTGGACGTCGGTGCCCAGGAGCATGAGCTTGATGGGGTGGTCGGGATGGTTGATTTCCAGGCCCATGTCCAGGAGTGAGCGGAGGATGCTGGGGCGGCTGACGAGGAGGGAGCGGGGCATAATGCGGCGGATCTGTGCGAGGCCTGCTTTTAAGCCGCGGCCGTCGGGGCGGATGCGGATGATTTGGCCGCGGCGGAGGCGGAGCTGGCGTTCGTGGTGTGCGAAGCGGAAGCCCAGGCGCTGGCGTTCAAGCCCGAGGTTGGGGATGCGGTGCTGGATGAGGACCAGGGGGCCGCCGGTTTGATCAAGCATGGCGAGGGTGGCCTGGCGGGTGGTTTCCAGTTCGTTCATCCAGATGCAGGGGAGGCCCAGGTCGGCATAGGTGTTGCCAAGGACGATGGTGGGCTTGGACTGGCCGGCGAAAAAGTGCTGGACGGCGGGTGAGACGGAGAGAAGGACGAAGATGTCGATGTTGGGGTTGTCGCGGAGAATGGCGGGGGCCTGGCTTGCGGAGGTGACGTTGAGATGGATGGCTTGCATCGCGTGGTCTGCAAGGCCCTGGGTGAAGGTGTCGATGGTGTGATTACGCGAGGAATTGGTTGGGCCGAAGGTGAGAATGCCGATGCGGGTGATTTTTCCAGCCGTATTTTCGGAGGGTGAGTTATCGCGGATGAAATAGCCGCCGCCCTGGCGGACGACAACGAGGCCATCGCGGACGAGGGCTTGTAAAGCATGGCGCGCGACGCGGCGGGAGATGCCAAAACGCTTGGAGAGGTTCCATTCGCTTTCGATGCGGTCGCCGGGTGCGCCTTTGGCGAGGGATTGCATGAGGAACTCGCGCACTGGGCCGAGGATGATGGCCCGGTCGGAGGAGCGGGAGGACTTGGTGGGTTCAGGTTGGTCTTGCGCCGACTTGTTCATAATCGTAAGATCGTCCGTACAACTTGTTTTTGAACTCGTACCCACAGGACT
>CAZGOM010000336.1:0-4136 GCA_964527265.1 uncultured Phycisphaeraceae bacterium | reverse complement strand
TGGTATATTTTAACCCTCCACTTCGACGGATCGTCGGAGTGCGAGGGACACTTTTCACGTCCCTATCGTCTAGTTGGCCGAGGACACCACCCTTTCACGGTGAGAACCCGGGTTCGAATCCCGGTGGGGACGCCACGTACATGTGGCTCAGCGGCTACAGCGTCTCCTTGCCAAGGAGGATTTCGACAGTTCGAGTCTGTCCATGTGCACCACTTTCGCCTTCATAGCTCAATGGTAGAGCAGCGTCCTTTTAAGTCGTGGGTTCTCGGTTCGAGTCCGAGTGGGGGCACCATTTTTGTCCGATTCGCCAAGGAGTAAGGCATCTGGTTGCAACCCAGACACGCGCGGGTGCATAAGCCTGCATCGGACTCCATTTTATCTGGGGCAGGCATGTTCCTTGGTGGCGACGAATCCTTGCAAGATTTGTGTGGTGGGTTCGATCCCCATCTTGTCCAGATTACTTTCACACGCGTCGGTAGCTCATCTGGTAGAGCAGGTCGCTTCCAACGATCAGGCGGCAGGTTCGAGTCCTGTTCGGCGCACCACTTTTCATCATGGTCTGATGAGACACAACAGGAGTCGAGATTTCATCGGGCAGCGCGGCCCTTCCTGTAGCGCAAATGGATACAAGGCAGATGTCGGTTGGCTGCACCAGACTGTAAATCTGGACCCCTCACGGGGCGTCGTGGGTTCAATTCCCTCTGTTTCCACCATTTTCTTCGGTCGTATAGCTCAGTTGGTAGAGCGCTCGCTCGATAAGCGGGATGTCGCAGGTTCGAGCCCTGCTATGACCACCACTTTTTACATGGACGACAGGTACGGTATCGGCAGAAACTCCAAATCTCTAGCGACTCGGTTCGATTCCGGGCGTCCATGCGGGGGAGTAGCTCAGCCCGGTAGAGCGGTAGCTTGAAAAGTTACGCGTCGCTGGTTCGAATCCAGTCTTCCCCACCATTTTTGTTGCAGGATGGAGCAGCCCGGTAGCTCGTTTGGCTCATAACCAAAAGGTCGTTGGTTCAAATCCAGCTCCTGCACCCAATTTATCGGTCCCTAGTGTAATCTGGTAGCACGATTGCTTTGGGAGCATTCCGTAAGGGTTCGAATCCCTTGGGGCCGACCATCTTGAGGAGCGTCGTCGGTGGCATTACACGTCGAAGGACACCTCTACAAACAGGAAACGCAGGCTCGAATCCTGCCGGGGCTACATCGCCCCGTCGTTCAATAGAGAGGACGCCTGTTCACTTTTCACGGGGCTATAGCTCAATTGGTGGAGCACTTGATTGTCGATCATGAGGTTGCGGGTTCAAGCCCCGTTAGTCCCGCCATTTTGCTCCGGTAGAATAGTGGCTAATTCGTCTGCATTACAGGCAGGTCATCGCGGGTTCGAGTCCTGCCCGGAGCACCATCATTTTCTGTTGCTAGGTATCTCAACTGGTAGAGAAGCGAGCTGTTAACTCGCGATATGCAGGTTCGAATCCTGCCTTAGCAGCCATTTTCACACTCTCCACTGGGACGTGGTGTAACCGGTAGCACGGGCGACTTTGACTCGCTGAGCAGGGGTTCGAATCCCTTCGTCCCAGCCATTTCCCCTCTCTCATTGGCCTCTGATGTAATGGTAGCATAATCGACTCTGACTCGATTCGCGCGGGTTCGACTCCCTCGGGGCCAGCCACTTTTCATTCTCTTGGTTTCATAGCTCAACTGGTAGAGCGGCGCTCTCTTAAAGCGTAGGTTCGGGGTTCGACTCCCCGTGGGACCACCATTTTTACATACGGCTCTGTGGCGCAGTCCGGTTTAGCGCAGCTCCCTCATAAGGAGAAGGTCGTCGGTTCGAATCCAACCAGAGCCCCCATTCACTTTCCGATGCAGACTTAGCTCAGTTGGTAGAGCACGTCCTTGGTAAGGACGAGGTCGTCGGTTCGAACCCGATAGTCTGCTCGGTCTTTTGTCATTGCTCCCGTGGTGGAAATGGCGAGACACGCAAGGTCGAGAGCCTTGAGCGAAATCCAAGTAGCGTGCAGGTTCGACTCCTGCCGGGAGCACCATTTTTGGTCATGTGGCTTTGTAGGGAACTGGCACACCTTGCGCGTTTAGACCGCGTAGCTTTGGAGGTTCGAGTCCTCTCATGACCACCAATTTTCCTTTTCACGGCGTTGTGGCTTACTGCGAATTGGCACAGCAGACTCACTCAAAATGAGATAACCTTGTGGGTTCGAGTCCCACCTTCGCCACCACTTTCTAACATCGGCGTGTGGACGAGAGCGAAATTGGGAGAAGCGGGTTACTTAAAATGACCAGTCCTTGAGGGTTCAAATCCCTTCGCGCCGACCATTTTTGGGGCTGGTAGCTTAGTGTTCAAAGCAGGCGACTCATGATCGCTTGATCGTGGGTTAAAACCCTCCTAGCCCACCATTTTCACGCCTCCGTAGCTCAGTTGGTAGAGCGACCGCATCGTAAGCGGTAGGTCATCAGTTCGAACCTGATTGGAGGCTCCATATTCTCATTCTCACGCTGGCATAGCTCAACGGTAGAGCACCTGTTTTGTAAACAGGCGGTTGCGGGTTCGAATCCCATTGCCAGCTCCACTTTATCGTTCGTGTAGTAGCTCAACCGGTAGAGCATCGCCTTGTGACGGCGGGGACCGGGGTTCGACTCCCCGCTACGCGACCATTTTCCCTTTCTCACGCGGACGTAGCTCAATTGGAAGAGCGCCAGATTACGAATCTGGAGGTTGTGGGTTCGAGTCCCTCTGTCCGCACCACGCGAGCGTATCCCCTCGGGCCTCTACCCCGGTGAAAGGGTAATTGGACACATGGAGGTTCGACCCCTCTCGCTTGCGCCACTTTCGCGCTCCTCGGCAATTATCAGTCTCCCTCGCTTCGAACGAGGAATAGTGTGGGTGGGAGTCCCACGGAGCGCACCATGCTCTCGTCGTTCAACCGGATAGGACGGAGGTTTCCTAAACCCCAAATCGCGGTTCGAGTCCGCGCGGGAGCACCAATTTACACGGAAGGTGAAGCACCTGCGATGGGCGGGGACTTGTCTTGAAAACAAGGTGTCGTTAAATCGGCTGGGGATCGTGCCCTCCGCCTTCCGCGTGACTTTTGGAGAGGAGGCGAATATCGGTTTGTCGCGGCGCTTTGCTAAAGCGTTCCAGAGGAATTCCCGCTGGTGCAGGTTCGAGCCCTGTCCTCTCCGCCGCTTTGCCTCTTGACTCTTGTATCTCAAGCGCTACACTTTTTCATCTCTACTCACCCCCCCGCATGAGCGTTCTCACACAACCTGTACTCGTTCTCAATCGTAGCTGGCAACCCATCAACGATCGCTATATCGTCGAAAAAGCGCTCACTGATATGACCCGTGAGAAGGGGAAGAAATGGGGTAAGCCGTCGAAGATCGGTGTGTACGTGGAGTTGATCCCCAATGAAGAGGGCTCTTTTGATCTCGGTTCAGGAACACGTCCAGTGGAATGGGACGAGTGGATCACTCTGCCCGTTCGCACTGATCACCACGACGATCGCTCAGTTCACACTCACATCTACACTTGGGCAGCACCCTGTGTGGTGATTTGCACAGGGTACGAGAAGATGAATCTTAGGACGCGTCAGTTCACTCCTGCGGGAGTGCACGAGCGCGATGACTACGTCTGCGGGTACTCCGGAGAGAAACTCACCCGGGAGACTGCCAGTGTGGATCACATTCATCCACGTTCCCGAGGTGGCAAGAATCAATGGGACAACGTCACTAGCTGCCACAAGCGCATCAACACACTGAAAGGGGCGAAAACCCCCGAAGAGGCAGGGCTTGTTCTCATGCGCAAACCAAGAGCACCAAAGCCAGTGCCTGCGTCGGCAACGATTCGTGAGGCAAAACACGTACAATGGATTCCGTTTCTAATCAAATAGCGCAATCCCGCGCTATCGTCCCACCGTGCCCAGACACCCTCATCCGGCGTCTCGTTGTGGATCGCACTGTGAGCGTTCTCGATTTCACCGTCTACACGTTCCAGCGCTCCAAATCCACCGCGAACAAACGAGGCCACCGTGACGGCGCAATGATCACAGTCCCGCGACACGGCACAACGTTCAAGCTGTCTTATTACCCGTTGAGTGGCGAAAACCAGATCGTGGAGGAAC
>CAZGOM010000335.1:0-4137 GCA_964527265.1 uncultured Phycisphaeraceae bacterium | reverse complement strand
TTCAAAACCCTCGACGGCGTCGCCACCGAGGAATCCGCCATCCTCAAACACCTCCAGCCCGGCGGCCCCGCTTTCCTCTTTAGCGACGTCGCTGATCATTTCGAGCGCCTCCGCCTCATCCCCGCGGGCACAAACGTCGTTCGCTACGCCATCACCAAAGAACACGCATGGTCCCTGGATAACCGCATTGAAAACGGCCAGATCCTCCCCGGCCAGACTTTCACGCTTCCTTCTCCCACGCCCCGGGCCGCGCCTGAAAGAATCCGCCTCCCCCTCTTAGGCCGCCACAACGCCGATAACGCCCTCGCCGCACTCCTGGTCGCCAACTGGGCCGGTGTCCTCCCTCACGCCGCCATCAAATTCCTCCAGGCCGCCCAACCTGTCGACATGCGCTTGAACATCGACACCCTCGGCCAGCCCCCCCGCGCCATCACCCTCATCAACGACGCTTATAACGCAAATCCCAGTTCCGTCATTGCCGCCGCAGGCGTCCTTCAGACCCTCATCCCCGGTTCCGCCACCGGCGGCAACGGCCGCCGCATTCTCATCCTCGGCGACATGCGCGAACTCGGCGACGCCTCCGAATCCCTCCACACCATGGTCGGCAACGAAATCGCCAAACTCACCAATCCCCGCGCAGCCAACGCCATCCACCAGGTCTTCCTCATCGGCCCCAAATCCCAGCACACCCACGCCGCGCTCACCCAATCCACACCCGCCCATCAACTCACCGCCTTCAAAGCCTGGGACGACACCCTCCCCGCACAAATCGCCGCCCGCATCAACCCCGGCGACATCGTCCTCATCAAAGCCTCCCGTGGTGAACGCCTCGAACGCCTCGTCCCCGCCATCAAAGCAAAATTCCCCAGCTAATCAAATGGCGTGACACATTGCAGGCGTCCGCGCCTGCAATGCGTCTTGCTCGCGGCAACAACAAGCAATATGCCCAACCCTCCCCAACCAACCTCTCCCCAAATCATCATCATCGCCGGCCAAACGGTGCAGGGAAAACCACTTTCGCCAAAGAATTCCTCCGCCACGAAGCCAACTGCCAAACCTTCATCAACGCAGACCTCATCGCCTCCGGCCTCTCTCCCTTCGCACCCGAACTCGCCGCCATCCAAGCCGGCAAACTCATGCTTGCCGCAATTGACCAGCAAGTGATCCTGAAGAAACCTTTGCATTTGAAACCACTCTCAGCGGTCGCGCTTATGCGCTCAAAATCCCGTTCTGGCAAGCCGCCGGGTACAGAGTGAAACTTATCTTCGTACAGCTTGCTTCTGCCGACATCGCGGTCTCACGCGTTCGCGGTCGGGTCCAGCAAGGCGGGCATCACATTGAAGAACCTGTCGTCAGGCGCAGATTTGACTTAGGCCTGCTCAACTACGCTACAATTTATAGACGTTTGGTCGATGAGTGGGCTTTGCACGACAATACCCAGGGCTTCTTTCAACTCATCGAAACAGGTGAACACAAATGATGAATCCAATCTCAAAATTCACCAAAGATCCCGACATGCTCGGCATCCTCCCCGCCGCACGCCGCGCATGTCGCAACGCCATCCTCCTCGCCCGCCAAACCCAAACCGGCTTCATCGTCATGCGCCACGGCAAAGTCGTCGACCTCAACCACCGCCGCAACCGCCCTGGCGTCCGCCGTAAGCCCTACACCACCGAAGAGAAAGCCCTTATTGCTCAAAAACGCCCCTCCTCTTCCTCTGGCGTTTAACCCTTGCGCAACCCATGACCGAAAAATGCCGCGGCGCCACTTTCAAAGGTCTTGCGGCAAAGCCAAATCCATCTGACCCCAGCGTAAATAAACCCTTCCGCCGCCACGACCACCCAACGCTCACTTCCCGCCCTCCATCCACGCCCTCAACTCCCGCGTCAACACATACTCCTCCGGCAACTTCATCCCCAGCCACCCCTTCAGCCCTGTCGCAGGCCGATCTGGCAATATCTCAAACATCACCCGCTCTTTAAGCACATCCGGCCACATCACCCGGCTATTGAACACCACGCACTGCGCCAGCCTCAATTCCAGTTTCACACCCAAAACCTCTCCCAACCCCAGTAACAACTCCTCCACGTGCGTCCCTGGAGGCGTCACCGCCCATCGAATCCAATCGCCATTGCGCAGGCACACCACCACCCACCATTCATCCTTGAACGGGCCCCCCACATCCGTCATCTCCCCCACCGCCATCACGTCATCCACCTTCACCGTCATCGCCTCCAGCCCAGGCCCTTCAAAAATGCGGATCACCTTCCCATCCAGCTCCCAGCGCCCCGCCTCCACATCTCCCACAGGCCGCGGCGCTTTCTTCCTAAGCCAATCTTCAGTGCTCTTTATCTTGTCCAATCCCAATGAATTAAAAGCATCACTCCCTTCGTTGGGAACCACCCCCAGCCCCAAAAGCACCCCATCCACTGGCATCTCCTCACCCGGTCTCTCGTAAAGCGGCACCCGCACCCCCTCTTCCCAAAGCGTCCCCTCCTCATTTTCCGGGATCGCACCTGCCGTCCACACCATCACCCCCACCAACCCATGCATTGAAAAATGCGCCGCCCACTCCTGCGTCCTCACACCCACATATCCCGCCTCTTCACCCGCGGCCACTTTCGCCCATCTGCCTCCCTCCGGCGGTGTCTTCACCATCTCTCTGAGCAATTCCACCGTCAAAGGCACCAACGCCAGCCCAAAACCCACACGCACCACCTGCGCACCCGCAAAACGCGCGGCCACTTTTCCCATCACACGGGGAAACCCGATCAATGCACTTACGCGGTGCGCCATCAACAAACTCCTCCAGCCCCCTTGCAGGTCCTTTGGAAAGCGGCATGCCGCCCCCAAATCACCTCAACACACAACACTGGATGAACAGCCCCCGACTGTCAACACTCCCCAGGAAAAACCTTTACAAGTGCCCACAATATACACTCTCCTGCCCCGACCCCCTAATCATCCGCTCCACCCGATCTCAAACCCGTCAAATCAGCCGCCAAACCCCCACCACCGACCGCCCAAAGCTCCGAAACACCACCACATCCAGCACCCGCGAAATCGGGATCACCACACGGTCCCAAAACAAAATCTGGCTCTTCCTGGGCATCGACTGCTTCGACACAAACCGATTCCCCATCGAAAGCGCGCACCCCAGGCAGTCCAGGTAAAAAGTCTTCTCCAGCACCAGCGACACAGGTGTCACCACCTTGTATTGCCCCGCCGTGTATCGCCGAAAATGATGGATCACCTTGTCGAAATCCGAGTACAAAAACATATACGCCGGGCTCAGGCAAACGATCCGCCCTCCCGGCTTTAAGTACTTCGCCGCCAGCGCCAGCTCTCCAGCGTCATCTTCAATGTGTTCCAAAACATCCACATAAAGAATCGCATCAAACTTCCGCCCCGTCGGCACTTGTGCCAGCGTCCCCACAATCACCCCCGGCTCAGGCTTAATATGCTTCGCAATCTGCCCCGCCAGTGCCGGGTCGGGCTCCACGCACGTCCAGGTTACCCATGACACCCCCGCACCTGCCTGCAACGCCCGCGTCGTCTCTCCGATCCCCGCGCCGATCTCCAGCACATCCCCCTTGATCAATGGTGCCAGTTGCTTCCCGAAATAGGCCTTCCAATTCAACGCATGCGCGAAAAGCCCCAATTCCTTCCCGGCATATTCAATGGCATTCGCGTCGTTCAATTCCCTTGCTCCACTTCGTCAATGAAATAACGGTAATCCCGCGCTGGCAGCATCCGTGCCGAATCCCGCGACGCCAGAATGATGAAAATAAACAACACCGTCGTCAGCAAAACCACCACATCAGCGCAAAGCAGCACAAACACAAGGAACATCACCGCTTCCCCCACCCCACCCTCGCCGATCCGCAGCGCCAAACCGCCCAGGAACAGTACCGCCAGCCCGCCAAATGTCAGACCCGAGGCAATCAGAAGCCGCACACCGATGAGATCACTGAAAACCGAAAGCCCGCTCAGCCCATGGATGACCAGCGAAACCAGGTTCATCGTCGACTTGCCCGCAATCCGCTTCGACCGCGGCGTCGATAACAACACAATCGCAAACCGCGACTTGAACATCGTCGCCGCGTAGTGGTTCCAAAGCTCCGAAAGCACCACCAC
>CAZGOM010000334.1:0-4145 GCA_964527265.1 uncultured Phycisphaeraceae bacterium | reverse complement strand
GACCAGCGTCGCAATCAACACGAAAAAGATGATGTTGATGTAGAGAATGAAGTAAAACAGCCAGTCGACGTCCGGCGCGAATGTCGATGCCTGAGGCGGCATCCACAGGGTCTTATCGGCGTAGGTTTGGGTTGTGTTGGCCAACGTATAAAGCATTGCTCAGGCACCCGCTTGTGTTGACGGAGGGTTGGAATCAGTCGAGGAACCCTTGTCCCCCGACGCATCCAGTTCCTTGGACCGATGTTCACGGTAAAGCAGCGTCCCGATGACGCCGATAATAAGAACGACCGAGAGCGCACCCGCCACCTGCATCAGCCGCATGGCCGCCACGGTATAACGATTGGCGCTCTTGTCGAACCTGAAACAAAACAGAAGCGTCCGGTCCATGAATGAACCGATCTGCTTATTACCCGCCTCCACCAGCGAAAGCCGAAGAGTATCAGGCATGAAATCCGTGCCATAGAGGTAGCGGGAGACACGCCCGTCGGGCATCAGAAGGATGACTGCTGCGGCGTGGGCGTATTCTTTTTCGAGGTCATTCCATTTGAAACCAAAGCCGGTTGCGCGAATGAACTTATCGGCGTTGAGCTTGTCTTTTATTACTAAAAATCGCCAGCCTTGTTCAGCGCCGGGGAGAGCGAGGGCCTTCAAGTAGTTTTGTTTCTTGAGGGCGGCGAGCTTGGGTGATTCGGTGGGGTCGAGGCTGATTGTGAGGACGCGGTACTGTTCACCAGGGGTCCACTTCATGGCTTTGATGGACGCGGTGAGGCCGTTGGAGACTTCGCCGCAGAGCATGGAGCAGCCAAAGTAGCCGGGGTTCAAGATGATGGGGCGCTTGGGGTCAAAGAAGGAGCTAAGCTGAACGGTCGCGCCGTTCTCGTCGATAAACTCAATATCACCAGGCACTTGCTGCGCGAGCTTCTCGACAATACCGGCGCCGATGAGTTGGATCGGCTCTGAATTCTTGGCGTTGGGGTCAACGGGTGCGACGGGGCTGAAGACCATGGATGGGCTGGGCTCAACCGCCTTTGGTGCGGTCTTTTCGACGGTTCGGCCTGATTCAGGACCAAAAGCCATGGCAACGGGAGCCCAACAAGCCATGACAGCCAGACAAGCCGCCAGACGCCAGCCGGCAGGCTGGGCGCTCAAGGCTTGAATTTGTCTGGTTGCAAAGCTCATTTCAGGTCCAATTATAGAGGAGGCTGGAGAGATCCTTAACGGGTGGATTGTCGCACCTTACTGGGGTTTTTCGGTCTTTGACTCGGTTGCCAGAGCGGTTTTGTTCTTCGTCCCCTGGGACTGAATGTATTGATCCATGGCTTTGTCGATGGAGATCTGACCGGGGCCCTTGGGGGCGTTGATGTTGGCCTTGGCCTTTTTGATCGCATCGGGAATGGTGGGGTCTGCCACGATCTGAGACTTGATGGCGAGTTCCTCATCCATTTCGTAGTGATACCAGCCATGTGTACCGATGATGATTGCCACGACAACGAAGATCGTGACTAAACCTGCGGTTGCTACGAGGCCCGAGTTGACGTTTTGTGGTTCTGCCACGGTCTAAGCTCCATTTACCGGTTCAGGCGCATTGGCCCAAACCCGCTGTCAATCACATGTTCTCGAACGCCAGTGCTTCAGGCAGACGGGGATCTTTCACCGGCGCCAAGTTGTTGCGGGTCGCTGTCAGGATCGAGTTACCGAACCAGATGGCCGCGATTCCGCCGAAGGTGAGGATTTCCATGAGGCCAAAGGGGACATAGTTGAACAACTCAGGCATGACGACGAAGTAAAGGTCGATGTAGTGGAAGGCGAGGATCCACACGGCCCAGAAGATGAGGCCCCACTTGAAGCGCTTGACGTGCTTGGAGAGGAGGCCCAGGAAGGGGACGGCGAAGCGGCAGACGACCAAGAGGATGGCAATGGTGCCCCAGGAGGTCTGATCAGCGGCCGCCGTGGTGGCGCCACGGAGGCGGAACCAGAAGGTTTCTTCAGGGATGTTGGCGTACCAGATGAGCATGTACTGGGAGTAGGTGATATAGGCCCAGAAAACGGTGAAGCCGAAGAGGAATTTGCCCATGTCCTGGAAGTGCTCGGTGGTGATGTGCTTGACATACCCCTTGCTGGTGAGGAAATGGAAGGTGAGGATGAGAAGCGCCCAGGTGCCGCCCATGCAACCGGCGAAGTAGTAGACGCCGAACATGGTGCTGTACCAGACCGGGCTGATGGTCATGATGAAGAACCATGCGGCGAAGGTCAGGGTGAGGGCGAAGACGAAGGTGGCCAAGGGCGCCCACCACTGCATTTTGTGGGTGAGGTTGATGTCGCCGGTTTCGTCCTGTTTCTTGGAGAGCTTGTAGAAGAAACAGGCGATGATGAGCCATGAGCCGAAGAAGACAACAGCGCAAATGTAGAAGGCAAAAGACTTTAGGATCGGTTTGTGAGCGATCATTTCGTCCAGATGGTTGGCGTAGGTCATTTTCACGCCGTTTGGAACGAAGTTTTCATCGGCCTTGGCATGGGCGTGGGAGTCAGCGGCGGGGGCATCGTGGCTGTGAGCCGGTTCGCTGTGGCCGACGGTGGCCTTGTCGTGATCGTGGCCGGCTTCAGCGTGCTCAGCGTGTTCGCCGTGGCTGATGTGCTGAGCCCAGGGGTAAAGGAGGCCTTTGCCCTGATAGACGGAGAAGACGATGGGGAGGAAGAGGATGATCATCACGGTGATGTTCATCGAGAAGATCTCGGCGATACGACGGATGGTCACCGACCAGCCAGCGCGAACGAGGTGCTGGACGAGCACCACGAAGAGCGAGCCGAGGGTCAAGCTTAAGAAGAAGATGAAGGCGTGGAAGTAGCTGAAGTAGAAGTGCCGAATGCCTTCAACTCCTGCGTACCCGACAGCACCGGCCAGAGCCAGCGCGCCGATCACCACGAGGGCGATGCCCCAGGTGCGCCAGCCGGCATCGAGCCGGATCTTGTCGTCATTGATGTTTGAGATTTTGCCGTGAGAAGCCACGTGGAAGCTCCATGCTTTCTTAGGTTACTTGCTGTCGTTTTTGGGAGTCGTCGGACTGGCGGCATATGTGCCGGTCTGGCTGATTTGAAGCGCACGCACGTACGCGACAATAGCCCAGCGATCTTGAACGGGAATCTGGCTGCCCATGGCGGGCATCTGGCCTTTACCGTTGCGGATGACGTTGTAGATTTTGCCGTCTTCGTACCCGCGGGTTTGCTCGGTGGTGAGGTCCAGGGGAGCGAGCCAGCCAGTCTGGGTTGCACCGATGGTGTTGGCGCGGATGTTAACCGCACCGTTTCCGTGGGCGTCATAGCCATGGCAGGGAGCGCAGTAGATGTTGAATCTCTGCTGTCCGCGTTCCAGAAGGGCCTTGTCGACCTTCACCAGGGAAGGCATGCCCGAGAAGAACTTGGGGGCGAGGGAGTTGGATGCCAATTCGTAGCCGCGGTAGTAGTGATCATCTTCTTCCAAGTGACCGTAGGCCACGGTGGTGAGGATGGGCTGGCGGGCGGAGCGGCCATCAGCAAATATCGGACTGGAGGACTGTGTCCGGTAGCCTTCCTGATTGTCCATGTCCTGGATCAGGTGGATACGTGGCTGTTCGCTCTTATTCATGCGCGCGTGGTAAACCACGGCGATGGGGATGAGGGCGAAGGAAAGCACGATCCAGAGGGCGTACTTCACTGCGCGGGGCATCCCCGGGAGGATGTAGCCGCGATCGCGTAACTTCTTTTGAATGCACTCTTTAGCCATGATTATTCCTCCACCTCCTCAACGGCGGTGGCACCCAGCGACTTGAGGAAGCTGGACGTTTTGTTCAAATCGAACTTGGGATCAGAGGCCAGGACCACCACCATGAACTTGTCGTCGGTGGCGGACTTGAACCGTGGGAGCTTAAACAAGGGGTTGTAGAACCTGGGGAGGCCGTTGAACAGGAACATGCCGAAGACGGCGCCGAAGGCGGAGAAGAGGACGGTCAATTCAAACATGACGGGAATGTGTGCGGCGAAGCTCCAGGTGGGCTTGCCGGAGATCATGAAGGGGTAGCCTTCAAACATGGGCCAGAGCCAGCCCAGGTAAGGAGCGGCGTTGGTCCAGAAGGTGAGGGTGAGGCCGGTCATGAAACCGGTGCACCCAC
>CAZGOM010000333.1:0-4179 GCA_964527265.1 uncultured Phycisphaeraceae bacterium | reverse complement strand
TCCCCGGCTCCATCTTCGGCGATAACAACCTCGCCAAAGCCGAGCCCGGCCACTACCCCAATCTCACCACAGAACACCCCGGCAATGTCTCCTGCTCCCCCTACTGGGAAATGCGAGCCGACCGCGCCAGCCACCCCGTCTCCATTCTCTGCACCCCTGACCTCATCCTCGGCGTCTCCGTCGATCCTTACTCCGACGGCATCCCCATCAATCCCCCCGTCCCCGAATCCTTCATCAGAAACGGCCTCTTCGCCCAGCTTCCCCACGACGCCCACCCCGCCGCCTGCGGCATCACCCTCGGGTACGCAAACCTCCCCGTCACCTTCCTCAACAAAGACCAGTGGGAACCCTCCACCTCTCACTCCTCCACATCCGCCTCTGCCCAGGGCACCCTCTTTTTCCGCACCACGACGGACAGTGACCGCCAACCCGTCCACACCATCATTCAAGCCGTCTACTTAAACCACCGCCCCCTCAAGCCCGCCCCCGCGCCCATCACACAAGATCAAGCCATTGCCGCGCTCGTCGATGCCATGCTCAAGGTCAACTGGCACGATGAAACCGGCCACAACGCCCTGGGCACTTTCCCCGGCCACTGCTCCCCGTACCACGGCGGCACGCTCATCGCAGAGCATTTCACCAACATGCGCTGCAACGACCCGGAAAAGAAAATACTCACCGCATGGCGCATGGTCCCCGAAATCGGCTGGACGGGCGGCGCAGCCATCGCCTACCCCCTCTTGATCGCCGGCCAAAAGCTCCACAGCCAGACCGCCATAGACCGCGCAAACGACCTCCTTGACTGGGTCGCAAACGCTTACAACCCCGCCTCCGGCCTCCTCTGGGATCTTTGCGGCAAAAACCAGACCTCCCGCGTCAACGGCTGGTGGGCCGGCTATCTCGTTAAAGACGTCCACAGCGCCTACACCCTCGGCAACGGCCTCTATTACCTTCTCAAGGCCTACCGCTTCGCCAAAAACAACATGGGCCGCGACCACCCCGACTGGCTCGCCACCGCCCTCAAAGCCCTCGACACCATCGTCTCTCTCCAACTTCCCTCCGGTTCGCTTGGCTTTACCTACCGCACCGACCGCCCTGAAATCGTCGATCCCGAGGGCTTCGCCGGTGCATGGTTCATCGCCCCCCTGGCCCTGGCCTACCAACTCACCGCCAACGAGAAATACCTCACCGCAGCCAAGCACGCCGCCGCTTTCTACGACACCTTCGTTACCAACCTCGAATGCTGGGGCACGCCTCTGGACACCTGGAAAAGCCCCGAGCAGGAAGGCGTCCTGGGCTTCATCCGCGGCGCTCGTCTCCTCCACCAGGTCACCCGCAATGATGCTTACCTGGCCATGCTTCACCGCGGCGCGTGCTACGAATACCTCTGGCGTTACGGCTTTAAGGCCCGCCCTCAGGCCAAGCCCCTGGCAGGCTCCCACTTCAACACCATCGGCGGCTCCATCACCAGCGTCTCCAACCCGCATGTTCACCCCATGGGCTTGAACATCGCCAGCGAACTGGCCTACCTCGCCCGCCACTCCGGCAACCCCTACCACGCCCACCGCCACCACGATGGCAACGCCTTCGCCCTTAACATCATCTCCCTCTACCCCTCGGTCACAAACTACGGCATCCCGGGCGTTCTCACCGAACGCTTCTGCCCCTCCGACGGCCTCCTCATCGAAACCAACCCCGACGGCTCACCCTCCAGTATCTGGTACAGCTACAACGCCTGGGCCGCCACCTCCGCCATGGAAGGCCTCACCGAAACCGCCCAGAATCTGTGAATCCTGTTGCTATACGACAGATACGGGCGATAATGACATACCGTCATGCCTTAAAGCCAAACTCCCATGGAAGACCTCCTCAAATCCTACAAGTTGAACAAAAAAATCATCGAAGTTGTCTCTTTGACAGCGCCCACCAACGATGATGCTTACTGGGCCACGCAATCCATCAGCGCCCGCCTCCGCGCAGTCGAATTAATGCGGCAAATCAACTATGGAATCAACGCAACTTCCGGAAGACTTCAAAGAGTTCTTGAAATTGCTCAACGCGAACCACGTTGAAATCACCGATTTCTAAGAGCATTTCCTGCCTTTACATAGACTTATCCTCTTAATCATCCTCAATCCTCTTAATCCCGGTCAAAAATCCGCTCTATTTCTTTCCCCGCTGCTCCTTGCGATACCGCGTCGGGCTCATCCCCGTCACTTTGATGAACAGCCGTGTGAAATAGTTCGACCGCGGAATCCCCACCATCTCCCCAATTTGAGCCACCGAACTATTACTGTGCGCCAACAGCCGCTTAGCCTGTTCCACCCGGTAATGGCTCAGGTAAAGCATGGGCGGCATGCCCACTTCTTTATGGAACTGCCGCGCAAACGAAGAAATGCTCCGCCCCGCGATTCCGCTGATCCGCTTGAGCGTCTGCTGTTCGTTGTACCCGCGCGTGATGTAGTCCACCCCTTTTCGCACCGCCGTTGAAAGCGGCCCCGTCTGCCCTGCCACCGTAGGCAATTCACCCGTCTCCGCCCGTTGCGCAAAGCACAATGCCAGCATCGCCTGCAGGCTGGCGGCAGACAATGCTTCATACCCCGGCGGGTGCCGGATCGCCAGATCCAGCAATTCATCAAACAACGCCACTGAGCGTTCCGAATCGATCCCCGGGAACTCCGGATCCACATCCGCCCTTAGATCCGCATACAGCGCAGGCATGTCCCGCCCGTTGAACCACACCCACCAGTTCTCCACTGTCGCCTTGCCCACATTGCCGTATTTCGTATGCGTCCCGAAATCCAGCAGGCACATCCCTCCGCGCTTGAGCGAAAACCGCTTGCCCCCCACTTCGTACCACATCTCACCGCCCCGGATCAGGTGAAGGATGAAGCCATCCCGCCCCTTGTGTTCCGCTGTGAAGCCCGCCTGCGTCTCCGACTTCCCGATCACCAGCACATAATTCCAGAACCGCTGCGCCCGCGCGCTCGGATAGCTGTAATACTGCACTCCCAGGGGGACTTTCCCGCCCTTCCATAGCATTGGCATGAATAAAGTCTACCTCCAACCAATCGTTCCCGGTTACTTCAAATGAGTTTGCCGAAACACTTCCCCAGAGCTCTATCTCCCTCTTTTCCGACCAGGCCCTAGACCCCAGACCCTGGACCCCTCTGCAAGATTGTGAACATTTTAAGCAAAAGATTTTGTCCACTTCACCACATCTTTCCGGCGAATCACGCGTCAAACCCCGTTAGCATCAAACCAGATTATGAACGTATCACACCGGCTCACGCCGGGGAAAGCGACGCAACGCATGCTGTCACGCAGACTCTCTCCCACTTCCGCCCTCCTCTTCTCCGGCCTTATGCTCCTCGCCTCGGCCTGCGCCCCTTCCACCGCCTCCGCGCAACCCGTCGCTCCCAAGACCAAACCCGTCCTCTCCGCCGATCAGGCCATCGCCATCGAAGCCGAAGACATGCACGGCGTCACCGATGGCGCCTCCGGCATCGCCGGCGGCGCAACCACACCCGGCGGCGGATGGAAATTCGCACGCTGGGGCACCGACCTCCTTCAAAACAACACCTTCGGCGGGCACTGGTCCAGCCGCATGGCAAACGCCATGGCTGACGCCACCAACCCCACCACGCCCCAGGAGGTCTACCAGGACATCACCATCGCCTCTGCCGGCAAATACAAAGTCTGGGCCAAATTCGAATGTCCTCCTTTCTTCAACTACCCCTTCGGCATCAAAATCGTCAAGCTCGAAAACGGTAAACCCACCACCGCCGTCTTCGACAAAACCTACGGCATGCGCAATGCCCCCAAACACTTCTCCTTCTCCGACAAACTCATCACCGGCGACCTCTACTGGTCCTGGGGCATGGACCACGATGCCGGCCAGGGCTTCGAAACCGATCTTCCCCAGGGCGACTTCCGGGTCATCCTCTACAAGGCGCCAAACGTCGGCGACTCCGGCCCCCGCTCCGTCGACGCCATCATGATCACCCCCAAGATCACCGACATCCTCTCCCCCGATAATTCCCGCTTCCCCATGTTGAACGATCTGGTCAAGCTCAACCACTGCTACTTCCGCTTCACCAACACCGGCAACACCCCCGTCAAGCTCACCTACAACCACTGGGCCCACCGCTACGACAACTTCTACAACATGGGCCCCGC
>CAZGOM010000332.1:0-4238 GCA_964527265.1 uncultured Phycisphaeraceae bacterium | reverse complement strand
TATCCACAACGAAAATCGAGCTCACCCGCTGCGCCGACAGCGCCATGTCCGGCGGATTGTCCGGCGCGTCCGTTGCCGTCACACGCACCTGGTAACGCCCATCCGGCACCTTTAAAGTCTGCCAATCATAAGGCCCGTTCTCCAATTCCTTGGCTTCCTTGGCCACCGGCAGCCACACATTGGTACCCACTCCCTTGTATTCCAATTTGAAAACCATCCGGTCATTGTTGGGGTCCGTCGCTTCCCATTCCACATTCAGCGAGGGGTTGCCCGTCGGCTCCGGCGCCTCGCCGGGCATCCCCGGCATCATGTTGGGCATCGGACGCCCCTGCCTCGGATTCGCCGATACCTGCTTGGGCATCGGCGGCATCCCCCGATTCATCCCGCCCATCCCCCCCATACCACCCATCCCGCCCTGCGGCTGATCCTCCGCATGCGTCACGCGCACCGCGGCAATCTTGGGCCTCAGATTCGGCACGACATACGTCGCATCCACCTTACGCAACACCGGGGTCACATCCGGTGTCCCTTCCAGCGTCACCTTGTATTGCAAAAACCGTGCTGGCGGGCTCTGGATCTGCGCAAACGACGGCGCGCCGATTCCGCTTCCCGGTGCCCCTTCCGCAGCCGCCTTCAATTCCACCGCCTCTGACCATTTCGACCATGGTCCGTTCTCCGGGTCCTGCACGTTCCCAGACCGCGTCTGAATCATCACCTTCGTCCCCGCCGGCGCCACATACTGCACCGCCAGATTCCCCCACAGGCTGATCTGCGACGCATCAAACACCGTACTGATGATCGTCCCGCTCTTTGCATACCCTTTATCCAACTCCAGCAGTTGTCCTGGGTTGGAAGTGGCCAGCAACGTCTTACCGGAAGGAAGCTGAACCACGGTGCCGATCTGCTCCGGTTCCAGGTCGGCAAGCGCCGTATATTCTCCCGCAGTCACATCCAGACGATAAAGCACGCCGTTGTTGCCGGTGCCGATGAGCAGTTTTCCATCCGGCTGACGCACGATCCTCAAAATCATCGCGTTATCACGAAACGCCTCATGCACAAACCCATCGGGCGTAATCCGATACACCGCATTGGCTCCGCCCGGCCCGGCCATTCCACCGGGAATAAACCCTTCGCCTGGGCCGCCAGGCCGATTGACCGCGGTTGCGGCACGCGCACGTCGAGCACCTGCGCCTCCGATGGCCGTTTCTGATGGCTCCGCCGCGACGCCACCCTTCTTGGCTGCATCAACTTTCTGTTTGATCGCCGCGCGCAGCCGATCCAGATCCGCACTCGGTGCCGGCTCTGCGCCTTGGCCCTGCGCTTCCAGCCTCACCGGTCCACGCGCCCCAACAGCCGTCGGCACCACGCTCCCCACGTCAGGCAGTCGCCCTTCCGTATCCTGCCCCTTTAGTTCCTTAATCTCTTTTCCGCCGCCACCCTTTTTTTCCTTGCCGGGGCTCACGCTGCCCGGAGAAGGCGCCGCTTCCCCTTCATCTCCTCCGCCAATGCCATCCTCCGGCCCGCCACCGCCCGCATTGCCAGGATGCCCGCCTGCGCCTGCACGCCCCATTGCCGCGCCAGGCATCTCCATCCCCGCTGCCGCAGCACTGGCCATCGAGACATCCGCCGTCCCTGCAAACACAGTCCCGTCATCCTGAACAAAAAGCGCGCCAATCTCCGGCTCCGGCGCATCAAAAATCACCATCGGGCTTTCAGCCGTGTAATCCTTCTTCAACAGCACCCGGTAAACCAGCCCCTCCGTGTCGCTCCCGGCATAAAGGCTCATGTTCGGCCCGACCCCAAGGCATAGCAGATTGTTCTGCTTGCTCTTAAGCACCTGCGTCACCGACGGATGAAACACCGGGTCTGGCACCTCTTCCGCAACCTCCCCATCCCCCGTCTCACTCTTGCCGGCTGGTTTCGTCTCTGCTTTGCCTTCCGCTGGCTTCTCGGGCTTGGCCACAGCCTTGCCGTCCGCCTTCGCCAGGTCCACCACCAACAGCCGTCCCGGCGTCCCCGTCGCCAGCGCCAGCCGATCTCCCACCATCGCCATGTCCCATACATAGCGCACGCCATCCAGCGGCACCAGCGTCGTCAGCTTACCGTTCTCCAGCACACCCACGCGCGTCGTTTCCTCCGCGCTCACCGCCACCAGGAGCCGCCCCGCTTTATCTACTGTCAGTGCAAACACCTGCTCATTGGTCAGCGAAAGCGCAGGCGTCAGTTTCCCGCCTGACCATTTGAATATCTCCGATTTCTCCGACCCTGCCGCCAGGTATACATCTCCATTGGGCAGTACCACCGCGTCATAGATCGCGTTGAAATCCAACGGAATCTCCGCCAGCTTCTTGGTTCGGCTTGAAAGCTCCACCTCCCCCAGACTGCTCACCACTGTCTCTTCGCGCTTGCCGCCCTGGAAGTCCGCTTCACTCCCCTGCTCCCATTTCCCAGGCTGGATCGCCATCACATTCGATGTGACGCCCATGATCAGCGCCCCCATCAGAGCGCATGTGCCCGCCTTCAACAAAAGACGCTTGATACCCGGCTTGAATCGCGAAAATTGTGTCATTGAGGTCTGCTTTCGTCCGTAGTTCTTCAAAGGCCTTAAAGACCTGTTTCATGGAGGGTCAAAATCATTACCGGTTGGTCGAATCCTTCTTCACCCGAAACATCACATTCACTCCGCCCTCGATGTACAGCGGGTCCGTGAATTCCTTGATCAGCATCTCACCCGTCACTCCGATCGCGCTCGACGACTGCGACGCGATCATGCTCGCCTTGCTCCCCGGCAAGCGCGGCAACTCCTGCCGGTTCACTGTCAACACCGTCTGCGGCAACTCCAGAATCATGTAAATCCGGTCGTTCTTCACCCCCAGAACGCGCTTCGCCAGGTCAAACAACTCTTCTCCGTTGGTCACCCGCGTCAGGTACGGCTTGCTGAACAGCATCGCCATCAAATAATTATGGCTGTCCACAATCGCCACGTTGTACTGCCCATCCGGCATGTCCGCAGGCACCCGAATCGAAACCCGCCGTTCCTCCACAGGCTTGCCAAACGGCTGGATCTTCACCACCGCTTCAAGCACTTCCCCAGGTTTGATCTCTTCCCTTACCGCCTTGGCGCTGGCAATGAACCCCGCCCGCACCTTGTCTTCCACATCCAGCTCGAACTCAGATGATTGCAGCGTCATTGACTCAAACGGATTCATCGCCAGGAACTGCATCGCAGGGTAAATCTGCATCGCAAACGCGCTCGGGCTGGCCATCGGCTGCACCGAATCCACCTTGATCACCCGCCCGTTGCCGTAGTCCAGGGTCACCCGCAATCTTGCCGTGTTCTCCATCGGCAAATTCTGCTGCGCCTTGATGCTGTTCAAAAGCAGCATCACCGGCATCATTGGCCCATATTTCTTGTGCTGCACCGTCTGGTAGTTGTAGACCGCCTCCGGCCGCCCCGGCAATCGGACTTTCACCTTCACCGGCGAGCTCTTAAACGTCTGCCCCGGCCGCCCCACCACCGCCGTCTGATCGTCATAAATCAGGCTTCCACGGATCGCCGTCGACGCTCCCAGCTTAAAGCTGACTGACAAATTCGGCTGGATGAAGTGCACAAATCCCGTCGCCATCGGCAGCGCCACCGCCCCTTCGCCAAACATCGGATGTCCAAACCCCAGCACAGTCCCATCCGGCAGTACATCCGTCACTGTGCCAACAGCTGAAAGCGATTGATCACCCCATGCCAGCGGAATCGCCAACACTCCGCCAGGTTGAAATTGGATCTTTTCCCCATCAATCCCATAAGGCGCATCCCCCGCAGGAAGGTTCACCGGGCCGGACATCGCCGTCAGCCCCACAGATTCAAATAACGGCCCCATCAGCTTCGCCGCTTCAGGCGACCCGGCATCAAACGGCACGCTTAACCGCATCGCAGGCATCGGTCCCGGCTGACCCGGAATCATCGCCATCGGCTGAGCGTTTTCCGTCGGCCCCAAATGGCTCACCGTCTGCCCGCCGGGTGCTTTGCCCGCCATCTGTGCCGCGATCCGCTGAAAAATCGACAGCCTCTCCAGGTCCCTCGCGCCAGTCATCCCCTTGGCCAGAGCCCCCATCATCATTTGATAATCTGCGAGGTCCTTGAGCCCCCCGCTCATCGCCTGCTTCTCCCCCTTCTTGATCGCTTCATTCCCCAATTTCCCCGCATTGCGCATGTACGCAATGGGCTGCACGCCCACAAAACA
>CAZGOM010000331.1:0-4276 GCA_964527265.1 uncultured Phycisphaeraceae bacterium | reverse complement strand
TTGAACAACCGCTGTTCTTCCTGCTGCGCCGCAAGCGTCGAGGTATCCGGCCGATACCACGCTCGCCACTCCAGCGGCACCTGCGCATCCGTCACAATCACCGTGCCCGATGGGTTGCCTGAGATCATCCGCACGCTCCCGTCGATCATGCTGGCGTTAAACCCCCGCGGATGCCGCGCCGGGCTTTCGATGCTGTAACCCCGGTTGGCCGGCATGGGCACCATCGCCACGTTTGTCCACCCCCCGGAACCGTGGGGCACGCGCCGCGGCGAAACGCCGATCGGCTTGTGGCTCAGCAGGATCGGGTAATGCACCTCCGCCAGAAACACCTTGCTCGACGGATTGCGCGCACGGTCGATCCGTGTGTAGGTAATCACCTGCGGCGCAGACTCCAGCACCGTCCCGAAGCTGATATAGCTGTTGAGCTGGTAGGACGGAAACCGCCACCCGGTGAGCGTCCAAGGGTCCGTCAGGTTGGTCCCCTTCACGTCTCCCGGGCAAAACCACCCCGGGTCCAGTTGCTTGTCGTTGTCCACCATGGTCGCCGCCACAGGACGGTCCGGCGTCATTAGCTCCTGATGCGTCACGCTGTAATAGCCGCCGATCGCCGCGGCCGTCGAGGAGCGGAACATCAATCCTGAATTATTCACATCGATCCCATTCACCACCGTTCCCGGCGGCGCGCCGATGAACGTCGCCCCCCGGCTTGTGGGATACAGCCCGGCAATCGGAGTGAGATATCCCTTGTAGTTACTGGTGTAAATTCCAACACCCGCCATCGTATTCATGCGCAGCCGCGCGGCGCATGCCATCACCCGCGCCTGTTCACGCGCCTGCTTAAGCGACGGAATCAACAGCGACATGAGAACCGCGGCGATCGAAATCACTATCAGGATCTCCACCAGGGAGAAACCGCCGCGATTCAGCCTTTTAAATTGAAATTCAAGCGACATGGGATCTCCAAAACCCGGCCAAAGCATCAGACGCACATCAACGCCCGCCTGAACTCCTTGGATTCTAAACACCCTGCGCTCGCCCCGAGGTTTAGTATCCAGCCGATAGGGTATAAAATCCGCTTATGCAAGACTCCGCCACCCATGCAGACCACGGCCTGACCCTCACCTGGGCGCACAAGGGATCGCTTCCACCAGACACCCACCGCGCCTCCCACCTGGCCAACTGGGTTCTTGGCCTGGGGCTGCGCGGCAAATGCATCTACACCGACCCCGAAGGCAACCACGCGACCCTTAACCCCGGACAAATCATCCTCATCCGCGCCGATGTGAGCCAAAACTGGCGCGTCCCGTCCTGGCGTCACGCCAAGGCCAGAAGCTCAGGCCACTGGGCACATCTCGCCTTCATCTTCGCCCCCGGCCCACTCTGGGTCCGCCGCCTCAATTACCCCGACGCCATCGCCGGCCATATCCTGCTCACCCCTTCCTCTGGCTCCTTGCGCAAAATCCGCCCCTCCCTCGATCTCGCCGTTGCCCGCTTCCGCTCCCACAGCGCGTACAGGATCGAATTGGCCCGGTGCGCCTTTGAAACGGCCCTTCTCCTGATTCACGAATCCCTGGGCAGCCAGGCCTCCCCGCATGATCCCCGCCTCCACCGTGCCATGGTCTTCATCGAAGAAAACCTCGCCAGCCCTATCACCATCACCGACATCGCCCAAGCCGCGGCATGCTCCGCCTCACGGCTCAACACCCTCTTCCGCAAACACCTGGGCCAATCCATCCATTCCCACCTCCACCACGCCCGCATGACCCGCTCCGCCTACCTTCTTACCCACTCACCCCTCTCCCTCAAAGAGATCGCCGACGAAACCGGCTTCGACAACGCCAAATATTTCATGAACTGTTTTCGCCGCTTCCACCAGATGACCGCCACACGCTACCGCCAAGTCCGCCGCACAACCTAAACCAATTCCAATGTCCTGCGTCCTGCGTCAAAGAAAAAGGCCCGGAGCATCAAGCTCCGGGCCTCTTGAACAATCTTTCTTAATCTTCAACTCTGGATTCTGGATTCTGGACTCTGGACTCTGGACACAGGACCTTGGACGCAGCACTCCCGCCTTTCCCAAGGCGGGTTTATTTCGCTCCCGCAGCCGGGTCGCACACCACCCGGAACCCGATATGCAGGCTGCGCGCCCCCTCCGGCATGCTCGAGCGGTAGGAGCACCGGAACGTCTCCGGGTCATAGTTCCACCCGCACCCGCGCACCACCGGGCTCTTGGCCGGGCTCTCCACTTTCAGGAATCCCGGCAGCTGCATCCCTGCCACCATCCCATCCTTTTCAAAATAAGAGTAGTTTTCCGCACACCACTCCCACACATTCCCCGCCATGTCCATGCAGCCAAACGGGCTCACATCCCCCGGCCGGGTCATGATCGGCGCATAAACCATGTTCGGGTTGCCAGACTGCGACCGGTCGTAGCGGTTGCCCCAGGGGTAAACCTGGTAATTCCAACCGCGTGCGGCTTTTTCCCATTCAGCTTCCGTCGGCAGGCGATACTTAACGCCCTCCACCTTCGTCAGCCAATCGCAAAAACCCTGCGCTTCTTCGCGTGTCACGTACGTAACGGGATACATCTCCGTCCGCGCCACTTCGCGCTCATACCATTCCGGCAGCGCTGGCGCGCCCGGCGCCGCCTTCTGATAAAGCTTCCACTGCCCCACCGTCACTTCATGCATCCCGATGTAATAGCCCGCCGTTGAGGCCCAACGCACCGGCTGCTCGTCGGATCGCCCTTCATTCACCGGGCTTCCCATCGGAAAGTCTCCCGGCGGGATCTGCACCATGATCATCCCCACAGAGTTGGATGTCCTGGCCGCCAGCGGACGCGCCCAGTTCCAGCTCATCGGCTGCGGACCCGTCGGCAGCTTGTATTCCCACGTCTGCCCAAAACACCGTGCCTGATACCAGCCCGACCCAAGCTCGGACCTGACCTCATCGGTGTCGATCAGCATGTTGTTGTCCACCTGATACTGCTCCCCGCTCACCATCACCCGCTGGAGGCGGTAGACATCCCCCTCGCGCTGATTGGCCACTTCGTACCGCGCCTTGTCCGGCAGGCCGAAGGTGAACTTCCCTGTCTCAGGCTCAAACGTCGGCTGATAGCTGGCCACCTCGTAGGCGAATCGTTCCAGTGGCTTGGCGCCGCCGGAGTCATCCAGCACCACCAGGTTGGCCTGTCCGGGGAGCGAAATCACCCCCACCCGTGCCTTCCCGTCTGAATACACCGTCACGTTCTCAAACTTCGTTGCTTTGAATCCGCCCTTGGCCTCCACTGTGCCAAACACCATCATGGCGTCATTCACCTGGAAAATGTTCCGGTCGTGGCTGCCGTATGTGCCGGTGATCACATTGTCCGGGCTCGCGCTGGAGGCCACCATCCAATATCCGCCATCGTAAAAATGGCCTGATCCCACCGCCGACGACATTGTCGCATCCGGTGTCACCCGCATCACGATCGGAACGCGCAGCCGCTGCCGCCCTGTCACCATCGTTTGCCGCAGCGTGTACGCCTGCATGCGTGAGCGTGTCTGGATCATCCGGTCTGATAGAAGCGGCGGACGGTAATCCGAATCCAGCAGGTGGATCAAAAAGGGATCATCAAACGGTGCCGCGGCAATTTTCGCCGCGCTCTGCGGCTGGGACGGGGTCGCGCCGCCCACGCCGGGCGGAAGCGCTTTGGGCGCAGGCGCTGGAGCCGCTGTCGGCCCGCCCAGGGAAATCGGCCCGCTTGAACCACCCGGGCCTGTCGCGCCCGGCGCCGTCGGTTCCGGCGCCGGTGCGGAAACCTGCGCCGTCCCCGCCGGCTCCCCGAACCAGAACCGCACCGCTTCGATCATCGAATTGCTCTTGTTGCTCATCCGCATCTGCGAGCCGCGCACAAACGGCACCCCGCGATAAGGGTGCAGCGCCTGCTGCGCATACTCCAGCGTGAGCACATCCAAAAGGGCCCGCGCCTTGTTCCGGATCGACTCGTTTGGTGAAAAATCCGTCAACAGTGTCAGCGCCTTGGCCGTCACCAGCCCATACTGCGGCGAGTGGAACTCGCTCCAACCGAACTTCAGCCGGTCGGTCAAAAATTCTTCCAGCGCAGCCGTCCCCTTCTTGCCTCGGATCGGCTCCTTGGGAAACACTGCTTCATCAATCAGGTGCGACGCCACCAGAATGTTCAGCGAATGGTTTTCCGTATAGAAGAACGGCCATTCATACCGCACATCCGCATCGCGGTTGCGGTCGATGTTGGGAACCTTCCATTCCTTGAACA
>CAZGOM010000330.1:0-4320 GCA_964527265.1 uncultured Phycisphaeraceae bacterium | reverse complement strand
ATGTCTGAACCGGCGTTGAAATCGCCCAGTGCCATCAAGGTGTACTTTTCGCCCACGATGCTTTCGCTCCTGGGGTTGGGTTTCGCATGCGGCTTGCCGTCGATGTACAAGCTGCTGGGTTCAACTCTGCAGGTGTGGCTGGGGGATGCGGGGTATGGGCTTTCGGTGGCGGGGTTGATAGCGATTACGGGGCTGCCGTTTACGATTCACTTTGCGATTGCGCCAGTACTGGACCGGTATCATCCGCCGCTTTTTTCAAAGATGGGGCGGCGGCGGGGATGGACGCTGTGGGTGCAGATGTTCCTGGTGGCGGGGATCTTTTTGATGGGGGTGCTGGGGCCGTCGGGGAAGTCATTGGACATTGTGCCGCTGTTTGTGATGGCGTTTATCGTGGCGTGTTTTGCAGCGACGCAGGACTGCGTGGTGGATGCGTATCGGACGGATGTGTGTGAGCCGCACGAGCGAGGGGCTGGAGCGGCGATTTTCGTGAATGGCTATCGGATGGCGATGCTGGCGGCGGGGGGCGGGGCGCTGTGGCTGAGCCAGCTTGGGATGAGCTGGAATGCAGTTTACATGCTGATGGCGGGGGTGATGTCACTGGGGGTGATTGCGACGATCATGGCGCCGATTCCCAAAGCAGATTCGCTGGGACCGACGACGATGCGGGAAGCGGTGGCGGAACCGGTGATCGACTTCTTTTCATCAAGGACGGTGGTGGCGTCGGTGGCGGTATTGTTGTTCGCGGTGCTGTTCAAATTGCCGGACGCAATGGCGAACCAGATGACGACGCCGCTCTTAATCGGGCCAAAGAGCCTGGGGTTTGCCAAGGGGGATATCGCCAATATCCGCGAGTGGCTGGGTATGGGTTTTACACTGGTGGGGGCGCTGATCGGGGGATGGGTGGTGGCGAAAATGGGGGTGTGGCGGTCACTGTGGGTGTTTGGAGGTTTGCAGGCGCTGACGAACCTGGGATGGGTGTGGCTGGCGTATGCGGGGAAGGTGATCTGGGTGCTGACGGTGGTGGTGAGTTTTGAGAATTTAGCCGCGGGGATGGTGGCGGCGGGGTTGATTGCGTTCATCATGACGCAGTGCAATCGGAAATACAGCGCGATGCAATATGCATTGTTTACGAGTTTGATGGCGGGGGGAAACGTGGTTTCGGCGATGTTTACGGGTTATTTTGTCGAGGCGATGGGGTTTGTGCCGTTCTTTTTGCTGACGGTGGCGGTGGCGGTGCCGGGGATGGCGCTTTTGCCGCTGCTTAAGAAGATGCCTGGGGAACCGGAAATGGTGGTGGAGGAGCCGGTGGAGGCTGTGGAGGTTGAGAAGGGTGTGGGGGCGGGGACGGTACGGGTGAGCCCGCAAGGGTGAGGAAGAGTGTCGCGGGTCCAGAGTCCCGGGTCGAAGAGGAAGAGGTTTGGACTTTGGGGTGTTGAGTTTTAGTTTTTATTGTTGGCGCGAGCAAGACACACCATAGGCGAAGACGTCTACAGTGTGCCGCCCAGATGGGTCAGGCATCGCGGTTGATGAGGCGGACGAGGCGGAGGAGTTCGGCGACGGACCAGGCCTGAGCGGGGCAGCCGCCGGGGTTGTGGTCGGGGTCGCCGGAGTGGACTTCCCAGAGTTGGCCGAGGCTGGGCCAGTTGGAGCCGCCGAGGACCTGTTCTACGACGGGGCGGATGACGCCCCAGGCTTCGCGTTTGGCTTCCGGGGTGAAGCGTCCGGCGCGGAGCACGGCTTCAGCGTAGGGGCCTAAGAGCCAGGGCCATGCGGTGCCCTGGTGGTAGGCGCGGTCGCGCTCGAAGGGGTTGCCGGCGTAAGTGCCCAGGTAGCCGGGGCTGCCGGAGGCGAGGGTGCGCAAGCCGTAGGGAGTGAGGAGTTTTTCACGCACGGTTTGAAGCATGCGGATCTGGCGGGTGCGGGGAAGGGGCGAGTTTTCCAGGCTGCCGGCGAAGACCTGGTTGGGGCGGATGAGGGGGTCGGCGACTTCCTCGCCGGCTTCATTGGTGTAAATGCGGTCGTTCAAGCAGCCGGTTTCCTCGTTCCAGTAAAGGCGGAGGAAGGTGCGGCCGATGCGGCTGACAAGTTTTTCGTAATGGGTGGCGGTCTGGCGGTCGGTCTCTTTTAAGAGCTCGGCGACGGCGACGAGGCAATGGTGCCAGAGGGCATTGATTTCGACCGGCTTGCCAAAGCGGGGAGTGAAGATAACGCCGTCGCGGGCGGCATCCATCCAAGTGAGCTGGGTGCCTGCGTTGCCGGCAGTGATGAGGCCGTCGCCGGCCATGCGGATGTCGAACTGGGTGCCCTGGATGTATGCGCCGAGGATGGTTTTGCAGGCCTGGCCGAGCCATTGGCTCCAGGCTTCCATATCGCCGGAGGCCTTGACGTAGGCGCAGGCGGCGTGGACATACCAGAGGCTGGCGTCGACGGTGTTGTGGTGTGCGGCGTGATCGTTGTAATCATCGAAGACGTTGGGAACCAGGCCGTCCTGGATATAGCGGGCGAAAACCTTGAGCGTGGAGCGGGCTTCCTCGAAGCGGCCGGTTTCCAGAAGGAGGCCGGGGAGGGCGATGAAGGTATCGCGGCCCCAGTCGGCAAACCAGGGGTAACCGGCGAGGATGGTGGTGAGGTCTTCCTGGGCGACAGTGCGTTTGACGACAAAGTCGTCGCTGGCGATGGCGAGGATGTTGGCCAGGCGTGAAGCGGGGACTTTGTCCATGGAGCCCAGGGTGAGGAGGTTGGCGCAGTCGGGCTCGAGAGCGTGAGCAATTTTTGCGACGCGGTCGGGGCGTTTCAAGGGCTGCTCAGGCGCGAAGTTTTCCTTCCCAAGCTTGAATTTGAGTTGGACGCGCTGAGACATACCGGGGCGGTCGAGGAGGAGCTTTACGTCGAACCAGCCGGGGAGGAAGAGGTCTTCGCGGCAATCCTGGCCGCGCTGGGCTTCGATCTGGTAATAGACGTTGAACCACCATTCATTGGTGGCGGAAAAGCGTGCGCCAGGGCAGGAGAGGCGCGCGGCAAGCCCGTCGGCGCGGGAGACGATGATGTCGCCGGATTGGGCTTTGACGGTGAGTGGATGCTGGTCTTTTTTGATGAGCTGGTGGAAGTCGCGCAGGGCGAGGAGGGGGGCGAGCTTGAGGGTGACGTTTTGGGGACCGGCTTCGCTGATGCGTTCAATGGTGTAAGTAAGGGTGGCGGCGTGGTTGGATTCGCCGAGGGTGAGCTCGCGAGTGATGCGGAGGTCTTCGACGACCATTTCCCATTGGATGGACAAGCCGCGTGCGAAGGCGCGGAGGAATTTCCAGCCGGAGGGTGCGACGGAATCTCCGAAGCTGAGGCTGGAAAGCTCGATGACGGTGTCTTTGCTTTTTCCAGTGGGGAGGACGATCTGCTCCAGCACCTGATTGACGACGACGATACGGCCCACGGGAGGGCGGGTGCAGGCGACCAGAAGAGCGTGGTAACGGCGTGCACCTATGTTCGACACGGTGCCCATGGCAAAGCCGCCATCCCCGGCGGTGAGGAGCCACTCGCGGTCCAGGGGTGAATCGTGAGGGGTTTGCGGCTCAAAGCGGAGTGTGTGTGTGGGCGTTGCGCGCTCGGACATCGTGGGCTTTCGAATGTGGGTGCTGGTCCGCGAAGGGGCGGGGGGACGATTGTCCCTTAAATCCGCGCGTGCGGGAAATGCGACAGCGCGGAAAGCACAGATGGGACAGATGAATTGACGGAACCGCGCGGCGAGGCGGTGCGGAGATGATACTTGGGGAGGGGGTCAGGGTCTAGGGTCTGGAGTCTGATCAGATTTGCACATAAAAGCCGAGTGGGGGTGTTTTCTGATAACTGTGGACCCAGAAATTTTCGGCGTCGAAACGAGAAGTCGGCTTACGCGGAAGACCGCTAAGCCGACCTGCTTCAGAGTTTTGTATAGAGGAGGCCTGATCAGAGAGGAAAAGCATGTGGGTGCGTGCGGGGGGACGGGTTGAGCCGAACGATTTGATGGAGAGTCAGGGGCCGTTGACGAGGTACATGTTTTCGAGGTTGAGACCCAGGGAGGTGGTGGCGGAAGTCTGGCGGATCTGGCCATCGCCCAGGAGGAAGTGAGTGGAGACGTTGGGGTGGTAATACTTGACGACAGTGAGGCCCGCGGAAGCGGCGAAGCGGCCATAGTTTGAGGCGTAAACTTCGCCGAGCATGACGGTGGTGGATGGGCGGCCGCGAACGGTCTTGGTGGGGGCAATGGCGGGGTCTGTACCGTCGACGCCGAAATGGGCGCTGATCCAATAGTTGCCGTAGCGGTTGGGGCTGCTTTCAAAAACGAAG
>CAZGOM010000329.1:0-4341 GCA_964527265.1 uncultured Phycisphaeraceae bacterium | reverse complement strand
TCGCATTCGTGGTGGGGGAAGATGTTGTCTTCGCCGCCGGTGTGGATGTCGATGACATCGCGGCCCAGCACGCTTTGCGACATGGCGGAGCACTCGATGTGCCAGCCGGGATAGCCCGGGCCCCACGGTGAATCCCACTTCATGATGTGGTTTTTGTCGGGCTTCCAGAGGAGGAAGTCGTAGGGGTTTTTCTTGGAGGCCTGGTCGGCTTCAACGGTGCGGCCACCTGCGCCGGCGCGGAGTTTGTCGAGAGAGTTGCCGGAGAGCTGGCCGTAGTCGGGGAAGGATTCGATGTCGTAGTAGACAGCGCCATCGGCGGAGACGTAAGCGTGTTTGCGCTCGATCAGTTTTTGAATCAGTGCCTGCATCTGCTGAACGTAGTCGGTGGCGCGGGGCATCTGGCGGACGGGGTCGGAGGCGATTTTCACGCCGAGTTTTCGGGCGTCTTCGAGAAAGGTGTTTAAAAAGTACCCGGCGACTTGATAGGGGTCGTCGGGGTTCTGGATCTGATCAGCCGTGAGCTTGCCGGATTTCTTTTGCTCCTTGAGGCGCTGCCCGGCGGCTTCCATTTTGTCCTGACCGGCGCCATCGGCGGAGGAATCGTCAGTCATGTGGCCGACGTCGGTGATGTTCATGACCTGGTGGACTTCGTGTCCCGAGGCTTCAAGAAAGCGGCGGAGGATGTCGGCAAAGATGAAAGCGCGGAAGTTGCCGATGTGAGCAAAGTCATAGACGGTGGGCCCGCAGTTGTACATGTAAACGGGTGTGCCTCCCGTGGACGGTTTGGCGGAGGCGGGGGTGAAATCCTGGAGGGATTTGGTGAGTGAGTTGTAGAAGCGGATGGGCATAAGAGTGGGTCTTGGGTTCTGGGGCTTGGGTCTTGGGCGAAAAAAGATGGGGATATTATGCCTGATTGCGGGGAGTGGGTTTTTTAGAAGCGTAGACCGGTCCGAGGCCGATGAGCGCTAGCAAGCGGTCTTCCTCGGCATGCATTTTCTTGTGTTTGGCGGGAGTGGTGTCGTCAAAGCCGTTGACATGGAGCAGGGCATGGAGCGCGTAGAGCAGGAGTTCGGTGCGAGTGTCGTGGGCATGCTCTTGGGCCTGGCGCGCGGCTTCATCCACACAGACGACGGCTTCAACGTCGACGGTGGGATCTGAATCGTCATCACGCATGTCGAAGGTGAGGACATCCGTGGTGCCGGCAATGTTCAGGTGCTGGCGGTGCAGGCGGTCCATTTCTGCGTCATCAACGAAGGAAAGAACCATCTGGCCGGAGAGGGACATGTGCGCGGCCAGTTTTTTGAGGTGGTCGACAATCCATTTCCGATCCGCCGACAAGAGGATGCGAGGCTGGGAGATGGTTTGGATTTTGAAGGGCATTTATTTTTTTGCCGGTCAGGTTGAAAAACGTACTCTGAAACGATCCAGATGAAACACCTCGATTGAGACAACTCTTACCGGAGGAATTTTCACCAAATCCCCAGTTCCTGCATTTGCCTGGTGGCCTGTCCTGGCCAGTCGCGGTTGGCAGCTGGACTGGCGGGGCTGGGGTGGAGGATTTTACCCACTTTGAGGTGGGAAAAGCGGCTTTGGAGTTTGAGGGTGAGAGCTTGGGTTCTGGCGAAATCGCCGACGCCTATAACCCATTGTGGATTAAGGGCTTCAATGATATCAGCGAGGTGGGCGTTGCACGCTTCATTCAAGGCGCGGGCCTCAGAGGCGGGGAGTTTGTCGGGGGTGATGTTGGCGCCGGTGGCGGACATGAAGACCAGCGGGCAGTAGTTGGCGACAAAATGGTCTTCAAAGAAGGCCTCGGGCGTGGAAAAACGCTGGGAAAAGAGGCCCCAGAGGCGGCGGCCGGAGACTTCGGATTTTTCGGTCGTGAAGCCCGTGATGGGGCGTTTGGGGTGCTCGGAGGGTGGTTTGCCAACGGCGGCGTTGATGCCCATCCAGTCGCGGACGGCGGCGATTTCACCAAAAGGAACGCCGGTTTGAGCCATGCCCCAGGGGCCGGGGTTCATGCCGAGGAAGACGATTTTTTTAGGGGTAGAACCGAAGCGATTCAGGTAGGTCTGGTGCGGTTCCCAAGCGTATTGAAGGGGATTGTAGACGTGTGTGACGGGGTCGGCGAAAGTGAGAGGCGCGAGGGATTTGACGAGGGATTTTGCGGCGGTGATGAGGGGGTGCATGAAGATGGGTCTGGGGTCTTGGTCTTGGGTCTAGGGTCGTGGAGAAAACACGAAAGAGCTGTGGCGATTTGTATCGTTTTTCTTTTAAAGCTTGGTTTTTGTTGGATTTACGATAAGGTGGGGGATGCGCTTATCGAGGGATTACATGGTGGGGAGGCGGCAATCGCGTCGTTTGATCATGGTGACGCAGTTGCCTTTTTCGTTGTAGCTGACTTCTGTCATGTAGGCTTTGATGAGCATGACACCGCGGCCATTGGGGAGTTCGAGATTTTCTTCGGCGGTGGGGTCGGGGAGCTTTTTGGGGTCAAAGCCGGGGCCTTCATCGCAGATGGTGATCTGAATGTGGCTTTCGTCAATGGTGAATTCGACGAAGACTTTCTTGGTGGGGTTGTTGGCGTTGCCGTGCTTGATGGCGTTTGAAAGGGCTTCGTCGAGGGCGAGGCGGAGGGCGAAGATCTGGTGGTCGTCGTAGCGAAACGCAGCTGCCTGGGCAACAATGCTTTGTTGCACCTGTTGCGCTTCTTTGGAGATGCTGGTGATGACGACTTTCGCCATTGATGAGGCACTCACTGGCCAGGACCGTAGTCCTGGTCGATCTGAACCGAACCCCAACGCTACTTGAAGCTTGCCGTGGCTTTCTCAGTTGACTCGAAGATCTGGAAGACTCTGTTAAGTCTTGTGATAACAAAGACTTCGTAGATCTGCGTGTCGATGTTGGCCAGCCGGAGCTGGCCAGACTTTTCGCGGACCTTGTTGTTGATGGTAATAAGGGACCCCAGAGCCGCGGAAGACATGTGCTCCACGGCGCTGAAATCGATAAGTACCTTGGGTGCCGACTGTTTGTCGATGACCCCAAGGATCTCGTCCTTGATTTGAGCAATGCTTGTCTCTTCCAGGATGTTGCGATCGCGGAAGGAGATTTTTGTAATTCCGCCTGGCTGCTGCTCTACCAGCAGGCGGGAATCGGGCTTGGACATGGAGCCTGCTCCTTGGCTATTGAGCTGACGTGATCGTATTGACCGGGTGTGGGACTGTCAAGGAATGGGTTTTATACCCGGTGGGCATAAAACCATAGTCCACTATAGCTTGAGGCGGGGCGTATGGGGGAGGTGTTGATAGAGAAAAAGAATTAAAGTCCGCGGGGAAGGGTGGCCGATAGCCATAAGAGACCGGAAAGCCCGGAATAACAGGTCGACGGATCGACCTTCCAGCGGCGCTAAAGGACTAAGGCATGACTAAGAACCAAAAAATTGCGATTGGCGCGGTGCTGGTCGTTTCGGCAGGCGCACTGATTTACTCCCTGGCCACCTACAAGGGCCATGCCCATGAAGTGGCTCCTGAGCAGGGCAATGGCCCGACGCTCAGCGAAATCGTGATCAATGACCAAAACACCCCAGGCACCCCAACGCCTGGTGGCGAGAGCCAGCTCCCCGGCGCGCCTGTGCCGCCGAGCGCGTCTGCGACCAATACGCTTGCCGGAACCAGCGGAGCCCCTGTGGTTCCCGGTACGCCCGGCATCGGCAGCACGGCGATTCCGCCTGTGCAGGCTCCGGTTGAAGTCCCCGTGGTTGAGGCGCCCAAAGTCGCCTATACCGTTAAGAAGGGCGACACACTGCACGGCATCGCCAAGCGCGAACTGGGCAGCGAGAACAAGTGGAAAGACATTTTGGCCGCCAATCCAGGCCTTAACCCCTCGAAACTTAAGATCGGCATGAGCCTGCAAATGCCCGCCAAGGCGTCGGCCGTGGCGGCAACATCGGGCACCCCCGGCACCGGCACTGCCGCGGTGATTCCGGCCAGCAACACCGGGACGACAGGGGGCTTTACCCCCATCACTTCCGGCACCGCCCCTGCGGCAACGGGTGCGACAGCTCCCAAGCCCAAGCCCGCCGCTACAACCCCCAAGGCTGCTACTTCGAAAGTCGCAACTCGTGATGGGGTCCAGATTTACACGGTGCGCGATGGTGACACCCTGCGGTCGATCAGCAAAGAGGTTTACCGCGGCGACGAACAAAAGTGGGAAAATGTCTTCAAGCTCAACCGCGACGTGATCGGCAGCGATCCGGGCCGTCTTGAGCCGGGGACGATTCTCATTCTCCCAGCTTCAGGCAAGTAAGGCCCAATACTTGCGCCTCCTCCGTGTGCGACCCGG
>CAZGOM010000328.1:0-4388 GCA_964527265.1 uncultured Phycisphaeraceae bacterium | reverse complement strand
GAGCCGGTGTTGAAGAAGGCGCAGCGGACGGAAGGCCCGCCGGGGCCGGCGGTGTCGAGAGAGCCAGTGCGGATGCCGCCGACCTGCTGGAGGTTATCGAATTTGTTGGGATCAAACGCGGAGTTGGCGGTTTTCTTTGCCATGGCTTGTCCTGGGTGGTGTCGTAGGAAGGGGAAATTGGTTGGGGGACAAGGTAACAGAAGAGGGGGCTTGGGGGTTGAGGTTTCAGAAGTGAGGTGAAGAGAAGTGTGCGGTCCTATAATGGTGGCTCAAGGAGTGTTTTTATGCCCATGTATGAATATGAGTGCGAAGCGTGCGGCAAGGTGACCGAAGCGCTGCGGCCGATGGCGCAGGCGGATGAGAAGATCGCCTGCGAGCATTGCAAATCTGCCAAGACGCATCGGATGCACAGCGTGTTTGCGGCGTCAGGCGGGACATCATCGGAAGGGGGCGGCATGCCGATGCCCATGGGCGGATGCGGGCGCTGCGGCGACCCACGCGGAGCGTGCGGCTTTAAGGGGTGATTGCAGTGGTGAGCTGAGTGCTCACCGGTTCGGCATTGCTGCCCAGGCTGGGGCGGGATTGAAGCCATGAGGATTGCAGGGCTTCAAGGGCTGGGCGCCTGGGGTATTGGCAAAAGTGGAGCAGGTTGAGTTTTATGCCGTGGTTGGCGTATTTGACCAGGGGGCTTTCGGGGTTATCAAGCGCGACGGAGATATTGACGGGGCGCAGGCCGGTGTCGAGTGCTTTGGCCTGGGCTTTGGTGGAGAGAAGATAGTCGATGAAATCAGAGGCGGCAGCGCGCTGGTCGGGGCTGCTCCAGGGGACGTCAAGGACGTAGGCGGGGTGGTCGTTCCAGATGGTGGGGTCGGGGTAGACCACACGCATATCCTTGTAGCGGCCTGGGGCCTGCTGGAGCTTGACGAGGACGGCGTCTTCGGGGACGAGGATGACGTCGAAATCCGAGGCACCGGCCTGGGCGATTTCGGTCAACAGGGCTTCGGAGTTTTGAAAGGTCTGGGTGAAGCGGGAATCGTAGGTGCGCAGGTATTCGATGAATGCAGGGTTTTGAGCGTCCAGGGGGGTGAGATCACGGTTTTTATCGTAGAAGTCGTAAGCCATGAGAGCGAGGGTGGAGAGGCCGGAGCCGGTCTTCATGGGGTGGTTGTAGCCGAAGGAGAGCTTTGATTCAGCGTGTGCTTTTTTGACGGCGCGAAGGGTGATGCCGGCGGAGGGGTCATCGACGGCTTGCAAGCCGCGCTGGGTGAAGAGGAAAACCAGAGGCGAAGTGGCGAGGCGTTCAGTGCGGAGGACGGGGGATTTACCACGCAGGCGACGCCATTCTTCGGAGAAGATTTCGCCGGGCATGGAGTTGGTGGGGAGGAGGACATGAATGCGCTGGTCTCCATCGCTGACGGCGCGGAAGGAGTCGGTGACGGACATGGTGTGGACACGGACGTCGACATTGCGGCCCTTGGGGGTTTTGGCGAAGTCGACGGCGCATTCAGAGACCCAGCCGGATTTGGCGGCCTCCGTGGCGATGCCGATGGAGACGGGTGCGCCGCTGCCTGGGGGAACGATGGCGCCCTGGCCCTCAAGGGGCGCCATGGCCATGGGAGCGGCGAGGTTTTCCTTATCAGGGTTTTGCCCCCAAGATTTGGCTTTGACGCCCATGGCGAATACGCCTGCGAGGATGGCGACGGTAATGGCGGCGGCGACTGCGTACTTACGCCAGCGACGGCCGCGGGCGCGGTCTCCGGCGGCCTGGGTTGGGCGGTCGGAGATGAAATTGGCGACGTCGCGAGCGAGCTCCCCGGCAGATTGATAGCGGTCTTCGCGAGGCTTGGCAAGGGCTTTTAAGACGATGGCATCGAGGACTTCCACCGAGGAGGCGCGGAAGTATGAGGATGTGGAGGAAGTCATGCCGACGCGGGAGCCGGCTTTGGATTTGAGGTTGCGCTTGCTGGGGGCTTCGGGGGCGGTGGCGACGATGTTTTTGATCACGTCAGGGATGGAGCCCTGAACCTGGTAGGGGAATTCACCGGTGAGGATCTGATAGAGGATGACGCCCAGGGAGTAGACATCCGTGCGGCTGTCAATGAGAGACTGGGAGCCCTGGGCCTGCTCAGGGCTGGCCCAGGGGACGGAGCCGATGAACTGGCCGGAGATGGAAACGGCATTGGGGAGGCCGTCTTCGTCTGAGCCGTAGAAGATGCTGCGCGCGAGGCCAAAGTCGAGGATGTGGGGTTCGCCGCGGTCGTCGATGATGATGTTGGAGGGTTTGAGGTCGCGATGGACGATGCCGCGCAGGTGTGCGGAATTGACGGCGTCGCAGATGGTGAGGAAGAGGCGCAGGAGGCGTTCGACCTGCTGGGGCTTGAGCTTGGCGTCCTGGTCGGAGCGCTGTTGCTTGAGCCATTTGTCCATGGGCATGCCCTGAATGTGGGCCATGACGAGGTACTGCATGCCATCCTGAGAGGTGCCACGGTCGACGACGCGGACGATGTTGGGGTGGTTGAGGGCGGCCAAGACCTGGATCTCACGCTCGAAGCGGGCGAGCTCCTTGGAGGAGGCGAGGCTGCCTTCGCGAAGGATCTTGACGGCGACTTTCTGGCCGGTGGATTTTTGAACCCCTTCAAAGACGACGGCCTGACCGCCGCGGCCCAGCTCACGGCCGAGCTTATAGCCGGGGATGTCGATGTTAATGATCCGCTCGATACGTGGGGCAGGGTTGGAGCCGCTGAGGCTTTCCTTGGAGGGGCTCAGGGCTTCATCGGGATCAGGGGTGACTTCAACGCTCTCATCGCTGGTGTCAGGGCGGAGCTGGGGCGGTCGGGCTTCAGGGTCTGCATGGCTTTTGGAGTCATCGGACATGAGACCCATGACGCGGGAGATCATCTCGGAGGCTTGTTGAGACAGCTTTTTCATGGAGATGCTTCCGGCGCGAGGCGCAGAGAGGAACTGGATGGGGGCGGAAGCGTGGACCCCAGAGATGAGTGGAGCAACATTAATCGTAATGGGAGTGAAGAGACAAGGAAAGGAGGAAAATTGTTGACAGTTGCTTAGACGAGGCTGGCTTCAGAGCGGAAGGCTTTGGGGGTTTTGCCGGCGTGACGACCGAAGACGCGGGCGAAGTAACTGCTGTCGCTGAAGCCGGAGCGAAGGGCGACTTCAGTGACGGGGAGGGCGGTGGTGGTGAGGAGGCCTTTGGCGTGTTCGATGCGGAGGCGGGTGAGGTATTTGACGGGTGACATGCCGGTGACCTGGCCGAAGCGTTCGCAGAGGTAGTTGGGATTTAAACCGGCGGCCTGGGCGATATCGGCGAGGCCGATGGGGCGGATGTAATGGTCTTCAACAAAGCGGATGGCGTTGGCGACGGCGTGGGTTTCGGGGTGCTCGGCATCGTAGTTGGGGCGGGTGTCTGAAGCGCGCTGGAGAATGCAGAGGAATTCAAGGAAACGGGCTTTGGCCAGGAGCTGGAAGCCTGGGCGCTGAGTGATGAGTTCGCGACGGATGGTTTTGAGGAGGGAGTCGGCGGTTTCGCGCATGGAGTGGGGGAGGTGGATTTTGTGTGTGAGGGCGGCGGGAGAGGGGAGGGTCTGGCCTGTGAAGAGGGCGGAGGTGGGGTCGGCGAGATTTTGGAAGGGGAAATCGTGCTGGATGAGGCTGGGCATGTAGAGGATGTTGTAGATGGAGAGATGGCGTGTGTCTTTATAGCCGTGCGTCCAGCCGATGGGGACGATGAAGACATCGTTTTCGATGAGGTCATAAGAGGCGAGCTTGCCATTGGGGTTTCGGTGGAGGTGCGTGGCGCGGCCCGAGGCGACAAGGACGATTTCCATGAATTCGTGGCCGTGTTCGCGGGAGGCTTCGTTGGGGCTGAGGGAAATGGAGAGGGGAATGGCGTCGGGGCGAAAATAATCGCGGGCGCGGAGGATGGAGTAGGTGGGGGTGTTCATGGTTGTGGGGTGACTAAAGTGTACTTTGTAGGTGGTGGAATTGTGCGGAAATATTGAATATCTTGTTTTATTGACCTGAAGAAAGTCCTGATTTTTCCGAATCTGGTTATAGCGGGGTGCGGGGGGTGGGGGGTAGGATTTTGTGTGAATAAGCGGTATGCCGGGCGTGGCCTGGGCTGATGCCGCGATCCTAAACGTTGTGCAAGGAGCGACCGAGATGTCTGGACTATCCGCAACCGTAAGCGCCGAGAAGAACACCGAGGCCGGCGAGTTTAAATATCTGCAGAAGACGCACAAGATCGACGATATCGCCGGGATGGCCCAGGCGATGGAGGACGATGGGTTTGTGCTGATCCCCAACGTGCTTTCGCCCAAGGAAGTGACGGATCTGCGCGCGGCGATTGACCGCTTGCAGCCATATGGGTTTGA
>CAZGOM010000327.1:0-4415 GCA_964527265.1 uncultured Phycisphaeraceae bacterium | reverse complement strand
AAGTACCGCAAGGAAAAGGATTCGATGGGCGAGATGCAGGTGCCGGAATGGGCGCTGTGGGGGGCGAGCACGCAGCGGGCGGTGTTTAACTTTCCGGTGTCGGGCAAGGGTGTGCCTTCGGAGGTGGTGAAAGCGTTTGGATTGCTGAAGGCGGCTTGTGCGCGGGTGAATGCTGACCTGGGCAAGCTGGGTGCGGATAAAGCCGCGCTGATTATTGAAGTGGCGGAGGAAGTGGCGCGCGGGGAGCATGACAAGCATTTTGTGGTGGATGTGTACCAGACCGGGTCGGGCACTTCGACGAACATGAATGCCAATGAAGTGATCGCCAACCGCATTCACCAGAAGGCGGGAAAGGTGATCGGCTCGCGTGATCTGGCGCACCCCAACGACCATGTGAACATGGGGCAGTCGAGCAATGACACTTTCCCGGCGGCGATGCATATTGCGGCGGCGATTGCGATCAAGGGGCAATTGATCCCGGCGCTGGAGAAGCTGCACGCGATTCTGGACAAGCACGCCAAGGCCTGGGACGACGTGATCAAGATCGGGCGCACGCACTTGATGGATGCGACGCCGATCCGCATGGGGCAGGTGTTTTCGGGTTACGCGGCGCAGGCGCACTTTGCCGTGCTGCGTGCGAAGGCGGCGCTGGAAGACATGCGGACGAACATGCCCATCGGTGGAACGGCTGTAGGGACGGGAATCAACACGCATCCGGAATTCGGGGCGCGGGTTTGTGCGGAACTGTCTAAGAAGACGGGGATTGAGTTCGTCGAAGCCAAGAACCATTTTGAAGCGCAGGCGGCGAAGGATTCGTTTGTCGCCGCGAGCGGGCAACTGAAGACGATTGCTGTGTCTTTGACGAAGATCGCCAACGACATCCGCTGGCTGGGTTCGGGCCCGCGCTGCGGGTTGTTTGAGCTCTCACTGCCGGCGATTCAGCCGGGGTCTTCGATCATGCCTGGCAAGGTGAACCCGGTGATCTGCGAAGCGGTGATCCAGGTGGCTTGCCGCGTGATCGGCAATGATGCGGTGATCGCGCATGCGGGCCTGGGTGGGATCGGCTCCCTTCTGGAACTCAACGTGGCGATGCCGGTGATGAGCGATGCGATTCAGGAATCGATCGCGCTTCTGGCCAAGGGCTCGGATGTGTTTGTTGAGAACCTGCTCAAGGACCTTCAGGTGAACCGGAAGGAATGCGAAGCGACCATCGAGCAGAGCCTGATGATGTGCACGAGCCTGGCGCCGGTGATTGGCTACGACAACGCGGCCAAGCTGGCCAAGGAAGGTTTTGCGACGGGCAAGACGATCCGGCAGCTTGCGCTGGAGAAGAAGCTGGTGGATGAAGCGAAGCTGACGGAACTGCTGGATGCGCGGTCAATGACCGAACCCGGCGGGGACGGCGCTGCGGGCGGCTAACTGAAAGTATAGAATTTTTAAAATGAACAAAGACCCGGTGTTACCCACCGGGTCTTTGGGTATATTGCGTAGTCGATTTCTTCATCTGAATCCTATTCTGGGAGGTTTTATGGACATGACGAATCACGCAGCCGCCACGCTTGGTAGCACTTTGGTGATTTTTCTCCTGATTTGTATGCCGACATGGGCTTTAATGGCATTTGTCAGCGGCATTTTAGGGAGAAAAATTCCCCTGCTTATTTCAAATCGAGCTGCTTTAGGCACAGCACTGCTTACTTATTTTGGTATTTTTATTGGCTTGCGATTTACGAATGAATTCCCAATGTATCCAATGTTGGTAGGGATGATGGCGTCGGCGGTGATATTTGCGTTTGGATTTTTGTCGCGTCCGCCATCCCCGACCGAAGCGAAAAAAGAACAATAGTGTGACTTATTGAGAAACGATTCTGAGGCGGATCGCTACAGGGCAAGTCTTGAGAAGTGTGATGGATTTCTAGAGCAAAGTAAAAGTTGATGTATTAAGAAAAGTCGGCATGAAAGGCTTGGGTTTTGGTTAAGGTGGGTGGGTTTATGATGTGGTATTAAACAGGAGATTTTATGAGCAAGCTGTTGACGCATGCGCCGTATTTTTTTGTAGCTGATGTGGTGAAGGCGCACGATTACTATCGTGACGTGCTGGGTTTCAAGAGTGACCAGATTTGGGGAAATCCACCTTCGTTTTGCATTCCCAAGCGCGATGGCTTGAACATCATGCTTTCGTTGCAGTGCGAACCCGCGCGGATCATTCCTAATGGGGCGGATGGTGAGACATGGGATGCGTATTTCTGGGTGACGGATGCGGATGCACTGTTTGAGGAGTTTAAGGGGAAGGGGGCGCGGGTGGTGTATGCGCCGTGCAACCAGGAGCTTTATGGGAACCGGGAGTTTGCGGTGAAGGATCTGGATGGATACATCCTGGCGTTTGCGCATGCGATAAGGAAATAGGGTTTCGGGTTTGAGAATGAAGAATTCAGAAGCCGAGAAGCCAGGGGTCGGAATCAGATCAGAATCCGGCCTTATGGCACCACCTTGGAGGGCATGAAAAAACCCGGACTTTGGGTCCGGGTTTTTGGTATGGATTAATGGAGGGTTGGCTTAGAGCCCGCCCTTGCCTTTTGCGCCGGGACCGGCAGTGGAAGCCGGTTCGGACTTGAGGAGCTCAACTTCGAAGATGAGGACGGAATTCGGCGGAATCTTGGGGGCTGCGCCGCGTTCACCGTAGCCGAGGTTGGAGGGGATCCAGAACATGTATTTGGATCCGGCGGGCATGAGCTGGAGGCCTTCGGTCCAGCCGGGGATGACCTGGTTGACGCCGAGCTTGAGGGGGTCGCCGTCTTTGGATTGGTCGAAGATATCGCCGTTGACGAGGGTGCCTTTGTAGTAGGCAGTGAAGGTGTCGGTGGGGCCGGGCTTGGCGCCGGTGCCTTCCTTGATGACCTTGTATTGGAGGCCGGAGGCAGTGACTTTGACGCCTTCGGCGGTGGCGTTCTTCTTGAGGAATTCTTCGCCTTGCTTGGCCTGGACGAGGCCCTGCTCAAAGCGGGCGAGCTCGGCCTGGAGCATCTTTTTTTGTTCCTGGGCCATGGTGAGCTGGCCGGTGTCCTTGGCGGCTTCGGCCTTGGCGATATCGCGATCAAGGCGGGCGATGGTCCACTTGAGTTCAATGAGCTGGGCGTCGGAGGCGCTGACATCGGCTTTGCCGGCGGCGCCGTCGTTGATGCCCTTGATGAATTCTTCAGGGACGATGCCGAAGGACTTGCCGGCGGCGATCTGCTTGCCCATCTGGACGCCCTGGGTGTAGCTGAACTGGACGTTGATATCCTCGCTGGAAGCGGCTGGGGCGGGTTTGGCTTCGGCAGCGGCGGCCGGCTTGGCCGGTTCGACGGCGGCGGGCTTGTCTTGCGCGTATGCGAGGGAGGCGACGGTGGCCGGGGCTGCGATAAGCAGGGCGGCGAGCCAGCGAGAAATCATGCAGTGCCTTTCTGAGGGGTTTATCATGGGTCGGACGTGATTGCTGAGTTGAACGGCAACATCTTACTGTGGACACTACGAGTCGGCACGCCGCGCGGTTCGGTGTGAGCGCTTAAAGATGGAAGGGATGACAATGGCAGAGAAAAAGTACTGGTTGATGAAGTCTGAGCCTGGGGTGTTTTCGATTGACGACCTGGCGAAGGTGAAAAAGACGCATTGGGACGGGGTGCGTAACTATCAGGCGCGCAACTACATGCGTGACGACATGTCGCCGGGTGACCGGGTGCTGTTTTACCACTCCAGCGCGGAGCCGACGGGCGTGGCGGGGGTGGCGGAGATCGCGGCCAAGGCGTATCCGGACCCGACAGCGTGGGACCCCAAACATGACCATTTTGATCCCAAAACCAAGAAGGATGAGCCGACCTGGGTGATGGTGGACATCAAGTTCGTGGAAAAGTTCAAGCAGGTGGTGACGCTGGATGAACTGCGCGCGAATGCGAAATTAGCGCAGATGCTGGTGCTGCGGCGTGGGCAGAGATTGTCGGTGCAGCCGGTGACGGCGGGCGAGTTTGAAGAAGTGATGAAGATGGCGCGCGGATAAAAAAGTGGATTTTGGACGCTGGTTTGTTTGAGCAACCTGTTGGATTGTCCTATTGAGGTGCGAGGGCCTTGCGCGGTCCTTGAGGGCTTTATATTGCTATGACATTGTGAATTCAAGGATTTCATCACTTTGAAGGGTGTGTCATGCTGGATATCGATTTGCTGGATGCGAGTGAGGTTGACCGTGCGGTGAAGATTTTTCATCGGGACGGATTTGTGGCGATCAAGGATGCGCTTTCCCCTGAGCAACTGGCATTTGCCCGGGCTGGGGCGGCGCGGGTGATCAAGGAGCAGACGGATGCGGACCCGGATCGCAAGGGGAACCGGGGAAACTTCCGGTACTCGTTTGGGCCGCAGACGCATCATCCGGAGTGGGCGATGCTGAT
>CAZGOM010000326.1:0-4419 GCA_964527265.1 uncultured Phycisphaeraceae bacterium | reverse complement strand
CTCTACGACTGCACCTCCAAGGACGTCGATAACTCCGAACTCTTCCTCGTCGAAGGTGACTCCGCCGGTGGCTCCGCCAAGGGCGGCCGCGACCACCGCTACCAGGCCATCCTCCCCCTCAAGGGTAAAATTCTCAACGTCGAAAAAGCCCGCTTGGACAAGATCCTCGGCTTTGAGGAAATCCGCATCATCATCCAGGCCCTCGCCTGCGGCATCGGCACCGATGAATTCGACATCACCAAGCTTCGCTACGGCCGCATCATCATCATGACCGACGCCGACGTCGACGGCTCTCACATCCGCACACTCCTCCTCACCTTCTTCTTCCGCCAGATGCCCGAACTCGTCAAACAGGGCCGCATCTTCATCGCACAGCCTCCCCTCTACCTCGTCACCCGTCAGAAAAAATCCGAATACGTCTTGAACGAAAAACGCATGCGCGAAGTCCTCGGCTCACTCGCCCTCGAAGGCATGGGCCTCGCCGTCTACGACGAAGACCACAAGCCCCTGCGCACCGTCCACGGCGCCGATCTCCGCCAGGTGTTCGACCTCCTCGCCCACCTCTCCGAGCTCACCGGCATCGTCCAGCGCCGTGGCATCAACTTCACCGATTTCCTCTCCCTCCGCGCGCAAGACCCCACCGGCCAGCGCCGCCTCCCCCGCTCCCGCGTCCAGGTCACCGGGGTCGACCATGGCGACCGCTTCTTCTGGTCCGAGGAAGACGAACAGGCTTACCTCAAGCAGTTCCTCGCCCCCGTGGCGCCTCCGGGAGCTGCCGCGCCCGCCGAAAGCGCCGCCCCCGCTCCCGCCAAGCCCCACGAAACCAAAGTCCAGGAAAACGCCAAGGAAGACCTCACCGTCGCCGCCCGCCCCGTCCCCACGCGCCAAGAGCTCCACGAAGTCAAGGAACTCGAACGCATCTTCGCCCGCCTCCAGGCCCTCGACATCGACATGGACGACTACGCCATCGTCCAGGAAACCTCCCCCTCCGGCGAGCGTATGCCCACCCGCTTTGAACTTCTGGTGCCCGACTCCAAGGGCGTCCCCCAGGCCAAGCAGGTGCCCAACGTCGAAAAACTCCTCCCGGAAATCCTCGAAGTCGGCCGCAAATCCGTCGAAATCAAGCGCTTCAAAGGTCTGGGCGAAATGGACGCCGACCAGCTCTGGGACACCACCATGGATCCGGCCAACCGCGTCCTCCTCAAAGTCACTTACGACGCCGCCTCCGCTGCTGAAAGCCTCTTCACCTGCCTCATGGGCGAAGAAGTCGAGCCCCGTCGCAAGTACATCGAAGAACACGCCCTCGAAGTCAAAAACCTCGACGTCTGACAATTCCAGGTGGCACATTGCAGGCGTCCGCGCCTGCGATGTGCCTTGCCCACGCCAACAAAACCCCAATGACGGACGGCTCATTGCCGCCCGTCTTTCTTTGGTTCCAACTTCTGCCTCTTCGACACAGGACTCAGGACCCTGGACTCCTTCCTCCCCCCCCTTTCTCGCTTTCCCACCACCAATCCCGCATTCCCGCTCCACTCAATTCCCACCCTTCTTTCGCTCCCCCATCACCAACTGCTACCGTAACCCCATGACCACGCCCCTCACTTGGCACTTCCCCAGCCCAGACCCCGTCATCCGCCCCGGCCAGCTCCACGGCCCACTCGATTCCGCCCGCGCTTCCGCAGGCCACATCCTCGATCTCGGCGACCGCTACCGCATCTACTACTGGGGCTCCGGCACCCAGGGCAACGTCATCCTCATGGCCGAGTCCCCCATCGACCGCCCAAACGACTGGCAGCCCCGCGGCAACGTCCTCCTCGCCTCCCAGCCTCACACCACCCACAACGCCAACGGCCCAAGCTTCCCCTATGTCTTCCCCGTCGAAGGCGACCGCTGGCACATGCTCTTTTGCGCCTGGGGCAAAAAACGCTCTGACGGCACGCTCCCAAACTCCACCAACCTCGCCATCTCCGACGACGCCGGCCTCACATGGCGCTACCACGATCAAAACCCCGTCCTCCCTCTCGATAAACCTTTCGACCAATCCGCCACCGGCAGCGTCTGCGTCCTCCGCATCGGCAATGAATACCGCCTCTACTACACCGCCATCGGCCCCTGGTTTAAACGCCCCGAAGGTGTCCAGACCGGCCATGGCGACACCATCCCCGCCATCGGCATCGCATACGCCACCAGCCGCGACGCCATCACGTGGCACAAGCCCCATAATCACCTCCTCATCGCCCCCCGTTTCCATGACACAGCTCCTTATGAATACATCGTTTCCAAACCCTTTATCGTGACTGAAAAACCCGGCGGCCCTTACCGCATGTTCGTCAGCACCTTCGGCCCCGCCTACCGCATCCGCAGCCTCACCAGCACAGACGGCCTGACCTGGACCCACACCCCCTCCGGCCCCGACGGCGACCTCGGCATCGGCTCACCCGGTTCCTTCGACGACCACCAGCGTTCCTACGCCTGCGCTCTCAAACACAAAAATCAATACCGCATGTGGTACACCGGCAATCAGTTCGGCAACCGCGGCATCGGCTACTGCACCGCCCAAATCAACCCCTGATCCGTCATGAGTAAAAATAAGAGTGGCTGGGGCTGTTGTACTCAACTGCCCCGGAATCTCGCTACGTGCTCAACACCAGCGAAGCCATCGATTTCACCCTTAATTGCCACAATAGACCGACACTTCACCAAAACCACCACTCACATAAAAATCTCATTTCACCAAACACCCGCCCCCCTGCAACGTCTCATTGCAGACGTTCAATACTTCTTTCCCCAAAAATCCACCACGGCAATCATGTCAACCCGCACTCTCATTCGCCTCACGACACTCATTCTCCTCTTCCCCCTCGCCTTACTCCCCGGCTGCATCCGCCTCTGGGGCCCAGAACCCCGCTACCAGCCGGACCCGATGCACAGCCAAATGGTCAAGGCCATTGGTGTCTCAGGCACAAACGTCACCTTGACCGATGGCCGCACCTTCTCTCTCGCTGGCGTTTCGGTTCAAGGCCTTACACGTGACCAAATCAAAGTCGCGGAAAATGAGATCAGGTGTATTGCACTGAGCGACAGGTCCTTTCTCATCCAGGAAACCACCCCCGGAGCAGCCCGGCTGGTTGCAAACGGTTTCTATGAGGATGGACTCCCACATGGATGTGGTGCTATTCGCACCATCAACATCATCCCCATTTACTACGATGTCTATCCCACCCGTGATGACATAGCCGCAATGATTCTCAGGAGCGGCGCGGCCAAAGCCGATCTCAACACCGCCATCAATGCAACCGCTTACCCATATCCGAATACGCCGCGGTTCAAAAATCTTGTCTCAACCGACATCCCTCCGGACATGACCTACACCCAATACCTCCTTCAGCAACAGGAGGAAGCCAAAGAACAACACATCGGCATCTTCCAGGGCCCCGCCGAATACCTCTCTCAGGCCGTAGCGCAGAAAGACAAAGCCAAAGTCGCCCAACTCCTCGAAGACGGCGCAGACATCAATTCCATCGCCATGAATCGCACGCCTCTGGTCGTTGCCTGCCAAAACAACGACATCTCAATGATCGCCTTCCTCCTCGACCACGGCGCAGCAACTCAACCTCCCGCCCCATCCCCTTACGACTCGACCTACAGTCAACCTCTCATCACCTACCTCCTTCAACGACGCATCCCCCTCCCAGGCGGCGAAGGCAACACACGCATCCTCATCAACGCCATCACCAATCACGCCCCCGTCAACCTGAAACTAGCCCTTCAAATGGGCGCCGATCCCAACAGTTCAATCTCCACCTGGACACCCCTCATGTACGCCGCCCGCGAAGATCAACCCGGCGCCGTCCGCATCCTCCTCCAACACGGCGCAGACCCCTCAATCAAAGACTCAGAAGGCAAAACCGCCCTCGACCACACCCCAAAACACAGCAAAACCCGCGCCATCCTCCAAGAAGCCACGCCCACTCAACCCTCCACCAAAAAATAATCCTGCCGTGTTCGTGCCTTCACGAACACGGCAGGATCAATTTCAAAAACCCCAACACCGTCCAGGTTCGATGCCCATCAGGTCAATAATCATCCTGCGCAGCAGCGCACGGACACCCGGCAACCCGATACCCGACCACCCGAACGCGTAGGCCGTCATCAAAGACTCTCGCCTGGATCAAGATCAAGCATACTTCGTCTTGATCGCATGCCCATCGCGTGCCGACTGGCAAGCCAGATCCAGAATATGGATCGGCCTTCTCGACCATTCCGGCGTGATGATCAGCGTCTCACCCGTCACCAGGTGCGCCGACACGTTGTTGTAATACTTTTGATTCTCGCCCGGCACGTTCTGCGCCGTCGTCACGTACGTCTTCCCATCGCGCACATGGGTGATCTCATGCTTGCCGTGGTCGAACGTGTACG
>CAZGOM010000325.1:0-4437 GCA_964527265.1 uncultured Phycisphaeraceae bacterium | reverse complement strand
CCCACGGCTCAGGCACCGGCCAAACCATCTCCTACAACGTCGAAGCCATGGGCGAGCTCGCCGTCGAACGCCTCCTCGCCGTCGGACACCGCCGCATCGCCTTCGTCGTCGAACGCGTTCCCCGAGGCTTATGGAACGACCGCTGGCTCCGCGGCTACCAGCTCGCTCACCTCGAACACAAACTCGATATCAACCCCGAACTCATCCACATCACAAACAAGCCCCGCGCAGGCGCTCAGGCCGCCGTCGATGCCTTCCTCAAACTCCCCAAGCCCCCCACGGCCTACATCATCCCCGACGCTCGCCTCGCCTCCTCATTCATCACCGGCATGCAAAACGCCGGCATCAAAATCAACCCCCAATCCATCATCATCTCCGGCTTCCCCAGCGTCGTCGCTCGCTACGGCATACAAGACCTCCCCTGGATCGGCATCGACATCGACCACATGACCACCCTCGCCATCCGCCAAATCCAGCAACTCGTCCTCCAACCACTCCCCTGCCCCACCCAACTCGTCCTCCCCTTCGGCTCTCGCAACCTCCCATAAAGCTCTTGGCCGGGTGCCACACTATAGACCGTCCGCGGGCTACGGTGTGTCTTGCACGGACAACCTCTTATTCATGCATCATCCAAGCTTTTGTGTTCCTTTTAAAATCCCCACTTTGATCCTTATCTGAACCGTATTGGGGTGAGAGTGTGCTACTAGTCTTTCAAAGGTCAATTGACGGATCGACTTTTCTGTGTGCCATGCTCTCGTCCGCGTGAGCATGTCTTTTCTGCTTCTTCCATCTATCATTTTCCACTTGAAAGACCACTGCTTTGTCCCGCATCGATTCCTTCCTCCACCTCAAAGGACCATCATGCGCTTTCTCACCGCCATCTTCCTCGCCATCACTTGCCTCACCTTCACTGCTTGCACATGTTCGCCCGCAGATAACGCATCGGCATCTCAGCTTCCATTCGTCAAAAAAATCGATCTCACCACCTTCGATGACTGGACCGTCTTCACCGCAGTCATCGACCAGCGCACGCCCACCGCTCCTGTCATCTCCAATCATCATGTCCTTGTCATGGGTGCCTTTCCCGCAGATTCCCATCTCGCCTCTCACCACTTGGATTTCTCCCGTATCCTCCTCTATTCCCGTTTCGTCCTCCCCACCCTTGAAGACGTCGAATACTTCTGGCTCCCCAGTTCAGATCCCGACTTTCGGCTTCTAGTCGTCTCCTGGCCCTGCGGAGGCACCGCCGGCAATGCATTCCAAATCATCCAGGCCAGCAAAGACCCCATCGGCGAACACTATGCCGAATTCACTTTTGAGCCCATCGTCGCGGGCTTCTCCAACACCCGTCCTTATGCCACCTTTGTCTCACCCGATATCAACACCATTCACATACAGCTCACCAATAAGTTCGCACCACCTCACACACTCATCATCAAAGACGCATCCAGCGGCTACAACGCCCAACCGCTCCCCCGAGACTACCAATGATCCCAGCTTCCAAAGCCATCATGTAAATCTTTAATAATCTGGGAAATCTGTGTTCAAAGCGAATGTACATTGCGCCCGCAACACCTGCTTAAAACCTTCTTAACCAATCAATAAAAACCACCTCAGCCGAATGATTCTTGATGCCAAGGCCAGATGAAATGGCCCTTCCCCACACAAAATCCCTTGCAGACAATTGACATAACAATTACCATCCACGCTCATCTCTTCCGTTCCTTCGCAGCACAACTCTTCTCGGGCCATTCCTCATGCGTCAGAACCACGCCTTCACCCTCGTCGAATTGCTCGTCGTCATCGCCATCACCGCGGTCCTTATGGCCTTTCTCCTACCTTCCCTCACCGCCGCACGCGCCGTCGCCATCCGCATCACCTGCGCCAGCAACATGCATCAACAGGGACTCATGACCGCTCAATACGCAGCCGATTGCAAGGGTTCCCTGCCCAGCCCCACCTCTCCGCACCGCCTCAATTACTACACCATAGGCGGGGTCGGCACCGGCTCAAAACGCATCTACCCTCAAAATGTCCTCGTCTGCTACACAAGAAGCGATCCCTCCGGCTCCATCTTCGCTCAGTGTCCAGACTCACCCAGCGATCAGGGCGGCTCCCTCGCCCACACCGAGCCCGTCGGCTTCGGCTGGTTCTACTACATGGGCTATCTCCCAAATCCCGGCAAACGTCCCCGCCACATCGCACCCACTCTCGAATGCCCCGGCACACCACGCGTCCGTTACTCCGGCGGCTTCATCTACGGCGAAACCCAGATGGAATACTGGCAGCGCCTCCAGTCGGAATCTTCCGGCTATATCGGTCTCCTCTCCACACGCAATCTCAATTCCACCGCCAACAACCCCGGCTCTACAAACCACACCTCCTGCTGCGTCTCCCGCTCCGAAATCGACTACTTCAACCGCGGCTGGTTCCTCGGCTCTTCCACCGTTCCAACCATCAAAGTCGAAAAATGGAAGCCCGGAAACGCCTATGCCATCGACGCAGAGGAATACATCGGCGGCGGTTCTTCCCACCCCGACGCTTGGATCTCCAAGCACGGCGAAAAAATGAACATCCTCTTCATCGATGGACACGTCGCCTATGGCGGCAAAAAGCTCTTCCTCGCCGCCGCAGCCAGACCCGTCCCCCCTTCCGTCTATTACACCGTCATGGTCGGCAATCGCAACCTCATCGACGCCTGGGGCGCACCCTCAGGCCTCACCGGCAATTCCAGCATCAACTTCAACGACAACTCCCTCGGCAGCCTCTGGGCCTACTACGAATCCGGCAACTAAAGCATTCGTCATAAATAATCTCCGCATTTCTTGCCTCCATCCCCCTCAGGGGGAGGGTCGGGGTGAGGGTGTTCTTCTCTTGATGGCGGTTATTTCTGACGCCTTCCCCCTCAGCGCCCGGGTAAGCATTTGCGGCCTTTGAACAGTCTCTTCTGCATCCGTCCGGCCCCTGACAAGCGGCTACAGCGCGTAACCGGGGGCAAGCGAGTCTGCGTGCGCGGCCTCCGGTAAACAAATCGATGAAACCCTCTTGCACGCGCCTGCTTCACCCGCTCAACCACATCGCTCAACCACATCAAGCGCATTCCCCATCGCCGCCCCCTCTGCCGTATTGTCAAAAATGCACCACACCGGGCCCAAACGCGCTGCATCCAAAAGGGACTTTGACAAAGTCACAAGATACTCGGCTGAGTACGGCGAGTAATACATCCTCGGCGATCCATGCAGCCGGTAGTACGCCAATCCATTCCACCAGCCCGGTAGCGCGGCCTTGGCATTCAAGGCCGGGTCGGCAGCCACCCGCGCTATGTCGAACTTCGTCGCGAGCCTTTCGGCTTGCTCCCCAAACCAGCTCGCATGCCTTGGCTCAAGCGCGACATACCCATTGAACCGCTCTCGCAGCTTGGTAAAGAAATCTTCCGCAACGTCCGCATTAAACGCGAAGCTCGGCGGAAGCTGAACAAGAATCGGCCCGAGCTTCCCGCCAAGTTCAGTCGCCTCCCCCAGAAAACGGTCAAGAACTTCCTCCACGTCTACGAGCCGGCGGTCATGCGTCATCGCCTTGGGCGCTTTCACGGCAAACCGAAAATAATCCGGAACCGACGCCGCCCATTTCGCATACGTAGCCGGCTTGTGCGGGCGGTAGAACGAAGAGTTAATCTCAACCGCCGGCAGACGCCCGGCATACCGTGCAAGGTGCGTCCCCTCTATCTCAAACCTCTCGGCGTATTCCTTGGGCACTGTCCATCCGGCACACCCAACCAGGACATTGTGTTTTGACCGCTCTCCAATCAAAATTCCAATCCTTCCGAATATCGCAGGCAGATCATGTGCGCGTCGAAACCTTCATCAAGCCCAACAATAGGGACATCAGCAACGGCACAACAGCGGAATTAGGCTGACTGCGCTTATCGGAATCCCCCGAAGCTCGGCTCATCCACTCTTCCTCTGCTTCCGACTCGCGGTCATCTCCTCTCCCGCGCCTCCTTCCCTACTCCACCACTCTCCCATCCGCGCGCGCCACCTTTAGCCCGCTCGGCTTGTTCTCATCCGCGCCCGGCGTACACAACCATCTCCCTCCGCACACCAATTCGTGCGAACCAATCACGTCTTTTCTCTCTCTACGCCTACTTTTCTCCCCACCCTTCGCATACGGTAAAGCCACCGAGGGCGGGCGTCCGTCGTCGGGTCTTTTCCAACCCGTCACGATATGACTAGAAAGGTTCGTCCATGACCATTCAGCGCGCACTCCACGCTTTCTTCCTCGCCGCCCTCATCCTCACGCCTCCGCTCGGCGCCCACCCCGCGTTCGCCCAGGAACCCGCCCCAGCCCAGGCCCAAAACCTGCAACCCGCAAAACCCGTCGACCTCGCCATGACCCGCGCCGTCCTCTACTCCTCCGGCGTCGCTTACTTCGAACATC